>JBEKIN010000245.1:0-6777 GCA_050011735.1 Acidobacteriaceae bacterium | reverse complement strand
CAAGTAGCCGTGACGGTTACCAATTGACGGTGTCGCTGAAGGAAAACACGATTCGCGATGAGCAGGGGCTCGAAACGAGCTTCACGATTGATCCATTCCGGCGGGATTGCCTGCTGGAGGGTCTGGACGATATCGGGCTGACGCTGCGGCATGCGGCGGAGCTGGATCAATTTGAGAAGCAGCACGATGCGGCGTTTTGGGTGAAACCGCAGTCAACGGAAGGCGCGCAGGCATGAGTGGGAATGGCAAGAGCGGTGGAAATGGGTCGGGGAAGCTGTATTCGATTGCGCTGACGGAAGGGACGAGCCGCGCGCCGGCGCGGGCGATGCTGCGGGCGGTGGGGTTCACGCCCGAGGATTTGCGGAAGCCGATTATCGGGATCGCGAATACGTGGACGGAGATTGGGCCGTGCAATTTTCATCTGCGCACGCTGGCGGAGGCGGTGAAGCAGGGGATCCGCGAGGCGGGTGGGACGCCGATGGAGTTCAACACGATCACGATTTCCGATGGGATCACCATGGGCACCGAGGGGATGAAAGCGTCGCTGATCAGCCGCGAGGTGATCGCGGATTCCGTCGAGCTGGTAACGCGCGGGAATCAGTTTGACGGACTGGTGGCGATTGCCGGCTGCGACAAGAACATGCCGGGGACGGTGATGGCGCTGGCGCGGCTGGATATTCCTGGGTTGATGCTGTACGGCGGGTCGATTGCGCCGGGACATCTGAACGGCAAAGACCTGACCGTGCAGGATGTGTTTGAGGCAGTGGGCGCGCACGCGGCGGGCAAGCTGGACGATGCGGGGCTCGAGGCTGTTGAAGCGAATGCGTGTCCGGGCTCGGGGGCGTGCGGCGGGCAGTTCACGGCGAACACGATGGCGATGGCGTGCGAGTTTTTGGGGATTTCGCCGATTGGGTTGTCGGGTGTGCCGGCGTTTCTTGCCGAGAAGCTGGAGGCTTCGCGCGAGGCGGGGCGGCTGGTGATGGAGCTGGTGCGCAAGGGCGTGAAGCCGAGCCAGATCATCACGCCGAAAGCCGTGGAGAATGCGATTGCCAGCGTGGCGGCGAGCGGCGGATCGACGAATGCGGTGCTGCACTTCCTCGCGATTGCGCATGAGATGGGAATTCCGCTGACGGTGGACGATTTTGACCGCATCAGCCGGAAGACGCCGCTGCTGTGCGATCTGAAGCCAGGCGGCAAATATGTGGCGGTGGATTATCAGGCGGCGGGCGGGAGCCGGTTGCTGGCGAAGAGACTGATCGAGGCTGGGCTGCTGCATGGCGAGTGCCTGAACGTGACGGGCAAGACGCTGGCGGAAGAAGCGTCGGCTGCGAAGGAGTCGGCGGGGCAGGATGTGATTCGTCCGCTCGACAAGGCGCTGAAGCCGACGGGCGGACTCGTGATCCTGAAGGGCAATTTGGCGCCGGAAGGATGCGTGATCAAAGTGGCGGGGCACAAGCGGCTGGAGCATCGCGGGCCGGCGCGGGTGTTCGACTCCGAGCACGCGGCGTTTCATGCGGTGGAGTCAGGAAAGATCAAGCCGGGCGACGTGATGGTGATTCGCTACGAGGGGCCGGTGGGCGGGCCGGGCATGCAGGAGATGCTGTCGGTGACAGGCGCGGTGGCGGGGATCGATGAGCTGAGCGACACTGTGGCGCTGCTGACGGACGGACGATTCTCCGGCGCGACGCGCGGGCTGATGGCGGGCCATGTGGCCCCCGAGGCCGCGGTGGGTGGGCCGATCGCGGCTGTGTGCGAAGGCGACATGATTCATTTCGATATTCCGAGCCGGAAGCTGGACGTGGAGATTTCGGATGCGGAGTTGCAGTTACGTTTGGCGCAGTGGAAGAAGCCGGCGCCACGGTTTGCGCGGGGAGTGTTTCGGAGATACGCCGATTCGGTTTCGTCGGCGGCGCAGGGTGCAGTCACGAACTGAGAAGCCGGTATAGGGGACAGGGTGTAGGGGATAGCGAGCCAGGAAGGGGACACGATGGCCTCGAAGAATCAAGGAACGGCGAAACAGAATTCGAGTCACGCTGGGAACACGACTGCTTCGGGTCGCGCGGTGAACGGGACGCGGCTGACGGGGTCGGAGATTATTTGGGCGACGCTGGAGGGTGAGGGCGTCGATGTGGTGTTTGGGTATCCAGGTGGGGCGATTTTGCCTGCGTACGATGCACTGCGGAAGTTTCCTATTCGTCACGTGCTGGTGCGGCATGAGCAGGGCGCGGCGCATATGGCCGATGGATACGCGCGGGCGTCGGGCAAGGTGGGCGTGGCGGTGGCGACGTCGGGGCCGGGCGCGACGAATCTGGTGACGGGAATTGCGACGGCAATGCTCGATTCGGTACCGATGGTGTGCATCACGGGTCAGGTATCGAGCAAGGTGCTGGGGACGGATGCGTTCCAGGAAGTGGACATCACGGGCATCACGCTGCCGGTGACGAAGCACAATTATGTGGTGACGCGGGCGGAGGATGTGGCGCCGGTGATCCGCGAGGCGTTTCTGGTGGCGAAGTCGGGGCGACCAGGGCCGGTGCTGGTGGACATCACGAAGGACGCGCAGCAGGCTTCGGCGGAGTTCGATTTTGCGGCGGCGGCGCCGAAGCCGCATCGTCCGCACCCGATGCTGAAGACGGAGTCGGCGGCGATTCTGCAGGCGGCGGAGCTGATTCGGAACGCGAAAAAGCCGGTGATTCTCGCAGGGCACGGGGTGCTGCAGTCGAGGGCGGGCGCCGAGTTGCGCACGCTGGCGGAGAGGATGCGGATTCCGGTGGCGTCTACTCTGCTGGGGCTGGGCGGATTTCCGGCGTCGCATCCGCTGTCGCTGGGGATGATGGGGATGCATGGCGAGGCGTGGGTAAACGAGGCGATCCAGCAATCGGATTTGCTGATCGCGTGCGGGATGCGGTTTGACGATCGCGTGACGGGAACGCTGGCGACGTATGCGCCGAACGCGAAGAAGATTCACATCGAGGTGGATCCGGCGGAGATCAACAAAAATGTAAAGGTGGATGTTGCGCTGATCGGGGATCTAAAAGAGGCGCTGGAGGCGCTGCTGCCGCATCTGGCTCCGCGTGATGCAAAACGCGAGAGCGCGTGGGTGAAGGAGATTGAGGCGAGCAAGGGCGAGTGCGCGGTGCGCGACATCAGCAATCTGCCGGACAGCGGGCATTTGTATGCGGCACATGTGATGCACGATTTGTGGCGCGCGACCGAGGGCAAGGCGATTGTCGTCACGGACGTGGGGCAGCATCAGATGTGGGAGGCGCAGTATTACAAGCACGATGAGCCACGGACGCTGATCACGTCGGGCGGTTTGGGGACGATGGGATTTGCGCTGCCGGCGGCGATTGGGGCGAAGATTGCTTGTCCGGACAAGGAAGTGTGGGTGGTGGCGGGCGATGGTGGGTTCCAGATGACGGCGGCGGAGCTGTCGACCGCGGCGCAGGAAGAGCTGGACCTGAATATCGCGGTGGTGAACAACGGCTATCTGGGGATGGTGCGGCAATGGCAGGAATTTTTCTACGAGAAGAATTATCAGTCGACGCCGCTGCTGAGTCCCGATTTTGTGAAGCTCGCGGAGGCGCACGGGATTCGCGGGAGAGCAGTGAAGACGCGGGCGGAGGTGCTGCCCGCAGTTGCGGAAGCGCGCGGCCACAAGGGGCCGTTCGTGATTAACTTTTTGGTCGAGAAGGAGGACTCGGTTTATCCGATGATTCCGGCGGGGTCGGCGCTGCACGAGATGATTCGGCGGCCGGAGAAGAATCCGTTGGTCGAGACGGCACACGATTAGTGATGAGCGTCCCAAGTCGGACGGAGTATAGGGTTTTGCTGCACGGCGGCAATTGCGTCAGCTCAGACACCCGGGTGGGTCGCGGTGTTGTCTGGCTCGATGACGCCGCCCTTTACGTGCAGGGCGATCTGGATCTCCGTATTCCGGGCTCTCAGATTCTTGCAGTATCGCTCCTTCGAGTCCGCCCTTTGGGTCAGACGCTTCAGATTGACTACGGTGGAGGTCGCCTTTTTCTCGCCGCTTTGGGAATAAAATTCGGACCGATCTTTTTCATGAGTCCGCGTCGAACGAAGAGACTGAAGAGGGAGGTAGCACGGTGCTTCATACATTCGTAGCGCTGGTGGAAGACAAGCCGGGCGTGCTGACGCGGGTCGCGTCGCTGTTTCGGCGGCTGAACATCAATATTGTGTCGCTGACGGTGGGGCATTCGGAGAAGGTGGGCGTGTCGCGGATGACGATTGTCTGCGATGCGTCGCCGACGGCGGGGCACCGGATCGCGGCGAGCCTCTATAAACTGGAAAATGTGCTGCAGGTGGACGATGTGGGCCAGCTGTCGCACGTGGCGCGGGAACTGGCGCTGATCAAAGTGGCGGCGACTCCCAAGACGCGGTCGATGGTCTTCGAGCTGGTGGAAGTTTTCCGGGCGCGGATTGTGGATCTGGCGCCGGAGTCGATGATGATCGAGATTACGGGCGTGGAGAGCAAGATCGAGGGGCTGATCCAGGTGCTGAATGAGAACGGCGATCGGATCCTCGAGATTTCGCGCACGGGGCGGATGGTGATGCGGCGTGGTCAGCACACCAGCCGGGTGCTGGAGGCGATGCGGGTCCCGGGCCTGGAGACGCCGGATGAGCTGAAGGCCGAAGAAGTGGGCAGCGCGAGCGATGTGCTGATGGCGGAGGAGACAGGGTTTGGGGGTTAGGACAGCGGACGGCGTTTAGCGGACAGCGGATAGCGGATAGCGGATAGAAAAGCAAAGCAGAGAAACACTAAATCAGATTCGGGTTAGCGTCGCAGGGAAATTTCGTAATCAGAAAAGGAACACAATGGCGAAGACGTATCACGATCAGGACGCGGATTTGTCGCTGATCCAGCAGAAGAAGGTCGCTGTGATTGGGTATGGATCGCAGGGGCATGCGCACGCGCTGAATCTGAAGGATTCGGGCGTGGAGGTGCGGGTGGGATTGCCGGCGACGAGCAAGTCCGTGGAGAAGGCGAAGAAGGCCGGCTTGCAGGTGACCCGCGTGAGCGATGCAGCGGCGTGGGGCGACGTGATCATGATCCTGACGCCGGATCACTCGCAGGGTGAGACGTACGCGAAGGAAATTGCGCCGCACATGAAGAAGGGCAAGACGATCATGTTCGGGCACGGGTTCAACATTCGCTTTGGGGCGATCCAGCCGCCGGCGGAAGTGGATGTGTCGATGGTGGCGCCGAAGGGCCCAGGCCATCGCGTGCGCGAGGTGTTCATCGAGGGCGGAGGCGTTCCCTGCCTGGTGGCGGTGCATCAGGATGCTTCGGGACATGCGCTTAAGCAGGCGCTTTCCTATGCGAAGGGGATCGGCGGCACGCGCGGCGGCGTTCTGGAGACGACCTTTGCCGAAGAGACGGAGACGGATCTGTTCGGCGAGCAGGCGGTGCTGTGCGGCGGGACATCGGCGCTGGTGAAGGCGGGGTTCGACACGCTGGTGGAGGCCGGATATCAGCCGGAGATCGCGTATTTCGAGTGCCTGCATGAGCTGAAGCTGATCGTGGACCTGATGTATCGCGGCGGGCTTGCGTATATGCGGTATTCGATTTCGGACACGGCGGAGTACGGCGACTACACGGCGGGTCCGCGAATTGTGACGGATGAGACGCGCGCGGAGATGAAGAAGCTGCTGACGGAGATCCAGAACGGGACGTTCGCGAAGAAATGGATCGAAGAAAACAAGACGGGGCGGAAGAACTTCACCGAGATGCGGAAGCAGGAGGCCGGTCTGCAGGTGGAAGAGGTGGGCGCGCGGCTGCGGGCGGCGATGCCGTTCCTCGATCCGGTGGTAGTGAAGGATGGAGTGCCTCAGCCGGCGACGGAGACAGAGCCGGTGACCGCCTGAAGTCAGGTGACAAGGGTACAGGTTGCAGGGTACAGGTGATAGTACCTGGCGCTGCGCGTGTTATTGAAGCGAGATCGATGAGTGGACGGCATTTGATCGGCGCAGTGGTTATGGTCCTGTTGGGGGCCACAGGTTATGCTCAGGCGCGTCCCACATGCGCGGTGGTGCCGAAGTCGCTGGCGGCGATGAAGGGATGCTATCGGCCACTGCTGGTTTTCAGCCCGAATGGCGACGATCCGCGGTTGCGGCGGCAAGTGGCGATGCTGGATGAGGCGGCGGACGACATGATGGACCGGTTCGTGCTGTATACGCCGATCGTTCCGGATGGGCGGCAGGTGACGACGCCGGCCGATTCGCCGTATACGATCCTGGACGCGAAGGCAATGGCCGCGGCGCGGGCGCAGTTTCATGTCGCGGCGGGGGGCTTTACGGTGCTGCTGCTGGATGAAGACGGCAGCGTGATACTGCGGACGGTGGTCCCGGTGAGTACGGACCGGCTGAACGCGACGATCGACAAAACGCCACTGCGGCAGACGGAGATGGTGCGGCCGCACGCAAATTAATCGGCCTGGAAAGCGCGCCGGGAACTGTTCGTTTAGCATCGTGGCATAGGAAGTCAACCCCAGGGAGGGCATATGGAGTCATCGACTGCGACCGATCTGCCGGTTCAAACCGCGGCCCCAACCCAGGCCCTCGCGTGGGAAACCCAAAAGACTCCGCTGCCGGAGATTGTGGACGCGCTCCGGCGCGTAGCGCCGCTGCAGGGGCTGACTGACAGCGAGCTCGAATGGCTGGCGACGCATGCCGAAGAGGTTTCGGCGCCTGCGGGCACGGCGCTGTTTCGCGAGGGCGATCCGGCGACGAAGATGTGGTTCATCCTGCGGGGCG
>JBEKIN010000244.1:0-15831 GCA_050011735.1 Acidobacteriaceae bacterium | reverse complement strand
GCCGTCACAAATTCCACCGGTTGTGCCGGAGCCGTCGGCAAATCCCTCCCGGCCAGCGGAGCAAATTCCGCCCACGCCGCCATCATCTCCTCGCGCGTCGCCTTCTTCCCCAGCTTCACGCTCACGCTCTCTGTGTGCCCATCCTCCACCGCCACCCGATTGCAGTGCGCCGTCATCTTCGCCGCCAGCGGTTCCACAACCCGCCCATTCAGCCGCCCCAGCAGCTTCAGCGTCTCCGCCTCCATCTTCTCTTCTTCATTTTTGATGAACGGCACCACATTCCCCAGAATGTCCAGCGAAGCCACGCCCGGATACCCCGCGCCGCTCACCGCCTGCATCGTGCTCACAAAAATTGCCTCGACACCGAACCGCTCCGCCAGCGGCTTCAGCGCCATCACCAGCCCAATCGCCGAGCAGTTGGGATTCGTCACAATGTACCCGCCCGACTCCTTCCGCCACGTCTGGTTCTCCACCAGCGCCAGATGCTCCGCATTTACCTCCGGGATCACCAGCGGCACCGACGGCTCCATCCGGAACGCGCTTGAGTTGGTAATCACCGCGCATCCCGCTGCCGCAAACCGCGGCTCCAGCTCGCGCGCGATATCCGCGTCCAGCGCGGCAAAGATCACGCGCGGCGCGCCCTCCGGCGTCGCTGGAGAAACCGGCATCGCGGCAATCCGCTCCGGCAGCGCCGTGTCCAGCTTCCACCGCGCCGCCTCGCCGTACGGCTTCCCACTCGACCGGTCGCTCGCCGCCAGCCACCCCACTTCAAACCACGGATGGTGCTCCAGCAGTTGGATGAACCGCTGCCCCACCATCCCGGTAGCCCCCAAAATCCCAATCTTCTGCCGCATCTCCGTCGCCTTCTGCAGATACACCGCAGGCCACACACAACAAAACCCCACCTGCTGAACGCCTGTGTCGATAGTGTAAATGCAACGCGCGCGCGCTCAGCGCTCTCCGGTGACGAGCGACACCACCATAGTCACCTGCTTGTGCGGGAAGCGTGTCCGCCTGAACAGCCTGCCCTACGCGGGTTGGCGCAAACCAACGAGTCGAACTGGGCTGGTTCTCAGTAAGTAAAATCCTGCGTCACCGTCCCCTGTGCCGGAACCGTCACCGTCGCCGTCTGCTGCCCCAGCTGCTCCTGATCCGCCACCACCGTGTACGTCCCTGGCGGCAAACCCTTGATGAAGTAGCGCCCTGCCACGTCCGTCACCGCGTAGAACGGATTCGCCGACACATTAATGAACGCCTGCATCCACGGATGGTTGTTGCACCGCACCGGAATCATCAGCTCCGCCTTCGCAAACGTCCGCTCGTCCTGCGGCCCGTTCGTCCCGCCCGCCGGCGCCTGCGAAATATCCACCGCCGGATTCCCCTGGACCGTCGGCACCATATGAATGTTGTGCATCGTCGGGTCGCTGTTCGTGAACCGCACCGGCTGCCCCACCATCACCCCCACCACATGCGGAATATACCGGCAGCCTTTCTGGTCGATGTCCACCGGCGTCGTCGGCGCCGCATACACCTTATTCCCCAGCCCATCCTTTATATAGATGAAGACATTCTGAAACCCGCCCCCATTGCTCACCACGACCTGCTCGCTGAAGACCGTCGGCCCCAGCGTGCACGCCGGATCCTGATTCATGTCGATCTGCACCGGCATCGGCGGCGCCTTCGAGTCGTGCACCGTCCCCTGAATCGCACCCGCCGTCGACCAGTCAATCGTCGTGAACACCGGCGCCGCACTCGTCGCGCTCTGCTTCTTGCACCCCGCGACCGCCAGCACCGCCACGCACGCGAAGACCACCAACCTTTGCGCTCTCATCGTCTCCCGCCTCCTGTCTCCTGTCTCTTGACTCCGGGCTCCTGATCACTGATCACTGTTCACTGCCTCGATCACCGCGTCCGCAAACGCCCGCGTCCCCGCCGATCCGCCCACATCCCGCGTCAGCGTCTTCTTCTCTGTATAGACCTTCTCCACCGCCGTCTGCACCCGCTCCGCCGCGCCCGCCTCGCCAAGGTGCCATAACATCAGCACCGATGACAGCAGCAGCGCTGTCGGGTTCGCCACATCCTTCCCCGCAATATCCGGCGCCGACCCGTGCACCGCCTCGAAAATCGCCGCCTCCGCTCCCAGATTCGCTCCCGGCACCAGCCCCAGCCCGCCCACAAAGGCCGCGCACAGGTCGCTCACAATATCGCCGTACAGGTTCTCCAGCAGCAGCGTGTCATATTGATAAGGATTCATCACCAGCTGCATGCAGGTGTTATCGATAATGTGCTCGCCGTACACGATGTCCGGATACCCCTTCGACACATCGCGCGCGCACCGCAAAAACAATCCGTCCGACATCTTCATGATGTTCGCTTTGTGGATCGCGTGAATCTTCCGCCGCCCATGCTTGGCTGCGTACTCAAACGCGAACTTCGCAATCCGCGTCGACCCCTTCTCCGTGATCACCTTCAGCGACTCCACCACGCCCGGCACCACCTCATGCTCCAGGCCGACATACAACCCCTCGGTGTTTTCGCGAATGATGATCAGGTCAACACCCGGATACCGCGTCTCCAGCCCTGGCAAATTCTTAATGGGCCGGAAATTCGCATACAGCTCAAACTTCTTGCGCAGCGTCACGTTGATTGACGGAAACCCTCCGCCCACTGGTGTCGTCACCGGCCCCTTCAGCGCAACCCGGTTCCGCTCGATCGACGCGATCAGCTCCTTCGGAATGTACTCGCCATGCTTCTCAAACGCGCCCGCGCCCGCCGCAAACCGCTCCCACGCGAACTGCACGCCCGTCGCCTCAAGAATCCGCACCACCGCGTCCGTGACTTCCGGCCCGATCCCATCCCCCGGAATCAGCGTGACTGTATGCGTCTTCCCCACATCTCTCCTCTACCAGCTGCTAGCCACCAGCTACCAGCTTTCGGCTAAACGTCCCTCGCTAAACGTCTTTCGCTAAAAGTTTCTTGCTAAAAGTCCCTCGCTAAACGCCTTTCGCTCGCCTCTAGCTCGTCTTCCGCTCGCCCTTCACTCGCTTTTCGCTGTGGTGCGTCAGCAACTGCTCCAGCTCATCCTTGAACTCCCGTACGTCCTTGAAGTCCCGATAGACGCTGGCGAACCGGATATACGCCACCGTATCCAGCATCTTCAGCCGATCCATGATCTGTGCCCCAATCTCCGCCGTCGTCCGCTCGCGCTCCGTCGACTCGGTCACGAACGTCTCAATCTCATCCACCAGTTGTTCCAGCTTGCCGGCGGAAATGGGCCGCTTCTGGCACGCGGCCAGCAGCCCGTCCAGCACCTTCTTGCGCTCGAACTTCTCCCGCCGCCCGTCCTTCTTCACCACCATGTACGGGATCTCGTCGATCCGCTCGTAGGTCGTAAACCGGCGGTTACACTTCTCGCACTCGCGCCGCCTGCGGATCGAGTCGGCTTCTCTGCTCTCGCGCGAATCGATCACGCGGTCCTGCGCAAACCCGCAGTAAGGACATTTCATCGTTCCTCAAATTCTAGCAGCGCAACGAAGGCAACCCCGAACGCCGCACCGCGCCGCGCAGTCTCTTCCTGACCGCCCCGGCTCGCTTTTCGCTTGCTTTTTGGACTATCCTCATCCCGACTGCCTATGAGCACGACGAGCACCACCAACCGCAAGCGCAGCATCGCCAAAGGCCTCTTCGCTGGATTCATCGGCGGCCTCGCCGGCGCCGGCGCCAAAATGATTGCCGAAAAGATCCTGCCTCCGCGCGTCGAAGGCCAGACGCCGCCGCCCGTCGTTCTCGCCGAAAATGTCGCTGGCCGCCGTCTTCCCGCCGACCAGCGCGAACTCGCCCTGCAGGGCATTCACTGGATCTTCGGAGCACTCGCCGGCGCCGCCTACGGCGCTCTGGTCGAAATCGAGCCCTCCTTCGCCGCCTGGCGCGGTGCGGCCTTCGGCATCACCCTCAACCGCATCACCCACGAGGCGCTGCTGCCAAAACTCGGCCTCGCCGCTCCTCCCGGACAGCAGCCCACCCAGGAACGCATCAGCGAATGGGTCACCCACGCCGCCTATGGAGTCGCCACCGACTCCGTTCGCCGCGCCGTCCGCCGCGTGCTGTAGCTTTTTCCCGGTCTCCTGTCTTCTGTCGCCTGTCTCCGCATCCCACCTTGCAAGGAGCAACCATGCCTGCGCGTCCCACCTGGTCCGGTTCCATCCAGATTTCGCTCGTCTCCATCGCCGTCCGCATTTATCCGGCTTCCAATCCGCCCCGCCAGGTCGAATTCCACCAGATCGACCGCAAAAGCCATCACCGCATCCATCACCAGAACGTCGACGAAGGCGAAACCGTCGACAGCGCCGACATCGTGAAAGGCTTCGAGTACGCCCGCAACCGGTTCATCGAAATCGACCCCAAAGAGCTGCAGGCGCTGCGCCTGCCCACAGCCACCACGCTCGAAATCCGCCAGTTCGTCAAAAGCAGCGAACTTGCGCCGCAGCTGTACGACCGCCCCTACTTCGTCGCGCCGAAAGACGAAGCGCAGTCCAAAGCGCTCGCTATCATGCGCCGCGCGCTCGACGACACCGACAGCTGCGGCATAGGCGAAGTCGCCTTCAGCGGCCGCGAACACCTCGTTGCGCTCGCGCCGCCGCCCGATCCGAAGCAAAAAGGACTCATGCTCTACGTCCTGCGCTATGCCGAAGAGCTACGCGACGCGAAATCCGTCCTTTCCGGCATCAAAGAACCCTCCGTCACCGCGCAGGAACTCTCCCTCGCCAAACAGCTCATCAGCGGCAGCACTTCGAAGTTCGATCTGGCGGCGTACAAAGACGACTACGAAGCGGCTGTGCTGAAGCTGGTCAACGCGAAGCGCAAAGGCAAGCACCTGCCCGAACCCGAACCCAAAAAACAGCCCGCGAAAGTCGTGAACATCATGGACGCACTGCGCAAAAGCCTCGAAAACGCCGGCTCTTCCAAAGGCCGGCGATCCAGTCCCCGCAAACGCGCGGCGTAGCCGATGGCATGGCGCGACTTGCCGGAACGAGGATCGCGTCAGGGTACGATTGAACAACCGGGAAAGAGCCTCGCCTGTCGTGCTATGCTGCCCTCGTGGCAGCCACTGCCTCCCCACCTAAACTGCGCACCCCTCGCCACGCGGCTCTCGTCCGCGTGACCCATTGGATCACCGTGCTCTGCTTCTTCGCCCTGCTCATCACCGGCGGAGAAATCGTCATCTCCCACCCGCGCTTTTACTGGGGCGAAGTCGGCAACGTCATGACGCGTCCACTCTTCACCATCCCCATTCCCTCCTCGCGCGACACGGTGCCTACCGGCTACCACTACGTCATGCCCGACCAGAACGGCTGGAGCCGCGCCCTCCACTTTCAGGCTGCCTGGGTCGTCGTGATCGCCGGCCTCGCCTATGGCCTCTACGGCCTTTTCACCGGCCATTTCCGCCGCAACCTGCTCCCCGAAAAAGGCGACCGCTCCTGGAGCTCCTTCCGCCGCGTCCTCGCGAAGTCCTTCCACCGCGCGCCGCCTGGCGAACCTGGAGCCCACTCCTACAACGTGCTCCAGCGCACCGCCTACATCGCCGTCATCTTCGTCCTCTTTCCTCTCGTGATCTGGACTGGCCTCGCCATGTCGCCCGCCTTCACCGCCGCCGTTCCCTGGTCCGTCATCCTTCTTGGAGGCCGTCAGACCGCGCGGACTCTGCATTTCTTCATCTCCTGGCTGCTTTTGCTCTTCGTTATCGTTCACGTCACGATGATCGTCCTTGCCGGATTTAAAACCCGCATGCGCGCCATGATCACCGGCCGCGTCGTCGAACCCCCACCCGCGCGCATGAGGACCGACCGCCGATGACTCCCATCACACGCCGCCAGCTCATCGCCACCGGACTCGCTGCGACCGCAGGCGCAGCCGGCCTCACCGCCGCCACTCACATTGCTCGTCGCTATGGGCTCATCCCGCCTGATCACAGCGGACTCTATGGTCCCGGCGAAACCCTCACCTACGCGGCGCAGCGCCTTCTCGCCAGCCACGCCCCAGCACGCGAGTTTCCCCGAAGCATGATCTCCAAAGCGCCCTTCGCCAACGAGGTCGCGCCGCCCAGCGACGCCTTCAAACGCCATGAGGCCACTGGCTTCTCTGACTGGCGACTCACCGTCGACGGCATGGTCTCCAACCCTGCCTCGCTCTCGCTCTCCGACATCAAGAGCCTTCCCTTCCGCAGCCAGATCACCGAAGTCGCCTGCGAAGAAGGCTGGTCCTACATCGCCGAGTGGATCGGCACGCCCCTCAGCGAAGTTCTCAGCGCCGTCGGCGTCCTGCCCCAGACGCGCTACATTGTGTACCGCTCCATCCAAACCGACTGGTGGGACAGCCTCGATATGGCCGACGCTCTCCATCCCCACACTTTCCTCACCTGGGGCATGAACGACGGCGACCTGCCCGTCGGGTTTGGCGGACCGCTGCGCATGCGCGTGCCGCGCCAGCTCGGTTACAAGAGCATCAAGTACATCACGCACCTCACAGCAACGGACAACATCAAAGCCTTCGGCAAAGAGCAGATCGGCGTTGATCTCGTCCGCGTGCGTGGTGAACATTCCGTGCGGGTAGCCCGGATACACCTTCAGCGTGGCGTTCTTCACGATCTTTGCCGACATCAGACCCGCCGCGCCGATGGGCACGATCTGATCGTCGTCGCCGTGCAGGATAAGGGTGGGAACATCGAACTTCTTCAGGTCCTCAGTAAAGTCCGTCTCCGAGAAGGCCTTGATGCAATCGAAGTGCGCCTTCATTCCTCCCATCATTCCCTGGAAAAACCAGTGGCCCCGGATCCCTTCTGAAATCGTCGCGCCAGGCCGGTTGTATCCGTAGAACGGCAGCGTGGTGTCCCAGTAAAACTGCGGCCGATTTGCGGCAAGTGCCGTCCTCAGTCCGTCGAACACTGTCATCGGCAAGCCGCCAGGATTCTTGTCCGTCTTCAGCATCAGCGGTGGCACCGAGCTGATCAGCACCGCCATGGCAACCCGCTTCGTGCCATGCCGCCCGATGTACCGCGCAACCTCTCCGCCACCGGTAGAGTGTCCTATATGGATCGCATTCCGCAGATCCAGCTTTTCCGTCAGCGCTGCCAGATCGTCGGCGTAGGTGTCCATGTCATTGCCATCCCAGGTTTGCGTGGAACGCCCGTGACCTCTGCGGTCGTGCGCGATCACACGATAGCCACGCTGGCCGAAGAACAACATCTGGGTGTCCCAGTCGTCCGCGCTGAGCGGCCACCCATGGCTGAAGACGATCGGCTGCCCTGTGCCCCAGTCTTTGTAGAAAATCGTTGTGCCGTCTTTGGTCGTAATGGTGTTCATCTGAGGATCTCCTTGATGGTTTCTGACGAGCGGTGTCGCTCGCAGGATTGGGTTGAAAAAAAATCAGGTTAAATTAGGCCCGCTGCGCCAGCAGCCATTCACCAACCATAATGAACCAGACCATCCCATTTCCGCGACCTCAGAAGCCGCAGTTTTTTTCCTGCATTTTTCTGCAGGTACGTAAGCTGCCGGTTAGCGCGGCTGGCGATCATCCGATCCCGGAACACGGCAGAGCCAATCCAGCGCCGCCTGAACCACCGGATCCTGCGCTGGTGGCAGGATTGCATTGCCGCCTGGAATCGCCACATCCGGCGCAAGGCCGTTGGGGTACTGTTTGCCGGTCCGGTCGGCTTGCACTCCGATCGTCAGCCACATGGAAGCGCCGTCGGAGAGCGCAAACGTCTCATTCACCGTCGATGAACCCTGGGTGTGTTCGCCAAAGAAGCGCGTGTGCGGACGGCCGCGAAAGGCCACAGCCATCGCTTCGCCAGAGCTGCCCGTGCTGCGGTCGATCAGCACTGCGACCTCAGGCATGCCCGCAAGGTGGTAAGCCTTGCCCGCAACAGCCGGGTACGCATCCGTTTTGCCATTCTCCACTTCTGCCGCCACGCCGTTTCGGTATCGCCACAACGAGTGGCCATCGGTATCGAAGAACTCGCCCAGGTCGTCGCCTTCGCCCAGCACGGGACCAATTCCCGCCAGCATCGGCCACATATTCCCTCCCACATTGCCGCGCAGATCTACGATCCAGCCCAATGGATGCGAAGCGTCCAGCTCCGCCACGATTTTCTGCAGATTGGTTTCAAACGCCACGAAATCGCGGTCGTTCTCCGGAAAACATTTGGTCACCACCACATCCGCAATCGTCCTGTCTCCGCGGTGCTCCAGATGGCCTTCCGGCCCATAACGCCCGACATAGGGGCTGAAACTTTCGGTGCTCGAATCGTGGGCCTGTGCGCTTTGGCGCTGCGCCTCCAGCGCTTCCAGCGCAGGCGTGAGGTGAAGCGAGCTGTGGTGATCGCCGAGATTTTCGAGAGCGAATCGAATGGCGTCATACGTGCCGACCGTATCTGTGGCGTGCGCCACCCGTGCCATGGCTTCGGCACGAACCTTCGGCCAGTCGACGAAACTCCGTCGCAGTGCGCGTGCCTGCATCTCGTCGAGCGCCCGATTCAGGTAGGCGACCGGATCCGATTGGGTCGTATCCGCCACGGTCGCGGTCTGAGCGAAACAGGCCATCGCTACGGACAAATAAAAAACTGCGCCCATTGAACGCAGACTCATCTTCAGGCCCTCCTCTTTCGAAAAGCGCTGGACTGCGCATATGGTTCCCTGCTGTAGTGTTACACACGGTAACATATGACATTTCTCATGACAAGACTGAACCGGATTGCTCCGGCCGCGGAAAACAGCGAGAATCGATGACGCAAACGTGGAGGCTGCGTTATGAAGACCTCGGTCTTCTGCGGTGTGAGCGTGGACGGCTTTTTGGCTCGGACCAACCACACTTTCGATTTCCTCGATGCTGGCGGTCAGACACCGCACGGCTACGACGAATTCTATGCAGGCGTCGATGTCGTGGTGATCGGCCGCAACACCTTCGAAGTGGTGCAGAGCTTCGGCCAATGGCCCTACGGCCAAAAGCTTGTGATCGTGCTCAGCAGCCGTCCCCTCGAACTCTCCTCCATCAAAGGCGTGGTCGAGCAGATGTCCGGCTCGCCGGCCGCTATCGTCGCGCACCTCAGCGCACGCGGCTGCGAAAACGCATATATCGATGGCGGCATCACCATCCAGCGATTCCTGGCGGCTGGACTCATCGACCGGCTGATCGTCACGCGCGTGCCCGTCCTCATCGGAACCGGCATCCCCTTGTTTGGCCCTCTCCCACGCGATATCATTTTGCGCCACGTCGCGACGCGCTGCTATGACGGCGGCCTGGCGCAGAGCGAATACGAGCCTGTCGCCGCGCCCTCAGCCTCTCAGGGTGTTTCTCCGACCTAACCGTTTTCAATCCGCGCCTTGATATCCGAGTACGCCGTCTCGATGAGCCTGCTGAGCGCTGCGGCGTCGGTGGCCGTTCCCGGTCGCAGCTTCACATGGCGCATGAACTTGCCGGCGCCCTGCAACAAGCGCGCCGGATCCGGCAGCGCTGCGCCGTGAAAGAACCCCACGTTTACGTGCGCAGTGAATACATTGACATAGCCGAACGGCGCATCGCCCAGACATGCAACCGGACAGCCGTCATGCAGGGTCTCCCGCACCTCGTCCCCGCATTTTCGCATCACCTCAAACCACGCATGCGCGATAGCTCCCAATTCGCCTCCGTGCTCCTTCATCCAGGCATCGATGGCAGGATCGCGTTCGACAGCGCCGTTGAATCGGAGGATTTCCGTTTTCATCGGAGGCTCCGTGTTTAGAGTTTAGAGTTTAGAGTTTAGAGCCTGCAGCCTGGAGCCTGGAGCCTGGGGCTTGGAGCTTGACCCCCTACCCCCTCTTTGAAATACATGTGTGTGAAAACAGGCGGGTTGTTTTGCGTCGATGCGGAAGTGTTTGATAAGAGGCAGCCTGTAGCCTGTAGCCGGTGGCTTGGAGCCGGGAGCCGGGAGCCTGGAGTTGGTGGCTGGTAGCGGTTCGTGGGCTCGGCGGCGACGGCCTGGAGGTCGAGCGAGTCAGGCGAGGGTGATTCGGCGGCGAGGGGCTCGGGCGAAGCAGAGAGCGCATCGGCCTGTGGGTCGGGGGCGGCGAGGGGCTGGTCGTGTTCGTCGAAGACTACGTCGGTGACGATTTCGTCGAGGGTGGGGCGGGTTTCGAGCTGCTCCATCTGACGGAGGGTCTTGAGGCAGGTCTGCATGAGATAGGTGAGAGTGCCGACCTGGCGGTGGTCGATCTGATGGTGGGCGAAAGACAGGGCGATGGCGTTGAGGTTGTGAAGGATGGAGGCGTGGTCCTCCATGTAGACGAAGCTGACGAGAGGTGACAGGGGCGTGGTGTCGGGCAGGATGGGGCGGACGCGTCGTACGGCGCGGAGGTGTCGTTCGTGGTTGTAGCAGACTTCGCCGCCGTGTTTGGCGGGCATGGTGCAGCGGGCTCCGTTGAGGTGGACGCGGCGGCAGCGGCCGAAGGGGTAGCTCTTCATTGGGATCTCCTTGCGGAAAAGCGGTTAGCGGAAAAGCGGTCGGCTAAGAAGCGGTTAGCTAAGAGCCGGTTAGCAAGAAAGCGGTCAGCAAAGGACGTTTAGCGAGAAACGTTTAGCGAAGAGGGTGCGGCGGATAGAAACGCCAGAGCGCAGAGCAGAGGAGGGGCCGGTTTCGCGGCCGGGTGGCAAGAAGCGGGGCCTTCGGCCTTTTCCACATCTGCCCAACAACGGGGCAGATATGGGGCACCCGGCGAACGACGAGCTAAATACGAGCTAAAGGCGAGAGAACGACGAGAGAACGACGAGCCGAAGCCGAGCGGACGACGAGTTAAAAACGAGAAGCTGCCGGAAACTCAGGGCGCGGAAAAGGGAAAAGCCCCGCCGCGGTGGCGAGGCTTTTTTCTTTTCTTTGCTTCCAATAACTCAGAAAACTTTTCTTTCTTTACCTCTTATATTCAGAATACCAAGTCCAGCACTAAAATCGGCCAAAATTCTTTGAGAGTATTGTGGTGGAAGTTTTGAGAGTATTGTGGTGGAAGTTATGTGGAATGTTATACAAAACTTTCGTACCGAGCGCGAAAAGCTTGACAAGTTTTCCACATTTGCCCCTGGAGCGAGAAAACGCGCGTTTTGGCGGGTCGGGAGAAGATCGGAAGCATTTCCCTGTCCACCCTGCTCGCTCTCTGGGAGAGCCTCTTATGGCAAGGGGAGCTGTTGCGTGGCCGCCCCGTCGGGTGTGCTGAGCTAGTCCTGCTCCTGAATCCTGCGCGCATGCGCGGTGACTCTGGCAGTCCGAAAGCCAGGCCAGCTCGAGATTCTGACCGAATCCACCTCCGCGGCATTGAACCGGTCGCCGATCTGGTGCAAAGCGCGAGCGGTCGCCCGGGAGACAGCCGATGCCTCGGTTTTGCCGCAGCCCGAACGGGAGCAGGCGCCCAGTATCCACATGAAGTGCCAGCCAGACTTGCGCAAGATCAGATCGAGACCCGCGGCGGAAATATCGCCGGCCAGCATCCAGCCCTGATTGAATCGCTCCTGCCTGAGGCTGAACCCCTCGGGCAGCAGACAGCCGCGGCGGAGGAACATCGTGGCCGGCTTTACCACCGGAACTTCCCCGATGTTTCTTTTTCCACCGGGACACCGACGGAGCCGCCGACCTGGGCGTTGGGTACGGCTTCAGGGGCAATGGGGTAGCTGGGGCTGATGCTGATGTCCCGCACTTCGACGTTCGTGCCGGGCGGCGTGCCTGCCTGATCGGCCTTAGGATCAGTTTTCGAATCTGGCCGGGTGAGTCCGTACGGGTAGACTGAGGCACCCGCAAACAGGCGGTTCTTCATATCGGATTTCTTAATGAGGCTCATAGCCGCTCGCGCGCTTCCGTTGACTACCTGAAAGGTGCTCGTCTGGAGCGAAATCTGAGTGGCTGAAGGCGAGGAAAGTAATCTAAACCGCTTCTCCACTATACGTCGATAATTGCTTATTACCGCTGAAACCTCAGCGATCATCTGCAATTCCCTGCGACGCAGAGTTAGCCGACAGTCGAAGGTAGCAACCGGGCTTCTTCGTTCAGTATTTACTTTTGGGTGAGCTAAGAATTACAGACAACGATTTCCTCACGGCTTTCCGATCATTTTGCCCTAAATGTGAGCAATCCGGCTCAGTTATTGTTTTGCGCCTCTGTTCCAATCATTTTGGAGCAGAGTCTCTCTGTATCTCCTCACTCGTGGTTCTGAGCTAAGTCAGCCCATCTGAAATGTGTTTCCCTTAGCTTCTCCGCACCGAATAAGGAAAACCCAATGAAAATCACTCCTCTGCTGTTGATCGGCGCCATGGCGCTGACAAGCGGAAACCTGTGGGCTGCCTCAGGCCGCCAGGACTCGATCGATCGTCTGCAAATGTCTACGGATGTGCTCCATTCGCTGATGAGCGCGCCGGATAAAGGGATTCCCGAAGAAGTAATGAACAGCGCAAAATGTATCGTCGTCGTACCGCATCTGGTCAAGGGCGGCTTCGTGGTGGGTGGCGAGCACGGCCGGGGCATCGCGTCCTGCCGCACCGCTGATGGCTGGAGCGCTCCCGCGTTCATCTCGGTGGGCGGAGGCAGCTGGGGCCTGCAGATTGGCGTCGAAGGCGTCGATTTGGTCATGGTGGTCATGAACGACAGGGGCTTGCAGCATCTGCTTTCCAACAAATTCCAGGTGGGCGGAGATGCATCCGCTTCAGCGGGCCCGGTCGGCCGCCACGCGTCCGCCGGTACTGACTGGACGATGAATACGGAACTCCTCACCTACTCGCGTTCCCACGGCATCTTTGCCGGCATCACGCTGGATGGAGCCGTTGTGGAGCAGGACGCCGATTCCACACATGCCATTTATGGCGGCGATCCGTCGTTCCGGGCCATCCTGTCGGGCGATATACGTGCGCCAAGGTCGACGCTCAGCTTTGTCCAGGCGGTGGTCGAAACCGGCCGCGCGGGCACAGTCGCGGAAGCGACTCCCGAGCAGCAGTAATCCGCGAAGCAACTCACGAAACGCTCGCTGATCGGGATGCTCCGGCGATCCCGATCAGCCTCAGGCGCCGGAAGGAGAGTGTCGAATGCCGCTGATGCCGATTGCCATTACGCTGATCATCGTGGGAGTCCTGCTGTGGCTCGTGAACCGCTTCATCCCCATGCAGTCAACAATTAAAGGGATTCTGAACGGGCTGGTCACCATCGTTGTGATCATTTGGCTCGTGAATGTGTTTGGCCTGATGCATTACGTCACCAATTTTCGCGTCGGGCACTAACCGCTCGCTGAAGAGATAGCTCCGGTTAACTAACCGCGTCGGCTGCAGGATGCCGGATAGTACGCACCATGGCAGTCATCTGCCGCAAAGGAAGAACTGTGAAACCCACAATGTTATTGGCTGTTGCAACGATGCTGGGCGCGAGCGCCTTCGGGCAGAGTTCGCCCCAGTTAATTCCCCTGGCCGATCCGGCTCCTTCAGCCAATCTGTATCACTCCATTGTGATCAGCCGCACGGTCCAGGCAGTGAATTATGAGCACCGCGGCCAGGCGACGAAGGTGGATTTTGCAGGAACGACCCTGATGCCCACGGCGGATGGGTGGGCGAGAGTCGAAAATAAGAGGGGCAATCTAGCCATCACGGCCGAATTTGGGAACCTGGACAAGCCGACAGGCTTTGGGGGCGAGTACCTCACATACGTCATGTGGGCTATCTCACCGGAGGGCCGGCCGGTCAATCTGGGAGAAGTGCTGGTAGGCGACAATCATCGCAGCAAGCTGCGCACAACCACCGACCTGCAGTCGTTTGCGCTGATTGTCACCGCGGAGCCTTACTACGCGGTTCGACAGCCCAGCAATGTAGTCGTGCTCGAGAACCTCGTGCGCGCCGATACTCAGGGTACCAGCGAAGCGGTGAACGCAAAGTATGAGCTTCTGGAGCGGGGCGGTTACATTCCGACGGGCTACAAGTTCGACCCGGTAGTATTGAAGGCCAGGCTGCCGCTGGAATTCTTTGAAGCGCGGAATGCGGTACGGATCGCACAATCGGAAGGCGCCGAGGAATATGCCGGCGACAGCTATCGCCATGCAGTCGAGCTGATGAACGCCGCGGACAGCGCAGCGACGGATCGGCACTCATCCCGGCAGGAACTGATTGCCACATCGCGGCAAGTTGTGCAGACGGCGGAAGACGCGCGGGCAATTGCAGTGAAGCGAATCGACGAGGCGCGTCTGACCAGCGAGCGTCGGGCATCTGCCGACACGCAGATCGTCCTGCAGGGGCAATCGGATGCCGCGAACCGGCAGAAGGAAAGGGCGCAGGCAGAAACGGCAAGGGCGCAGTCAGACACGGCGAAGGCGCAGTCTGATAATGCCCAGGCGCAGGCAGACAATACGAATGCGCAGGCCACCGCTGCGAAGGCGCAGTCAGACATGGCAGCCAACCAGGCTGCATCGGCGGCAGCAATTTCAGTAGCCACCGCCGACGCTGACCAGGCCCATCAGACGGCCCAGCAGGCACAGTCGGATGCGGACCAGGCTCGCCTTGCGGCCGGGGCCGCCGAGGAGAAGCAACAGCAGGCTGAAGACAATCAGGCTGCCCTGCGCGCGCGGTTGTCAGATCAGCTGAATTCCATTCTGCAAACACATGACAGCGTGCGCGGGCTGATCGTGAACATGTCGGACGTGTTATTCGATACGGGGAAATACACATTGAAGCCGGGTGCGCGCGAGAAACTCGCCAAAGTTGCGGGAATCCTGCTCGCCTATCCGGGACTTGCGATTGAAGTAGGCGGCTACACCGACAATGTGGGCAGCGACGCATTGAACCAGACGCTCTCCGAGAATCGGGCGGACTCAGTACGCGACTACCTGGTGCAACAGGGTGTTGCGAGGGCTTCGGTCACGGCGAAGGGCTTCGGCAACTCCGACCCGGTCGCGGAGAACGATGACGCATCCGGGCGCCAGCAGAATCGGAGAGTCGAGTTGGTCGTATCGGGCGAATCGATCGGCGATCGCGTGACCACCAGCAGCCTGCGCTAGCGCAGGGGCTGAGAACAGACGGAGAAAGGCACTGCTTATGAAAGCGTCAGGAATCACCCGCATCGCAATTCTGTCGTTGTCTCTGGGGCTAGTCGTACTTGCGTGCGCCGCGGAGGGCCGGCCCTCCGACGGCCAGGACAAAGACCATCCAAAACAGGACAACACACACCAGCAGGCCAAGCCCGAGCAGCAGGCGCGACCATCCACCCGGGAAGCACAGCCGCCCGCCGAGCGTCCGCAGCAGGCAAAGGAGTCACCCCAGCGCGCTCAGCAGCAGCAACGGCCGGCTCCGCAACAGCAGCAGGCAAAGGAGTCACCGCAGCGCACTCAGCCGCAGGCACGGCGGGCTCCGCAACAGCAGCAGGCAAAGGAGTCGCCCCAGCGCACTCAGCCGCAGCCACGGCAGGCTTCGCAACAGCAACACCCGACGGTCAGCAGGCAGCAGGAGCACGCGCGGCAACAGAGGACCGCTGCACCGGCGCAGCAGAGCCAGGGACAGCAACATGTCCAGCAAGCTGCCTGGCAGCAGCATCGGGCGGGGAACTGGCAGTCGGACCACCGTACATGGCAGGAGCGCGGCGGCTACAACGGCTACCGCATTCCTGACAACCGCTTTCGCGGCTATTTCGGACAGGACCATGGATTCCGAATCGAGGGGCTTCCCTTTATGGTGGTTGGCGGGTATCCGCGCTTCGAATACGAGGGCTACTGGCTGAGCGTCGTCGACCCATGGCCGGCTAACTGGGACAGCGACTGGTACGACAACGACGAGGTCTATATCGTTTACGTC
>JBEKIN010000243.1:0-6856 GCA_050011735.1 Acidobacteriaceae bacterium | reverse complement strand
GGATCTGCGCTTCAGCGCCCGCACCCTCCGCAAATCGCCGGGATTCGCGATCACCGCCATCCTCACCCTCGCTCTCGGCATCGGCGCCGTCACCTCCATCTTCTCGGTGGTCAACTCGGTCCTGCTTAAACCCTTCGCCTTCGCCAGCCCCGACCGCCTCGTCATGCTGCGCGAATACGAGCCCGAGCTGCTTTCCAGCCCTCTGCCCGACAATCCCAACCACTTCCTTAACTGGCAGAGCAGCACGAAGACGTTCTCCGGCGTCTCCCTCATCCAAAACCACGGCTATAGCCTCTCTGCGGTCACTGACCACCCTGAAATCGTCAGCGGCATGGACGTGGAACCCAATTTCTTCGATGTCCTCGGCGTCCACCCTTTCCTCGGCCGCGCCTTTCTCCCCAGTGAGGCCACCAAAGGCCACGACAGCGAAGTCATCCTCTCCTGGAACGCGTGGCAGCGCTATTTCCACGGCGATCCCGCCGCCATCGGCAAAACTCTCCTCGACGGCGGCACGCCGACTACCGTCGTCGGCGTTATGCCCCAGGGATTCTCCTTCCCCCACGTCACGGAAATGTACTCGCCCACAGCACCGAGCGACGAAGGGCCCTACGCGCTCTACCACCCGCTGGTCATCTATCCCAGCCAGTTAGATGACGAAGGCGATTACAACTTCATGGCCATCGGACGCCTCCGCGTCGGCATCTCCCCGCAACAGGGGCAAACCGAGCTGGCCACGATCCAGTCCGCCTTCAACAAAGCCCGCCACCTGCACACCAATCCCACCGTGCTCGTCATTCCCCTCATTGTCGACGTCGCCGGGCACGTCAGCACCGCGCTCTGGCTGCTCCTCGCCGCCGTCGGCGCCGTCCTGCTCATCGGCTGCGTCAACCTCGCCAACCTGCAGCTCGCCCGCGCTGTCTCCCGCGAGCGCGAACTCGCCATCCGCGCTGCTCTTGGCGCTGGCCGCGATCGCCTTCTCGGCTCCGCTCTCGCTGATTCCCTCGTCCTCGCCCTCATCGGAGGCACCCTCGGCATCCTGCTCTCTTTCGTCGGCGTCCAGCTCTTCATCGCCGCCGCGCCCCAGGGTCTACCGCGCCTCAACGCCATCCACGTCAGCTGGCCCGTCCTACTCGCCGCTGCCGCCCTCTCCATCCTCACTGCCATCTTTTTCGGACTCCTTCCCGCCCTCCGCTCCATGCGCGTCGATCCGCAATCCGCCATGCAAACCAGTTCCACCCGCGTCTCCAGCGGACGCGAAAGCCAGCGCACCCGCCATCTCCTCGTCGCCGCTGAAGTCGCCTGCACCGTCACCCTGCTCATCGTTACCGGCCTGCTCGTCCGCAGCTTCTCCACACTCCTCGGCCAGGACCGCAACTTCGATTCCAGCCACGTCACCATCGCCCGCGCTTTTCTCTATGCGCCGCAGTATGGCGACACCGTGCCCCATTCCGACGCCGTCCGTGCCGCCTTCGATGACCGCACCCTCGCCGCCCTTGCCCAGATCCCCGGCGTGCAATCCGTCGCCATGATCTCCGAGCTTCCTCTCGCCGGCGACACATGGGTCGACGACGTCACCCGCCCCGATCACCCCGTTCCCCGCGGCCATGAACCCACCGCCAACATTCGCTGGATCAGCCCCAGCTATGCCACCACCCTCCGCATACCACTCCTCGCCGGCCGCGACCTCACCCTCGACGACAAGAACCACCCCACCAACGTCCTCATCTCCCAGGAGACGGCCCGCACTGTCTTCCCCGATACCAACCCCATCGGCCACGTCTTCAATCTCGACGACACCACCAAATACACCGTCGTCGGCATCCTCGCCGACGCCCGCATCAACCAGCTCGACCACACCGCGCCCATGATCTATATCCCCTACTGGCAGAGTCCCTGGTGGCGCGTCAACTTCCTTGTCCGCAGCTCCCAGGCCACAGCCGCCCTCGCGCCATCCATTCGCCGCGCCATCTGGAACGTCGACCCTCAGGTCGCCATCCCCACCCTCAAATCTCTCGACCAGCAGGTCTCCGACTCGGTTTCCACCCAGCGCTTCCAGACCATCCTGCTCTCCAGCTTCGGCGCCGCTGCTTTACTGCTCGCTCTTTTGGGAATCTATGGCGTGTTGGCCTACTCCGTCTCTCTGCGCCAGCAGGAATTCGGCATCCGCATCGCCCTCGGCTGCGAAAAATCCAGCCTCATGACCCTTGTTGCCCGCCAGGCCGCGCTGCCCGTCGCCGGTGGTATCCTCGCCGGCCTCGCTCTGGCCTTCGCCGCAAGCCGCTACGTCCACAGCCTGCTCTATGAAACCAGCGCCGCCGATCCGGTCGCCATCGCCGGCAGCATCGCGCTGCTTGTCGTCGCCGCCCTGCTCGCCGCTCTCATCCCCGCCCGCCGCGCCGCCCAGGTCGAACCCATGCAGGTCCTGCGGAATGAGTAGTTGTTAATATCAGGCGTAGATTGGAAGGTGGAATCGCGATGCAAGATCTGCCCGAATTACCGAGCGATGAGCCCACGGCCTCTGAAGACCTGGAACTACCTCCCCGCGAGCCGGGCACCCCTGCCGGGATGGCGGCACGCTGATGGCAATTGGGCGTGATTGCACCAGCCGCCTCACAGACTCCGATCGAGCGCTGGATTACGACAGCATTCTCTTCGACGAATTGGGCCTGCCAAAATAAGGCCCACTCCTCACGCTTACAGCCCGACTTGTTTCTCGTCAGAGCGCTGCGTTCTGTGTCCTGCACCCTGTCCCCTGTACCCTGCCCTACGGCTGTCCGCTCAGGTCCACCTTCAGCCGCTGCCCCTGCCCGCTGCTCTCCCGCGCCAGCTCGATCAGCCGCGTCGTTCGCCACGCCTGTTCCGGCTTCACCGCCAGCTCTGCCTTCCCCTCCATCGCGTCGCGCACGTTCTCGTAGAATCCGCGATAGTCGCCCCGCAGTGTGGGAACCTTCCGCACTCCGCCTTCCACCGACCGCAGTTCGCCCCACGCGCTCTCCGCATCCTGGCCCATCTCCGGCGCATCGTAACTCATCCCTGCTCTCAGCTGATCCTCCTGCGGGTCCAAACCCCATTTCACAAAGCTCCCCCGCGTCCCGTGCAGAAGGAATCTTGGCCCCGGAATGCACGCCGTCAGCGTCGACCGCAGCAGCACCGTCACGCGGCGCCCTGACATGTACTCGAGCCGCAAATCGAACGCGTCGTCCGCCGCACCGTTCTCGCGATCGATGCGCACATCCGCGTAAAGACTCGTCGGTGGCCCGAACAACCCCAGCGCCTGATCGATCAGGTGCGGCCCCAGGTCAAAAAGGATTCCGCTGCCTGCTCCGCCGCTCTCCCGCCACACTTCCGGCCGCGGCTGTGGCCGAAAGCGATCAAAGTGCGCCTCATAGGTCACCAGCCGCCCCAACTCCCCGCTCGCGATCACCTGCCGCACCGTCTGGTAATCCCCGTCCCAGCGCCGATTCTGAAACGGCGCCAGCACCAGCCTGCGCTCTCGCGCCATTCTGATCAGCTCCGCCGCTTCCTCTGACTTCAGCGCGAACGGCTTGTCGACCACCACGTGCCGCTGCGCTCGCAGGCACTGCCGCGCCAGATCGTAATGCGAATAGCTCGGCGTCGCGATCACCACCAGCTGGATGCCCGCGTCCCCCAGCAACTCCTCGACCGACCGCGCCACCTTCACGCCGGGCCAGGACTTCGCCGCCTCATCCCCGCTTCTCTCCACGATGCAAGCCAGCTCCAGCCCTCGAGTCGCCGAGACGACGGCGGCGTGAAAAAACCTTCCCGCCAACCCAAAACCAACCACACCCACGCGAATTGGTTCCTGCATAACGAGCATTAGACCGTTACTAACCCTAAAACGGCAACCTCGTCATCCTGAGGTCACGCCAGTAACCGAAGGACCTGTACCCTGCCCCTTGTACCCTGTACCCTGTACTCCCATGCTGCTCGAACTCCGAGCCGAGAACTACGCCGTCATCGATCACGCCATCGCCGGCTTTGGTCCCGGCCTCAATCTCCTCACGGGAGAAACCGGTGCCGGCAAGTCCATCCTCGTCGACGCGCTCGCCCTGCTCATGGGTCAGAAAGCTTCCACCGGCGTCATCCGCCACGGATCCGACCGCGCTGTCCTCTCCTGCGTCTTCGAATCCACCCCTGGAGCCGAGCTCATCCTCGAAGCCAACGGCATTGACATGGACGCGGACCAGGTCATCCTCCGCCGCGAAATCCTCGCCGACGGCAAGGGCCGCGTCTACGTCAACAACCAGCCCGCCACCGTCGCCGTCCTCCGCGCCCTCGCCCCCGAGCTCGCCCTCGTCCACGCCCAGTCCGAAACCGTCTCCGGATTCGATCCCGCCCAGCAGCGCATCCTCCTCGACCGCTTCGGCGCCGTCTCCACTGACGCCGCTTCCGACGCCTTCTCCCGCTGGCGCGACATCCAGAACCGCCTCAGCGAGCTCGAGCACGACGAGCAGGATCGCCTCCGCCTCGCCGACCTCTGGAGCTTCCAGGCCCGCGAAATCCAGTCCGCCGCCCCCGAAGCCGGCGAAGACGAAGCCCTCGAAACCGAGAAGCGCGTTCTCGCCAATGCGGAAAAACTCCACGCCGCCGCCACCAGCGTCAACAACGTCCTCTACGATGACGACATCTCGGCCGAATCCACACTCCAGGCCGCGCAAAAGCACCTCGAAGAGCTCGCCCGCTACGACGCGGCCTTTGCCGAACCAGCCCAGCAGCTCGCCTCCACCCGCGCCATCGTCCAGGATATCAGCGCCACCGTCCGCGATTACGCCGATCGCATCGACGCCTCGCCCGAACGCCTTGCCGAAATCGAGAATAGACTCGCACTCCTCGACCGCCTCAAGCGCAAATACGGCTCGACCCTCGCCGACGTCATCGCCTTCGGCGAAGAAGCCGCGCGCAAACTCGCTGAAATCGAGAATCGCGACGAAATCCTTAAATCCCTCCGAGTCGACCTCACCAAAGCCGCGGAATCCTACACCGCCGCCGCTCGCGCCGTCACCGCCGACCGCGCCGCCGCTGCTAAGAAACTCGAGAAGCTCGCCGAATCTCAGATCAACGACCTCGCCATGAAGGCCCGCTTCTCCATCGCCGTCACTCCTGGCGAAGACCCCGCCGCCTGGACCGCGCACGGTTGGGACGCAGTCGAGTGCCGCATCGCAACCAATCCAGGCGAGCCCATCCAGCCCCTCGACCAGATCGCTTCCGGCGGCGAAATGTCCCGCGTCCTCCTCGCCCTCAAAGTCAGCGTCGAAGAAGGCGCCAATCGCAGCCGCGCTCGCAAAACCCAGATCCCCCGCACCCTGGTCTTCGATGAAATCGACATCGGCATCGGAGGCCGCGCCGCCGAAGCCGTCGGCCAGAAACTCAAAGCCCTCTCCCGCGTCCAGCAGGTCCTCTGCGTCACCCACCTCCCGCAGATCGCCGCCTTCGCCGATCAGCACCTCCTCATCGAGAAGCAGGAAAAGCAGCGTCGCACCCAAACCTCCATCCGCCTCCTCAACCCCCAGGAACGCGCCGAAGAAATCGCCCGCATGATCTCCGGCGCAACCGTGACCGAAACCTCCCTCCGCCACGCCGAACAAATGCTCAAATCCAGCGCCGG
Organism: Acidobacteriaceae bacterium; assembly: GCA_050011735.1. Lineage (GTDB taxonomy): Bacteria > Acidobacteriota > Terriglobia > Terriglobales > Acidobacteriaceae > Palsa-343. The sequence continues at coordinate 1,230 of JBEKIN010000243.1, read as the reverse complement.
CTGAACCAAATTTCCCGCCGCCTCAACTGGCATGCCGCTTCCGCGGAATCTGGCTATGGCCGACCGCACCCTTCCCGAAGACACTGTTAAAATGCCCGCCTCTCCTCTCGTGCAGGAAACGTCCACCCTCAAGGCAGATTCGTCGATGACCGACCGCGGAATCTCGTCGAATCTCGGTATTTATGCGTACGCACTGGGCGCCATCACGCTGGGCGTCGTCGGCCTCGCGTGGAGCGACTTCGCCACCAACTGGCAGCGCGTTCCGGTCGACGTTCCCCTTCACCAGTCGCTCGCATTCCTCACCGCCGTCTGCGAGCTCGGCGCCGGCGCTGCTCTTCTCTGGCGTCGAACCGCTCGGGTCGCCGCGGGCATTCTGGCTCTCCTCTTCGCTGTATTCGTCCTTCTCTGGGTGCCTCCCATCCTCCGCGCTCCCGAAGTCTACGACTCATGGGGAAATCTCTTTGAGGAGTCTTCGATGATGATCGCCGGCCTCGTGCTCTGGGCATCGCTGGCGCCGCCCGGATCGGTTTGGGCGCGCAGGAGAATTGCCATCAGCCGTCTCTATGGCATCTGCGTGGTCTCTTTCGGTGTGGATCACCTCACCTATCTCGCCGGCGTAGCCACCTGGGTTCCGAAGTGGATTCCGCCTGGACAAATGTTCTGGGCCATCACCACCGCCGTCTGTTTCCTGCTGGCCGCCGCTGCCATACTCTCCGGAATCCTCTCGGGTCTCGCCGCGCGCCTGCTCACCGCCATGATCGTGGGCTTCGAATTCCTGATCTGGATTCCCAGGCTCCTCGCCGCACCCCATGATCATTTCCCGTGGGCCGGCAATGCCGTGTCGGTGGCCATGGCTGGCGCGGCCTGGGTCGTCGCCGACTCCCTCAGCTACGCTGAGCAGCGCTTAAATCCAGCCTCCCATCCTGAGACCGGCTCCTGATCGCTTAATCCCTTGTCCCTCGAACCACGCTAAAAAGGGGTCGTCCGATGAAGAATGAGAACCTGAGGAAAACTAGCCTCGGGCTTGTAGTTCGCGTCGATGTACTGATCCAGGATTGTCACGCCGCTGCTAAAACGGCTCTCGTTCGGCTCCGCAACCGCATCCCAGGTGAAATTCCGGATCACGTAAGTGACGTGATGGGTGTCCAGATCCTCGATCATCTGCTTCTGAATTGCATATGTGGTCTGAACACCAGGATTCAAGTCGTACCACTTCGTCGGAGGGTCTCT
>JBEKIN010000242.1:0-6870 GCA_050011735.1 Acidobacteriaceae bacterium | reverse complement strand
AGGGCGTAACGGCAGCCGATATTCCCGCATACAACGACACGATTTACAAGGAGGTGAAGGACAAGGGGCCGGGCGGGCACATTCTGACCGGGCCGGTGGAGATTGCGGAGGCGGAGCCGGGCGACGTGCTCGAGGTGCAGATTTTGAAGATCGACATTGACACGCCGTTTGCGTGCAATGGGTTCAGCGTGGGACGCGGATTCCTGCCCAATGATTTTCCTTACGGGCGGAGAAAGATTATTCCGCTGGATCGGGAGAAGATGATTGGGCATTTCGGGCCGGGGGTCGAGATTCCGCTGCATCCGTTCTTCGGCAGCATGGGCGATGCGCCGCCGGAGTCAGCGGGACGGTATGACAGCGCGCCGCCGTGGATGCACGCGGGCAACATCGACAACAAGGAGATGGTGGCGGGGACGACGCTGTTTATCCCGGTGCACGTGAAGGGCGCGCTGTTTGAAGTCGGTGACGGGCATGCGGGACAGGGCAACGGCGAGGTGGACATCACGGCGATGGAGACGTTTCTGACGGGGACGTTCCGGTTTATCGTGCACAAGGACCAGCATCTGTTGTGGCCTCGGGGCGAAACGCCGACCAGCTACATCAGCATGGGATTCAGCCCCGATCTGAAGACGGCGACCGAAATGGCGGTCCGCAACATGATCGATTTTCTGGTGACGGAGAAGCATCTTTCCCGCGATGACGCGTACATGCTGACCAGCGTTGCGGTGGACGTGGACATCACGCAGCTGGTGGATGGGAACGTGGGGGTGCACGCGATCTGCCCGAAGGGGATTTTCAGGGAGTAGAGGACATCGGAGGATTCGTGCTCGGATGCTCTACGCTTCTGACGCGCCGCGGAGACCTGACAGACGGTGCAGCAAATCAGGCAAGGCTGTCTGCACTGTTTCCCAGACCAGATCCAGGTCAATGTCGAAATAGCCGTGCACAATACGATTTCGCATTCCACGCATACTGCGCCAGGGTATTTCTGGATGGCGCTCGACAAAATCCGCGTGGCGTTCCAGCATCTTCGCCGCAGCCTCACCAATTATGAGGAGGCTCATGGTGACAGCCTGTTGGCTTCGCCGATCGGCGAGGAACTGTTCCTTACGCATTCCCCCAACAAAGCTGCGGGCGTCCGACGCCGCCTGAAAAATATGTTCGAGGTAGTCGGGGAACCGATCGTCGCTCATACGGGACGCGCTTCGGCAAAGATGCGATCCCTGAGCTTCGCAGGAATATCGCCCGGTGTCAGCAAATCCACGGGAACGCCGAGCAGCTCTTCGAGTTCCACCTGCAAGCCGCCCAGGTCAAAGAGGGTCGCGCCGGGCAGCGCATCGACTAATAGATCGAGGTCGCTGCCTTCCCGATCCGCGCCATGCACTGCGGACCCAAAGACCCGAATGTTCGCAGCGCGAAAACGTCCTGCGGACTCACGCACTGCATCGCGTCTAAGTTCGAGGGCTGCGGAAGGTCTCATGCTTGCTCGTCTCGCCGGGGGGTTTCGAATTAATGATAGCGGACGCCGGGAAGGCTGGGTTTCCAATCATTACGCCCGAGGTGCGTTAGCGGCGGGCAGATCGGGACGCGGGTCGGATCCTCGGGATTCACGCATGGCGATGGGCTGCGGGACAGGCTGGGCTGGGGCCTGAACGACGTGCTGGATTTCAACCACCGGCGCGAGGTGCCGGGTCTGCTGGTAGGTGTAGACGATGCGGTGGATGACGGTGATGGTGGAGATGACGGCGAGGACCCAGAGGACCGGCGCCATGACTCCCCAGCGCTCGAAGAGGGCGCCGAGGATGATGAGGACGACGCGCTCGGGGCGCTCCATGAATCCTACTTTGCATTTCCCGATGAGGGCTTCAGCGCGGGCGCGCGTGTAGCTGACCATCAGCGACGTGATCATGACAAAGGCGGCGAGGAAGACGTAGAAGAGGCGATTGCCGCGCGCGTAGAAGACCAGGAGTCCGAAGAAGAGGACGACGTCGGAGTAGCGGTCGATCACAGAGTCGAAAAAGGCTCCAAAGACGGTGACCTGGTGGGTCAGACGGGCGACGCGGCCGTCGACCATGTCGAAGATGCCGGCGCCGATGATGACGAGGCCGGCATAGAGAAACATGCGGACGTAGTTTTGCTCGTTGCCGAAGCCGAAGAGGACGGCAGCGCCGGTGTTGATGACCAGACCGAGGCCGGTGAGGACGTTGGGAGAGATGCGGGTGAGGGCCAGCCCGTTAACAATGGCCTGGAGGATCACGCCACAACCGGCGCCGAATGCGCGAGTCCACGTGATTGGGGTGGGTTTGCTCACTGCGTTTCGGATTAAGCCTCAGCCTGGGTCTCGTCGTCGTGAATGGTTGCCAGTTTCAGAACTTCGAGCTCGCGATTGCCGTTGGGCGTTACCACGGTCGTCATATCGCCGACCTGCTTGCCCACGAGCGCCTTGCCGATGGGAGAGGTGGTTGAGATGAGGCCTTTGCTCACGTCCGATTCCTCGCTGGTCACGAGCTTGTACTCGATTTTCTCATCTTTCGAGGAGTCGTAGACGAGGACGGTGGACCCGAAAGCAGCGCGGTCACGCGGGATGTTGGCGAGGTTGACGAGGGCGAGTTCCGCCATGCGCTTTTTCAGTTGGCCGAGACGGGCGTTGACGAAATCCTGACGCTGCTTGGCCATGTGATATTCGGCGTTTTCACTGAGGTCACCCATAGCCACTGCCTTCTTGATCTCGGCGGGCAACTCGTGGGTGAGCTCGTGCTCGAGCTCTTTGATTTCTTCCAGCAGCTTCTTCTTGATGTGTTCGGGCATGAATCGATTTCCTTCTGGGGGCCGTTTCCGATCACGCGCTTTCGGATGCACTACGGAACAAGAAGACCGCTTCCGCTCCGCAGCGAAATGGATCAGAGCCCTTCAAAAAGGAGTATGAAATCCGAAGGCTGGGGTACCGCCTCACTCCCGATTATACGACGCTTCCCGGGAGCGGTGGGCGTCGAGGAAGCTCTGCAGAATCAACACGGCAGCGACCTGATCGACGACCTCGCGATGACTGGAGGCGGGGCGGCCAGAGGCATGGAGGTGGCGGTGCGCTTCGGCCGAGGTGAGGCGCTCGTCCCACAGGTGGACGGGGAGGGCGAAGGCTGCGCGAAGGGTTTCTGCAAAGGCGTGGGTTTTCGTTGCCTGGGGGCTGACGTCGCCGGACATGTAGAGGGGATTGCCCAGGACGATGGCGGAGCAGCCGAATTTGCGGAGAAGACGGCCGAGGGATTTGAGGTCCTGCTTCGCATTTTTGCTGATCAGAGTGAGGACGGGCTGAGCGGTGAGGCCGAGCTCGTCAGAGACCGCGACCCCAATGCGGCGGTCTCCAAAATCGAGGCCCAGCAGGCGGGGTTCCACAGTGTCCATCTTAGCCCGGGGACGGGAAGAAAGCCGCATCTTACAATGGGTTAAGGAATCAAAGAGACACCGATCAAAACAGGGTTTCCCCTTCGTGCGACGCTTTTTTGCTTTACTGCTCCTGACGGCTGTCTTCGTGGCTGGCGCGATTGCCTACGCGCTGCTGGCCGCTGCCGGTCCGCGAACCGAGACCTTCGTGGACATCTCGCCTGGGATGTCGAGCACGCAGATCGCGGCACTGCTGAAGCAGCAGGGGATTATTCAAAGCGAGTACGTTTTCCTGGCGCTGCACGTGGCGAAGGGCGGGACTTTGAAGGCCGGGGAATACCGGTTCGATCACCCGGCGCCGATGAGCGAGGTGTGGGATCGGATACGGCGCGGCGATGTCGATACGGTCGCTCTGACGATTCCCGAGGGGTCGAACCTGTTCGACATTGCGGCGAAGGTGGAGGCGGCAGAACTGGGATCGAAGGCGGCGTTTATTGCGGCCGCGCGGCAGGATACGGGGCTGATCAGCGATCTGGATCCGGCAGCGCCGAGCCTTGAGGGCTACTTGTTCCCGGATACCTACCGATTTGCGCGACACACAGGCGCGCAGGAGATGATGGCGGCGATGGTGAAGCGCTTTCGCCAGGCGGCCCAGGGGATCGGGTTGACCATCGATTATCACCGAACCGTGACGCTGGCATCGCTGGTGGAGAAGGAGACGCCGCTCGATGCGGAGCGGCCGCTTGTGGCCAGCGTATTCGAGAATCGCCTGGCGAAAAACATGCCGCTAATGACGGACCCGTCGGTGATCTACGCGGCGTTGCTGGCCGGGCGCTATCGGGGCACGATCTATGAGTCCGATCTGCAGGCCAACTCAGCCTGGAACACCTATCGGCGCGCGGGGCTGCCACCGGGGCCGATCTGCAATCCGGGGCTGAAATCGCTGGAGGCGGCGATACATCCGGCGCAGACGAATTATCTGTACTTTGTGGCGGCAGGAGCGGATCCGGCGGGGCAGTCGCGGTTCTCGGCGACGCTGGAAGAACACGCGAAAGATGTGGAAGCGTACCGGCGCGCGGTGCGTCATGCGGGCCAGCCGCAATGAGAGCGACGCGGCGGTGGAGATGCGCCAGGAGAAGCTGTCGGGTTGGCGGAATATACTCGCAGGAACCTGCCTTGACCGTAACGCATCGAACACGGACCAGGCTCTCTCTCGCGCTGATGCTGGCGCTGCCGGCGCTGAACGGGTGCCTGTGGCATACGCGCAAAGTGCCGGTCGCGAGGATGCCGGGGAATGTGTTGACGGCTGCTCCGGAGCAGTTGGTCGATGCGATTAACAAGCAATACGACGCGATCGATTCGCTGAATGCGACGGTTACCTTTACCGCGACCGAGGGCGGAACGCTGAAGGGGAAAGAGACGACGTACACGTCGTTCAGCGGATACATCCTGCTGCGGAAGCCGGAGTCGCTGCGGGTGATCGGATTTTTGCCGGTAGTGCACACGCGGGCCTTTGACATGGGCAGCGACGGCAAGACTTTCCAGTTGTGGATTCCACCGAAGAACAGGGTGGTGGAGGGAACGAACGCGGCGCCGAGGCCGTCGTCGAACTCACTGGAGAACATGCGGCCATACGTATTCTTCGATTCGCTGCTGATCCGGAAGATCGGGCCGCAGGACAAATTGCTGATGACCGTGGACAGCGATACCCAGGTAAATCCCAAAACCAAAAAACTGGAGATCCGGCCGGAGTACATACTGACCGTGGCGCGGCCCCAGGCCCAGAGCAATGTGGAATTGGCAGAGCGGGTAATCCAGTTCAGCCGGATCGACCTGCGGCCGGTTGAAGAGGATATTTACGACCAGAATGGGCAGATCCAGACCATTGCGACGTATGGGCCGATGCAGACGTTTGGGACGGAGCGTTTCCCCGGGACCATCACGATCAAGCGGCCGCTGGAGCAGTATCAGATTCTGATTACGTTTCAAAAGCTGGTGGTGAACCAGCCGCTGACCGATGATCAGTTCCAGCTGACGATTCCGGAGGGGACGCCGGTACAGAAGCTGCCTTAAAGGCAGCCGGTAGCCGGTAGCCTGGAGCCGGTACTATTAGTCGCAGCATAAGTATCTTTCCCAACGCGGGTAGCCGGGCTGGTTCCTTGGTCTACAGCGGGCGGTCGGTGTAGAGGATTTTGTCGGAGAGTTCCTGGATCTCGTAAAGGCGCGAGCCCAGGAGCGCCTGTACGTGATCGTGAAAATCGCCGGGGACGAAGAGTAGTTTGCGCGGACCAGTGCCCCACAGGCGGAGCAGGTCTTCATCGCTGAGGAAAATGTGCGGAGCGTCGGGATAGTCGGAGCCCCAGATCATAGAGGAGCCGAAGATCTGGCCGTTAGTCCCGGGGTCAGGAGAGAAGTACTGCGTCGCTCCGTGGACAAGCAGGGCGGGACGATGAGTATAGAAAATGATGGATGAGCCGTCGGCCTGATCGCCGTAGAGCATGAGCTGGGCATCCGCGTTGGCGGGTTGCACGGTGAGGTGGTTGATGGTGTGGGCCATGGCGCGCGAGGAAAGCATGGGCTCGAAGCGCACCAGAGCAATGTGAGCGGCGATGAGGATGACCGCTGTGGTGAAGGCAACAGAAACCGTGGATTCGAAGGCGTGACCGTGACGGCGGAGACGCCAGGCCGCGATTGGTCCCAGCAGGAACGCCAGGCCGGCGAGGATCGCGGGCAGGCGCAGCGCTGCGAAGGACGGGCCGGTGAGGTCGAAGAAATGTGACATGGAGAGGGTGTAATCGCCGACGCCGCGATGCGCCATTAACGTGCCGATGTCGGCAACGAAGGGCAGGTGTCGCGACTCCCACAAACCCCAGGCGAGCAAGGCGGCTGCCGCGATGCCGAGACCCAGGAAGAAGACCTGTGCGCCGGTGAGCCATCCGGATGAGGCTCGCCGGCCTTCGGTCTGTGATTCGTCGATGACCGCCAGGCCGCCGGCAATCAGCATGAGCAGCGCCGGATACATGGGCCAGGTGTAGTACTCCTGGTTGGTCGAGATGGCGAAGAAGATCAGGATAAAGCCGGCGTAGAGCGCAAGCAGGAGACTGGTGCGCGCGCGGAAGCGAAGGCGCGCGGCGAGGGCGGAAGATTCGAAGGCGGTCAGCGTGGGGTCAAGAAACTGGATGGTGTTGGTGGCGTCGTAGCGCAGGTCGGAATAGAAGAGATGGCGATTGCGCCAGGCGCGGCGCAGAACCACAGGCAGGTAGAGACTCCACGGAAAGAGCCAGATGAGCTGGCCGAGCCAGAAAACGTACCAGGGCTGGCGATTGTAATCGTGGGGGTAGCGTAGCCCGAGGAAGCGCAGGAAGTGTTCGTTGATGAAGTAGAAGTAGAAGAATCCGTGGACGTGACCGGGGGTGGGGACGTTGCCAACGGGATAGCCATAGTCGGGATTGCGGAGGCCGGCGAGGATGTGCCACGGCGCGCCGATGG
>JBEKIN010000241.1:0-6883 GCA_050011735.1 Acidobacteriaceae bacterium | reverse complement strand
CGGCGTGCCAGGTGAGAGCGATGACGGAGCCGTGCGCATACTGGCGTTCCACTTCGGCGATCATGGCGGGGCGGGATTCGACGGAGTCCTTGTCATCGCCGGCGGAGAAGCCGAAGTCCTCGCCGAAGAGCGCGGGGTATTTGCCGGTGAGGTCGTAGGCGCGGTCGGTCCAGCGCGAAGAGTCGTTGGGAAAGTTGTGCTGGCCGGTGAGGGTGAATTTGCCGGAGATGGAATCGATGAACTGAAGGAGGGCGCGGGCTTCAGGAGTCGCGTGGGGGTTAACGGGGGCTTGCCACTTGGCTGTTTGCGGCGCTGTCTGCGCCGGGCTTTGCTGCGTAACAGCGGATGCCGCGCAGAGCAGCATTCCCGCTGCGACGATGAACGCATTGATCCGCACGCGCACCACCATGTGCCTCCGGAAATTTCACCAGGGATTATAGCCTTCGCCCTCGCTCGAACGTTTTAGCAGCGGACCGGGCACGATACGTTCGGCGTCCTGGTTCGCAGCGCGAAGCGCTCACGGCGGGGGACAACGTGATAGCCTTGGTGCGTTTGAAAAGTCGATTCTGCCGGGTCAGCTCCGGCCGCGCCCGGCGACGATACGAAAGCTGATACGGAATCCCTGACATGACAAAAAGAGCTCTTGCCGCACTGGTTTGTCTCCTGGTGGTTGGGGTCTTCCCAGCCCTCGCGCAGCAACCGAAGTATCCGTTCAACGATCCGAATTTGCCGGAGGACAAGCGCATCGACAACCTGCTGTCGCTGATGACGACACAGGAGAAGATCGATGTGCTGGGGACGCGGACGGGCGTGCCGCGGCTGGGCGTGCCGAACATCGGGAGCTCCGAGGGGATTCACGGGATTGTGCAGCGCGAGGCGCGCGGCAACCATCAGCCGATCACGACCACGCAGTTTCCGCAGCCGCCGGGGATGGGCGATTCGTGGGATCCGGCGCTGGTCCAACAGGCGGGCGGCGTGGAAGGGTACGAGGCGCGGTTCATCACGCAGACGGCGAAGTACGACCGCCAGATTTTGATGGACTGGGGGCCGCAGTCGGATCTGGCGCGCGATCCGCGCTGGGGTCGCAGCGAAGAGGTGTACGGCGAGGATCCGTTTTTCAACGGGACGATGGCCATTGCGTTCAGCAAGGGCCTGGAGGGCGACGATCCGAAGTACTGGCAGGCTTCGCCGCTGCTGAAGCACTTCCTGGCGAACGAGAATGAGAATCTACGCGATCGCTCGACGTCGGATTTCGATGAGCGTCTGTTTTGGGAGTATTACTCCGTTCCCTTCCGTATGGCGTTTCTGGAAGGCGGCGCGAAGGCGGTGATGGCCTCGTACAACGGGTGGAACGGAACGCCAATGGTGGTGAATCCGATTCTGAAGAGCATTGTGCGGGACAAGTGGGGCGTGGATGTTCTGTCGAGCGATGGTGGCGCGGTGAAGCAGCTTGTGGATCCGCGGCACCTCTATCCAACCCAGGAAGCGGCGGTGGTGGCGTGCATCAAAAACGGGGTCAATCAATTCCTGGACCGGTATGCGGACGAGACAAAAGCGGCGCTGAAGGATGGTTCTCTGACGGAGGCCGATATTGATGCCGTTCTCCGTTACAAATTCAGGATCGCGGTGAAGCTGGGGTTGCTGGATCCGCCGGATTTGGTGCCGTACACGAAGATCAAGGATGACCCGGAGCCATGGAATACGGATCGGGATCGCGACGTCTCGAAGAAGCTCGCGCTGGAGTCGGTGGTGCTACTGAAAAACGATAAGGATCTGCTCCCAATCGACAAGACGAAGATCAAGTCGATCGCGGTGATCGGGCCGCTGGCGGATTCGGTGCACTGGGACTGGTATGGCGGGACGCCTCCTTACAAGGTGACGCCGCTGGAGGGGATTAAGGCCGAGGCTGGACCGGATGTGAAAGTGAATTACACGGCGGATGAGCTGGGCAACGCGGCGATCAATGCGGCGCGGCATTCCGATGTTGCGGTGGTGGTGGTGGGGAGCGATCCGACCTGCGGGCCGGACATGGCGCACGACTGGGTGAATACGCCGGATGGGGGTGGAACGCTTCCCTGCACCGTGCCCAGCGACGGGCGCGAAGGACGCGACCGGCAAATCATCGATCTGGCGCAGGAACAGCTGGTGCGGCAGGTGTTTGCGGTGAATCCGAAGACGGTGGTGATGCTGATTTCGAGTTTTCCCTTCGCGATCAACTGGAGCCAGGAGCACGTGCCGGCGATCCTGCACATGACGCATGCGTCGCAGGATGAGGGGACCGCGCTGGCCAAAGTGCTGTTTGGCGAATACAACCCGGGCGGGCATCTGGTGGAGACGTGGCCCAAGTCGGTGGACCAGCTGCCGCCAAGCATGGATTACAACATACGCGACGGCTACACCTATATGTACTTCAAGGGTGAGCCGCTGTACCCGTTTGGGTTCGGGCTGAGCTACACGACCTTCAAATTTGCGAATTTGAAGACCAGCTCGGCGGAGCTGGCGAAGGATGGAACGGTAACTGTATCCGTGGATGTGACGAATACAGGAAGCCGGACCGGCGATGCGGTGGTGCAGCTGTACGTGAAGCATCTGCGCTCGAAAGTGGAGCGGCCGCGCGAGGAGCTGGAGGGATTCCAGCGGGTGACGGTCGAAGCGGAGCAGACGAAGACGGTGGAGATTCCGCTCGCGGCGTCACGGCTGGCGTACTGGGACGCGAAGGCCGGGGCGATGCGCGTGGAGACGGAGCCGGTGAGCCTGATGGTCGGCGATTCGTCGGCGAATCTGCCGTTGAGCACGACGGTGAAGGTCCAGTAGCGCGGATTATTGCTGAGCGCTGGGCGGATTGGCTGAGGCCGCGGCGATCCAGGTGCGGCCGCTGCCGCTGAGGTTGAACCCTTTCACGATGAGTCGGGGGCGCTGGCCGCGGGTATCGGCGTTCTCGATCTGAATATGGATGGTGCGACGTTCGCCAGGCATGAGCGCGATGTAGTTGTCGTCGAAGAGGGCGGGGACGATGAGGTCGCCGGTCTTCTCGCGCACGACTTTGACGCGGATGAGCAGCGCTGGCGACTTCGAGGTGTTGTGCAGGTCGGCAGCGAGCATCCACTGCGAGGCTTCACGGTGGATGTGGCTTTTCATCGTCACGTTGACGTTGGGCAGATGGCGGATGCCGGTGTAGTCGTTCTCGGTGAGGCCCCGCAGATAGAAATTCGACGAGACGACTTTGCCGTTTTGCGCGAGCGTGAGGCGGATGAAGTGCGTCTTCGAGAGGCCAGCCGGATATTCGAGCTGGATCGGCGTTGCGGTTGAGTCTTCCCTGCTGTCGAGGGTCGCGGACTTCTCCCATTTCAACGAGCCGCCGATGTTCCACACTTCGGCATGGGCGGTGAGGGCGGTTTGATCGCCAGCGCTGTCGTTCACCACTTCGACGGCGTCGGTCGAGGCATTCCACTGGATGTGCAGCGGTTCTGCGCCCTTTTTCGCGCCGTAATAGCCAGCGTCGGTGTCGTAGAAATAGTCGTAGGTTTGCCACAGCAATGAAGGCCACGCGGGATGGCTCATCCAGATGAGCAGGCCGAGGCGGTTCTTGCTCTGCCCTTCGTACATGCCGCGATAGGCGTTGTAGTCGACGAACTGCGCGAGTTCAAGCCAGTCCGAGATGTTGGTGGCGCCGCCGTATTCCGCGTCGATTTCGCTCGGCGGGAAGTGAAATTCCGGAAACATGCTGCGGATGAAGTAGTCGTGCAGCGGCCACTGGTAGCCCTGCGGCCACATCGCTGACTCGGGCATCGTGCGGCGGAGGGTTTCCATCTCGGGGACGTTCGGCGCGCCCGTTTCAGAGTGAAACTTCACGGGCGCGTGCTCGAAGTAGTAGCGGAGGGGCTCGACGCGATACGGGCCGTGGCCGCTGACGGGGCCGTCGGCAGAACTGGAGATGTAGTGGGAGTTGGGCTCGAGGCTGGCGACGAGTGAGCGCAGGCCGTCGTCGACGGGCTGCGGCGGGAAGCCTTCGTTGCGGCCGCAGAAGAGTCCGAGCGAGGCGTGGTTGCGAATGCGCAGCAGATAGTCTTTCGCGTTGGCGAGGAAGAGGTCATTGTCGTCGGGGTCGGGGCCGTCCCAGGGATTGGCGAGCCAGAAATCCTGCCAGATGACGACGCCGTTGCGGTCGGCCGCGTCGTAGAAAGCTTCGTCGTCGGTCATGCCGACCCAGTTGCGGATCATGTCGAAGTGGAGGTCGCGGTGGTAGCGCATCGCGGTTTCGTATTCGCGGGCGCGATAGCGCAGCATCGATTCGGAGAATCCCCAGTTGCCGCCGCGAGCGATGAAGCGGCGGCCGTTGATCCACATTTTCAGGATGCCGCCGTCTTCGGAGTAGGTGAATTCGCGGACGCCGGCCTGGAAGGATTTAGCGTCGGAGACTGCGCCGTTCGAGACGAAGGCAATCGTGACGGGATAGAGATTCGGGTCGCCATAGCCAACCGGCCACCAGAGTTTTGGATTGGTGAGGCGCAGCGCCGGCTGCGTAGCAGGCGTGAGCTGGACGGTTTTCGTTTCGGACGCAGCGAGCGAAACGGGGACTTCAGCCTGAACGTCGCCGAAGGCGACGCGCAGCGTGCCGGAGATGGGCTGGGCCTCCTGATTGTGCAGCGTGGCTTCGACAACGACGTCGGCGTGAATCGTGTCAGGCAGTGGCAGCGTGGTGGAGACGAGCGGCGACTCAATCGTGACAGGGCCCGTAGTGGTGAGCGAAACATTGTTCCAGATGCCGTCGTCGCGGCCGCGGATGGTGGAGATCCAGTCCCAGCCGGCGGCAGCGTGGAAAGTGGGGTTGTCGCGGCCCAAAGCGCCGCCGTTGACGGTGCGTCCGGCTTTGTCTTTGGTGCTGCCCGGATTGGCGTTGGCGATGACGCTGACGGCGAGGGCGTTGGCAGCGCCAGGATGAATGAGGCTGGTGACGTCGAAGCGGCCGCGCATCATGCCTCCGTCGATGCGGCCGAGGTGCTGTCCGTTGAGATAGATTTCGGCCTTCCAGTTGATGCCGTCGAAGTTGAGCCAGAGGTGATGGCCGGGGGCGAGCGCGGGGGCGACGAACTCGTCGCGATACCAGAAGTCCGAGCAGAAGAAGGAATCGGAGACAGCGTACTGGTTGTCGCCGAAGTCAGGATCGACAATCGCGCCGTCGGTGAGGTAGCTGGTGAGGACGGTGCCGGGGACCGTGGCGATCATCCAGTCATTCCCGGAGAAGTTGGGGGCGGAGATTTGCTCGCCAGTGGCGGAGACCAGGGAGGCGCGCTGAAGTTTCCATGCGCCGCCCGTGAGTTGCAGGGAGCCGTCCACAGCGGGCTGGGCTGCGGGATGCGCCACCGGCACTGGCCCACCGCGCCCATAGACTTCGAGCTCGCTGAGGATGTACGGGTCGCCGGCGTGCGCGGGTTTGGTCATGAGGACGCGGACATAGCGTCCATGCGCGGGACTTTCGAGGTGGATGTCGTCCGTGGGTCCCGAGGGGTCGGCCGGGAGCGGCTGGAGGGTTTGCCAATTTGTGGCGTCGTCGGAGGCCTGGATAGAACCCTCGGCGGCGCGAAGAATCCACGCAAGGACAATGCGATCGAAGGTGCAGGGCGCGCCGAGGTCGACGTAGACCGATTCGGGGCCGCTGCCCGCACCAGGCAAGGCAGACATCCACGCACTCATGAAGTGCTCGGGGCCGGCAACGTGGATTTCACTGCCCTGATCGAAGGTGGCGAGCTCGGCGACGCCCCAGGTCTTGATGCCGTCAGCGGAAAGCTCCACGCGGTAGTAGCGATTGTGCGCGGGCGCGATGAAAGGAATGGACTGCATGAAGCTGGGACCGGAAAACTTCATGCTGGGCCAGTCGGTCCCAGTGGAGCGCCCGACTTCGGTCCAGTGCGAGTGATCGTCGGAGCCGGAGACGATGTAGGTCCAGCCGGTGGCGGGCAGAGGGCCGTTCATGCGGCGCATCCAGAGGTCGATGCGATCGAGCTCAGGTGGATCGCCAGCGCCTTCGAGGTCAAATTCAACCCAGGGATGATCGCCCGTTACGTCGACCGATGAAGTGATGTTGCCGTCGAGGAAGACTTCGCGCTGCTGCTTCGGGAGAACGCCGCCGCTGCTGGTGGAAGCGACGATCCACTGCGGCAGGGCCTGCTCTCGTATGCCGTCGGTGATGAGCTGCGCGGTGAGGTTGTAGTCGTACGCGCTGGATTGATACGCGGGGCGATGGAGCGCAAGGTTGCGGTAGCTGCCATCGATGACGAAAGTCGGGCCGGCGTATTCGCTCGGATCGCCGGGATAGACGCCGATGCCGCGCGTGTACTGCTGCTGTGCCCAGGAGCAGGAAACCAAAGCGGAGGCAAAGATCAGGAGAGCGAAGCGCTTCAACGGAGGCTCCTTTTTTCGGCACGGATTCCGCCCGAATTGTACCCCCTCCGGAACAGCGCGAACCCAACGCGGCTAAGTGCAAAGTGTTATCCTCAACGGCTGGGCGGGTTGCGCCTCGAGAACAGAGCCAGGCAGCCAGAGGATCCAACGTGTTGAGGGATTGGGTACGAATATCGGCGGGCGTTTTTCTTTTTTGCGGCTGCGCGCAGGGGCAGTTCCTTCAGCAGAGTCTGAACATCGAGAAGCAGCTGCCGGACTCCGAGCGCGCCGTGATCGCGCGCCTCGAGAACCTGAGCCATCTGCCGCCGGGCGTGTGGCACTACCACGTGGGAGATCTGGCACACGCTGAAGATCCCTCAGTCGATGACTCCTCGTGGCCGGTGGCCAAGCCGGATTCGACTTATCCCGAACAGGCGCTCTGGTTCCGCGAATGGGTCGAAGTGCCGAAGAACCTCGACGGCTACGACCTGACCGGCGTGCG
>JBEKIN010000240.1:0-6957 GCA_050011735.1 Acidobacteriaceae bacterium | reverse complement strand
CAACGCCTTGTTCACCGTCTCGAGAAAAATCGCCGGCTCCACGCCCAGAGCCCCCGCGTAAACAAAACCCTCCGACAGTGACGCGATCATTGCCGTAATCAGAAAATTCCCGCCCAGCTTCAGCGCATGCGCGCTCCACGGATTCTCCCCGACCACCGAAATCCCGCCGCTGAATTTCTCCACCAACGGCCACACCTTCTCGACCGGCTCCGCTGCGCCACCCAACACCACCCACAGCTTCCCCGCCTCCGCGATATGCGGCCGCCCAAACACCGGCGCCGCTACAAAATGCTGCCCGCGCTTCGCATGCTCCTCCGTCAGCTCCTTCGACAACGCCACGCTGAGCGTGCTCAGCGACACATGAATCGCGCCCGAGCCCAGGCTCTCCAGCACTTTGCCCTTGTAAAGAACCTCCCTCAGCGCCGGATCGTCCATCAGCATCGTGAAGACGACGTCTGCTCCTGCCGCTGCCTCAGCCGCCGACTGCGCAATCTTCGCGCCCTCGCGCCCCAGCGCCTCCGCACGCCCCGCCGTCCGATTCCACACCGTCAGCTCTTCGCCACTCTTCACCAGCAGCCGAGCAATCGCGCTGCCCATCTTCCCCAATCCAAGAAATGCAATCTTCATCCGTGTCTCCAGAAAAACAAGTCTCCCTCAGGGATGGCCCCGAGCCTTCCCCCGAATTCCATTATGTGATCGTTGCTTTCCTGAACGCTGAACGCCGAACCCCGGCTCCCGGCTCCAAGCTCCAGGCTACTGGCTACTGGCTACCGGCCACCGGCTTTCTCCTGGAACAGCTCTTCCTGCGCCGTCTCCCGCGCCTTCTCCGCCACCACCGGCTTCCGCTTCGCCGCCCCAATCACCGCGACCACGTCCAGCTCCTCAAGCGAGCTCCGCGGTATCCACAGCCGCTGCGTGTTCGACCGCAAATCCGGCGGCGTCAGAAATACGCCCTCACTGCTCACCAAACTCACATCGTTCGCGGCCAGCCCCTCCACCATGTCCCCATCCTTCAGCCGCGCTCGCACAAACAGCCCATCGCCCCGTGGCCGCCCGGCAAACGTCTTCCTCACCAGCCGCTCGGGATTGTTCAGCTCCCCGGAATTGAAATCCCGCACGTAACAGATCCACTTCAAATCCTTCGCGTCCAGCGATACCACTTTCCCGTCCAGGTCCAGCATCTCCACCATGCCCTCATGCACGAACCCATGCAATGGCAGATACCCCGCTACCCAGTCACGCGAAAGCTTGCGAAAGATCGCCTTTTTGCGGCTCGAAGACATGCGTTCAAGAGTCTTTCAGGAGGGAAACCTGGATTGTTGCACATTCCAGCATCAAGCATCAAAAATTGTGCAGATCACGCCCCCGCAAGTGCACACTTTTGTGTTACATTAGTAGTTCGCCTTACCTTTTATCCGTCCTCTAAGTCTTTACCTTACTGCTACTTAGGGATGGTTTCCGGGGAGAACAGGCGGGGCCTTCGGCCTCACCAGAAGAATACGTCAGCATCCATGCCCGATTACATCTACCTTCTTGAAAATCGCCTTTCCCCCGCACAGCAAAACGCCCTTCGCCAGGTTCGAGATGCCGCCCGCGACGCGGGCATGACCGTCTTCCTCGCCGGCGGCGCGGTTCGCGATCTCACCAGCGGTTTCCCCGTCCACGATCTTGATTTTTCGGTTCATGGAAATGCTCTCAAGCTCAAGAAGCCGCTGGAGAAAGCCGGCGGCACATTCTGGGGCGATCACGAGCCCTCCCGCACCCTCTTCTTCTGGTTCCCCGGCAGCGTCCGCGTCGAAGTCTCCAGCGCCCGACGTGAGGAGTATCCCAAACCCGGCAAGCCCGTCTACCACTGGGCGCACATCCTTGAAGACCTCCGCCGCCGCGACTTCACCGCCAACGCCATGGCCATCTCCCTCAACGAGGGCTCCTGGGGCCTCCTCCTCGATCCCCTCAACGGTTTCGCCGACATTGAAGCTCGCCATCTCCGCCTCGCCAGCAACTACGGCTTTATCGAGGACCCCAGCCGCATGATCCGCGCCATCCGCCTCTCCGCCCGTACCGGCTGGGAAATGGATGAGCGCACCAAAACCCGCTATCAGAACGCCAAAACCGAAGGCCTCATCGATCAGATTTCCGCCTTCGCCCGCGGCTACGAGCTCGAGGAGATCGCCCACGAGGAAGACCCCCTCAAAACCCTCCGCGCCCTCGATGGCGAAGGCTGGATGAAGTCTCTCTATCCTGCCTGGGTCCCGGCCAAAGCCGATACCAAAGGCCTCGACGAGCTGAACAAGATTTTCGTTCGCCTCCTCATGCTGGGCATCAACCCCGATCCCTCCGCCGCCCACCTCGAGCTGCTCACCGCCAAAATGCAGCCCAAAGATGTGGCCGGCCTCAAGCGTCTCTTCCCGCGCCGCGGCTTCGTCGAGCAGTGGAATCACCTCGAGCAGTCCGCCAAAGAATTTTCCAAAGATCTCCTCAGCAAGGCGGCTGCCACCCCCTCCGCCGCGTGGAAGCTCCTCGTCAGCTATCAGGCCGAGCCCGTTCTCTGGCTCGCCTTCAGTTCCAAGAACGCCCAGGTCAAAGAAAAGTTCAACAACTTCTTTAACGTTTGGCCGGAAGCCCGCCAAAAGATTCCTACTACACTCATGGCGGAAATGCGCATCACTCCCGATCTCCCCGACTTCGGCAAGATCGCCGAGCTCCTCTTCTTCCAGTTCATGGATGGCAAGCTCCAGACCGAAGAAGAGCTGCGTGCTTTCCTCGCCCCCCACTCGCCGCCCGCCCCTCCGCCTCCCGTCGTCATTCGCCGCCCCCGCGGCCGCCGCGCCGAAATCAAAATCGAAGAAGAGGATGAGGTCGAGCCCCCCACTCGCAATGGCGCCGACGAAGAAAGCGACGACGACGAGCGTGAGGCCCTTCCCTCCGTGCTCGGCGACACAGTCCCTCTGCCTCCCAGGAAAGGCGCTGCCCCCGCCAAAGGCGTTGCGCCTGCCAAAGCCGGCAAAGGCGCGAAGGTCGCACCCGCGCCCGCCCCACCAAAGTCAGCAAAAGAATCGCCGAAACCCGCACCAGCCCCGCTGAAGCCGGGACAAAAGCTCCCTGCCGCAAAAGTGGTCGAGAAGCCGAAAGCTCCCGAAAAAGCTCCGGTCAAAGCTCCAGCCAAGCCCGAGCCCAAACCAGCCGCAAAGGTTCCCGAGAAGAAGCCAGCCCCCAAACCCGCCGCCAAACCCGTGCCCAAAGCAGCCGCGAAGGCACCCGAGAAGAAGCCAGCCCCCAAACCCGCAGCGAAAGCCGCCGCCAAAAAGGCCCCGGCCAAAACCGCCGCGAAGAAATCCGCAAAGCCAGCACCGAAAAAGTCCGCCCCCAAAAAGCAGGCCCCCGCGCGCAAACCGGCGAAACCCGCCAAACCCGCAGCCAAACCCGCAGCGAAGCCCGCAAAGAAGCCCGCAAAGAAACCCGCAAAATCAAGCAAGCCAGCGAAGAAAGCCCCACAAAAGAAAAAACGCTAACCCGCGCAGCCTTTCAGGCTCGGACTCTGTGTCAAGGCACGACTGCACAGGCGCGGGGAAAAAGTGGGTGCCCCACGTCCCTGCGGTTGGGGACGTGGGAAGCGCGCGCGCGCGCCGCTTTCTCCAAATCAGCCACGAACCGTGTCAGGGCACGAGTTTTTGCTCACTCTGAAGAAGATGGAACTTCCCATCTACCGGCTGCGTCAACCCAAAGTTCGGATCGGTTCGGCGCCATGAACGCCAGGTTTTTCAATCCGCTCAGCTGTACGCGATTCGCTTCCAGCGCCCTGCTTCTGCTTCCGCTCGTCGCCGTCCCCATAGCCCATCCCCAGACAGAAACACCCGCCCCAACAGAAAAGTCTGCCCAGAACCAGGCAGCCCCTCCCACTCAGCCTTCACCCATCGCCTTCTGGGATTTGCCCGACCGGCTGATGACCGCCATGCTCGCCTCCCCGCCCGCCAAAGAAGCGGACCGCTACGCGCGCCTGCGCCAATACTTTGTCTCCGCTGGCTGCACCGGCGACCACCTCAGCGACCTGGTCCTCGACAGCGACAAGACCCACCCCATCCTGCTCTGCACCCTTCCCGGCGACACCGAGTCTCGCATCGTCGTCACGGCATCGCTGCCGCGCTTTGAATACTTCAACGGCGCATCCGACGGCTGGCCCGATCTCGCGATGCTGCCCATGCTGTACCACGCCCTGAAGCCGCAACCGCGCCACGCGACCTTCGTCTTCGCCGCAATCGCCGGCAAACACGGTGACCCCGACTTTCAGAAGCACCTCGAACCAGGTGGAGTCCCGGCGCCGCTGGCGATGGTGAGCCTCGATGCTCTGGGCTTCGGCACGCCGGCATTCTCCAATTTGCCCTCGAGCGATCTGGCTGCGAATGTTCGTGCCAATGCGGAAACGCTGCAAACCGAAGCCTGGCGCATGATTTCTCTCCTGCACATCGATACCACGAAGCGCTCCGTTGACAGCCAGTCCTCTCCGGGCGCCACTCTGATCATGCGCGTGGTCCGCGACGGCCCCAGGGATCTCCCCCGCATTCTCGTCTTTTCGAATCCCGTCGTCCTGCCAGGCCACCAGCCCGCCGTCACCCTCCCCGCCTTTCATCAGGACTACGACTATCTCGCCTTCTTCCTCGCCGACATCGACATCAAACTCACACAGCCTCCGCAATGAGCGCAAACCGGGGCGTTATTTTGCCCGCAGCACCCCCTCGACCGCCCGCACCACCCGCTCCACATCCTCGTCGGTCGTTTGCCAACTGCTCACGCTGATCCGCATCACGCGCCGTCCCTTCCACGTGCTGCCCGTGAAAAACGCCTCGCCCGTCGCGTTGATCGCTGCAATCACCTCATCGGTCCGCTTTGCATGATCCGCTTCCGTCGCCTCCGGCCTCACATCGAGGAACCGCACCAGCGCCTGGTTCAAAACCGGCTCGCGCAGCAACTCCGCGCCCGGCAATTGCCCAATCCGCGTTCCCAACGAAGCAGCGTGCCGGCAGCACCGTTCCACCAGCGCACTCACGCCCTCGCGTCCCAAACTTCGCAGCGCCGCATACGTTGCAAACCCGCGTGCCCGCCGCGACCACTCCGGATTCCACTCCATCTCATTGCGTGCCTCAGCCACATACGTCACGTACGACGTGTTCTCCGACAGCGCCGCCCGATGCGCCTCCGGATGCGCCACGAACGCGAACCCGCTGTCATGCGGAACGTTCAGCCACTTGTGCCCGTCGGTCGCCCACGAGTCCGCCAGCTCCACGCCCCGCGCCAGGTGCCGGTACTTCTCGCTCGCCCTCGCCCACAATCCGAATGCCCCATCCACGTGCACCCACGCGCCCCGCGCATGCGCCATCGGAATCAGAGTCTCGAAAGCATCGAACCCTCCGGTGTTGATGTCGCCCGCCTGCAAAACCACGATCGTCGGCGCATCGGGCTTCCGCTTCAGTTCCTCCTCGAGCGCCTGCGCCTCCACCCGGCTCATCCCATCGGTCGCCAGGTCGACGACCTGCGCCCGCCCGAAACCCAGCAGCCGCAGCGCCCGCGCCACCGACGCGTGCTTCTGGTCGCTGGCCAGCACCCGAATCTCCGGCGCCCCGCTCAGCCCCTTCTCCTCGTGATCCCATCCCTTCCGCTCGAGGACCCAATGCCGCGCTGCCGTCAGTGCGGTCACGTGCGCCATCTGGCAGCCGGTGGTTAGCGCAAAACTCGCACCCGAGGGCAGCCCCAGAATCTCCTTCAGCCACCCGCCAACAACCTCCTCCGCCACCGAAGCTGCCGGAGAAGTCGCGTAGATAGCGCCATTCTGATCCCACGCCGACGTCAGCCAGTCCGCCGCCACGGCCGCCGGAATCGCCCCGCCGATCACCCAGCCAAAAAAACGCCCGCCCGCCGACCCAACCAGGCCGCCTTCCACATCCGCCACCAGATCGGCCAGCACCTGCTCCGCCGCAATCCCCCGCTCCTCCAGCGGCCGCCCCAGCTGGCGCCGCAGCGTTTGCAGATCGGCGGTCGCCGCCACCGGCGCCGTATCCAGACCCGCCAGATAGGCAATCGCCTTTCGGTAAGCCTGGCGAAGAACCTCTTCATACTGTGTTGTGTTGGCTTCCTTCAATGGAGCAGCAGTGGTCGTCATGCTCTAAGCCTCGCATTGGAGGCGAATTCCATCAATCCGGATCTTGCGCCCGAATCCCGTCTCACACCAATCTCTGATCCCTGATCGTCGCCCGCTGGTCGCCGCTCATCGGCAATTCATGACCGATCTCTGTTCACTGATCACTGATCACTGTTTACTGATCACTCCGCCCGAAACTCCACCGTCTCCCCCACAGCCAGCCGGTGCTTCTGGATCGACCCCACCGGCAGCTCCAGCACATACTGCGACGGCTCATGCCCACCATAATTCGGGCACGTCGACGACTTCCCCCTGCACGGCGGCGTATCCGGACTCATCTCCACGATCCGGTGCCCCGCATCCATCCAAACGATGTCCAGCCCAATCTTGCAGTGGTACATCCAGTACGGATGCTTCGCCATCCCGTCGTGCACGAACAGCATCCCGCGCCCTTCCGCCAGGCTCGTCCGTCCCATCAGCCCGTACGCCTGCTCCGCCTCGGTCAGCGCCAGTTCCACGCGCACCGTCGATCCATCCGGCAGCATCACCAGCGTGTTCGCCGGTCGCGCCGCAACATACGGAACGTCAACATCCTGCGCTCGCGCCGCCAGCGGCTGCATCGCCGCAGCCATCGCCAACAGCACTACGAGAGACGTCAACCGCAGCCGCATCTCTCCAATTTACCCCGGACCCATACGCAACGCGGTTCTCTGTGCCCTGTGCCCTGAGCCCTGTGCCCTGTGCCCTGTTCTAGTTCACCGTCAAAGTCACCGCCACACTCGACGTGACCTTCCCGGTTGCTGCGTCGGTCCCGGTGACCGTCA
>JBEKIN010000239.1:0-7032 GCA_050011735.1 Acidobacteriaceae bacterium | reverse complement strand
CGAGATTCTCTTCACCTACGGGCACGAACAGGGACACTACGTGCTGCACCACATCGCGAAGGGGATTGCGTTCTCGGCGGTGGTCATCTTTGTCTTCTACTGGATTGCGTTTCGCCTGGTGCGCTGGCTGGTGCGGACGCGCGGAGCGGGGTGGGGCATCGACGCGGTGGAAAGCTGGTCGTCTCTGGGCCTGGCGCTGCTTCTGGCGACGGTGCTTGGCTTCCTGGCCGAGCCGATCGGCAACGCCTTCAGCCGCGGTATCGAGCATCAGGCCGATGTGTACGGGCAGGAGGTGATTCACGGGCTGGTTCCGGATGCTCAGGCGGCGACGGTGAGTTCTTTCTGCAGCGACGCGCTGGTCTGGCTCGACGATCCCGCCCCAAACCGCTTCGTCGAGTTCTGGACCTACAGCCATCCGTCGACGGAGGAGCGGGCGGAATTCGCTGCGCATTATGATCCGTGGCTACCGGGGCGGATGCCGAGGTATTTCTCGAAATAGTTGGCGGGGTGGGGGGATTCATGCGGCCGTTTTCAGAGGCTTTGCGCGCCGAATCCGCTCCCGCCGAGCTGGACTGTTCAGGGCCTCCCAGATGTCGACGCGACGCTGCGTGTTCAGCCAGAAGTCGGCGCTGTTGCCAAAAACGCGCGAGAGCATCAGCGCCGTATCGGCTGTAATGGCCCGCCGGTCTCTGCAGAGCTCGTTCACGTGCTTCCGTGGGATGCCCATGGCCCTCGCCAGGCTGGTCTGAGTGGGGCCGAGCGGTTCCATAAACTCGGTCCTCAGCATCTCTCCTGGTCCTACCGGTCTTTTTTTGGTAATCCGCATCGTACGGTCCTTATCTGTAGCTGTGATTGTCCGTAAAAACTATGATCCTCCATCCTCCAGCGCGACGCGATCGACGATCCGCTGGATGAAGACGACCTTGAAGTTGACGTGACTGGCCACGTCGGGCAGAAACTCGGTCACGAAGTTGCCGATGGGATCGCTGACCCAACCGCTGGCGATCCGCTCCGCGCCCGGTCCCCACCCCACCTTCTGATAGGGAACATAGGTGACGTCGACCGCCTCATCGATGATGGAACCGGCAAAGGTCGAGTAGTTGATCATCCCTTTGCCGGTGTCGCTGGTCGTCCAGAAAGGCTGATACGCGCAGTGCAGGATGCGCCGCCGGAGAGACGCGTTGGGCATGCGGTGGTAGTGCGGGTCCTGGTGATCGATGGAGGGGATGAGAAAGGTGCCGACAAATTCACCCGTCATGTCCTCGGCGAGCGTGACGCCACTCAGCTTGGCCCAGCCCTTGACGCCCGGCCCGTAGAGGGAATGCGAATCGGTGGCCACAGAGAGAACCGACGTGCCGCCAATGGTGAGCAGGTTGAAGGGATCGAGCACGCCGTGGATGGCGATGCGCCCCAGCTCGGCCGGCGAATAAATATGGATGGCGTCCTGCTTCAGGTAGGCGCTGAAGACGTCCCTGTCGGGCTCGCAGCAGGTGCGCAACGGAGCCGATTCGGTACATGCGTGCGCAGTACACCACCTGGGCGGAGGAACGTAGGTCGGCTCCAGACCGGGCACGCTCAGGCCGGGCACGGGTTTGGCCGCGGGAGGAAAGGTCTCCTGCCCGGCGGCCGGTTCAGCGAGCGCTGCCGCCGGGAGCCAGGGTGCATTGCCGGCAGCGGGGACGCTGGCCACCTCAGTCTGCGGCGATGGGGCATCCGGCAGTGCGGACTGCGCCCAGCCTGTAACCGCCGACGCAAGCAGAACGCGACAGAGCAGAACACGAAAACGCCATGCGAGCATCCAGGGACGACGCCATCGCGGTACTGTTCCCCTGATCGGCCGTTTCCGGGATCCTCGCAGTCTACCTGACAGCATTGGCGCTGGATGTCCCTCCCGGCTGCGGCGCGCGGAGCCAGGTTCGACTCCAACCTGCTCGCCTGCCCGCTATCCCTGAGGTTACAGACGAACGTCAGCGCATTCCAGACCAATCTGCGTGCTGTTTGTGCCGATGCCAGGCGTTGATCACATCGGGCCAGAATTCGACGAAGAGGTTGTTGCCGGCCGGGCCCGCAATGAACGTTCCCCGTGGCAGGCGCGCATCGGGCAGGGCCGTCGACATCTGCGCCGGGGCGCTGAGTAACAGGGTTGGCGCGAACGAGAGAACCAGGCAGATTGGCCGGAAGTACTTCAGGGGGCTATCCGTGTTTCACTAGCTTGGAATGCAGATCGGGGCATTTGGGATGCATGGCCCGGTGTCTTTTCGCATCCACTGTTATTGTTTGGGCGGGACGGTGGGGGCGCACAATTGACCGGCGCATCCCGCATCGCAATACTGAATGCAGCAGCAAGGCAGGAGCCAATATGACTGAGCAGGCAGGCGGCCGCTTCGAAAACGTGGGGCGCAAACTGGATGAGAACTTCGGCGGATTCAGCGAGCGCCTTGAGGAAGATGTGAAGCGGGTGGTCACGTTTCTCAACGACAAGGTCGTACCCGAGGTTCGAGAGAACTCCACCAGGGCGCTGCGCATCGCGGCGGAGCAGCTGGCGCGGCTGGCGGATCACCTCGAACGCAGTCGCAAAGCACAGCCGTAGCGATGATGAGCAGAACCTTCCCCCTCTGCGGCGAATCCATCGCTTCGGTACAACGCTTTCCTTGCGCCCTGATCTTCGGCGCCGCGCTGTTCCTGGCGGCCGGATGCTCGCATAAGCAAGAGGCGGTGTACACGCCGCCTCCGCCCGAGCAACCCGGCGAAACGGCTCCGGCGCCCGCGTCGCCTGCTCCTGTTCCGGTTCCGTCGCTCACCGCGGACGAGCAGTTTGTCGACACGCATCGGCCCATCTCCTCGGAGACCGGCGTGGCCAGCTGGTATGGGCCGCCGTACCACAGCCGCGTGGGCGCGAATGGCACAGTCTACGACGAGAACGGAGTCTCCGCGGCGCATCGCACGCTGCCCATGGGTTCGCTGATCCGGGTGACCAACGTGAAGACCGGCCAGTCGGCCGTGATGCGCGTGACCGATCGCGGGCCTTTTGTTGCAGGGCGTGTCCTCGATCTCTCGATCGGCGCGGCCAAAGCTGTTGGTCTGTGGCGAGCCGGCACCGGCGAAGTGCGCATCGACGTATTCAGCACGCCCAAGCCGATGGACGAGGGCGGCCGCTGGTGCGTGCAGATCGGCGCGTTCGTGCACCAGGGCTCCGCTCTGCAGCTGCAATCGGAACTGCGCCGCCAGTACCGCACCGCCAATGTCATTGAGTTTGCCGGTCCCACCGGGTATTGGGTTCGCATCCGCCCCGAAAATGACGACCGCAGCATCGCTGTCGCGATTGCGCACAATCTGCAGCCGGCGGAGGGCGAGGCCTGGCTGGTTCGGCTGGATTGAAAAAGGCAGCCGGTAGCCCGTAGCCGGTAGCGGAGGCAGCTCGAACCGGGAGCGGAGCAGGTTGCAGGTCAGGGTCGCGGCTATCTGGGAACGCCCCGCTGGTAATCTGATACGTATGCTCGACCTTGGTTTTGTGCGGACGAATCTGGAAGTAGTAGAGAAAAAGCTGCGCGAGCGCGGACAGGATCCCGCTGTGCTGCTGGGTGATTTTCGCGAGCTCGATCTGCGCCGCCGCGAGCGCATCACGGAAGCCGAACAGCTGAAGGCACAGCGCAACAAGCTCACTGAGGAAATCGCGCGCCTGAAGAAATCCGGCCAGGACGCCAGCGCGGTGATGGAGGAAACCCGCGCGCTGAAGACGCGAATGGATGAGCTGGAAGCCGCGGCCGCCGAATCGGAGCAAGAGCTGCGCGCTCTGCTGACGCGTATCCCCAACCTGACGCGCGACGATGTCCCGGTCGGCAGCAGCGAGCAGCAAAACGTCGAGGTGAAGCGCTGGGGTACGATTCCCGAATATTCCTTTCAGCCGAAACCGCACTGGGAGCTGGGCGCGCAGCTCGGCATTCTCGACCTCGAACGCGCGGCGAAGATTTCCGGCGCACGGTTCGCCGTTTACTGGGGCGACGGCGCCAAACTCGAGCGCGCGCTCATCGGGTTGATGCTTGACCTTCACACGCGCGAGCACGGCTACACCGAAGTCCTGCCGCCCTTCATGGTGAACAGCAAATCGCTTTTTGGAACCGGCCAGCTTCCGAAGTTTGCCGAAGACCTTTTTCGCTGCACCGACGCGGAGGGTTTCGTACCCGGCGAGTATCGCGACAACGACCACTGGCTTATCCCCACCGCCGAAGTGCCGGTGACCAACCTCTATCGCGATGAGACCCTCGACGAGGCGAAGCTGCCCGTGTCGCTGACCGCGTACACGCCGTGCTTCCGCTCCGAGGCCGGCTCTTACGGCAAGGACGTTCGCGGCATCATCCGCCAGCACCAGTTCCAGAAAGTCGAGCTGGTGAAGTTCACGCGCCCGGAAGACAGCGACGCGGAGCACGAGAAGCTCACCCGCAATGCTGAAACCATCCTCGAGCGCCTCGGTCTGCCCTACCGTCGCATGCTGCTCTGCACCGGCGACACCGGCTTCAGCTCCGCAAAGACCTTCGACCTCGAGGTGTGGCTTCCGGGCCAGAATCTCTACCGTGAGATTTCTTCCTGCTCGAACTTCGACGCTTTTCAGGCGCGCCGCGCGAACATCCGCTACAAGCCGAAGGGCCAGGGCAAGACCGCCTTCGTGCACACGCTGAACGGCAGCGGGCTCGCCGTCGGGCGCACCTGGCTGGCTATCCTCGAGAACTACCAGCAGGCCGACGGAACTGTTCGCGTCCCCGACGCGCTGATACCCTATATGGGCGGGCAGCGCATCATCGGCCCGCGACCGGGAGCATAGACCGTGAGCGTCGGGAAAACGTTGAAGAGCTATTTCTGGTGGACGCACGAGCGGGGCAGCATCCATTTCGACGTCATGGTGACGCTGATCCTGGCTTTCATCTTCATCACGCCGCACTACATCAACTACGGCGACCGACCCAAGCCGGACTGGCCTGCTAACGAGATTCGCGCCTCCGTCAATCCGGCGGGCGGGATGATCTACGAGGTTCCCGTGGAGCTGCTCCAGACGCAGGGCGGCGAACCCAGCGATCAGGAGCTGGCCGGTGCCATAGCAGCAACTTCAGGACCCATCACCATCGATCGCCGCGAGGCGGTGAAGGAGATTGGCGGCAGCGTGATCGCGTGGCGTGTGTGGGCTCACCGGTAGTGCGGTAGTGCGAATCCGACATATTCGCAGGCGCTGAAGCGCATCCTAACCATTCGGGTTCAGGAGGAAAGTGCCTCATTTCATGAAATCGATACGAGTTTGGAGCGCAGCGCTGGTTTTGTTCGCGGCCCGCGCAGCCATGCCCCAGGACGCGAACCTGGAAAAGGTCCTCGCGCAGATGGACGCGTCCTCGGCGAAATTCCAGGATGTGCAGGCGGACATCACCGCCGATCTGTTCACCGCCGTCGTGCAGGATCACGAGATGCAGACGGGGAAAACTGCTTTCCGCCGCGTGGGCGGTTCGATGGAAATGGCCACCAAAATCGAGACGGACAACGGCCAGCCTTCGGAGCGCGACCTGCTCTACAGAAACGGCGAGCTGGACTTCTATCAGCCCTCGCTGAAACAGGAGACCATCTTCGCAGCGGGCGCGAATCGCGGCGAGTTCGACAGCTTGCTGGCTACGGGTTTTGGCGCCAGCGGCAAGGATCTCGCCTCCGCCTGGAACGTGAGCTTTCAGGGCATGGAGGCCGTCAACGGAACGCAGGCGGCGAAGCTGGACCTGGTTCCGAAACAAGACAACATTCGTAACAACGTCTCGCACATTACCATTTGGGTCGACCTGGCGCGCGACATTTCGCTGAAGCAGGTCATGTTCCAGCCTTCGGGCGATACGCGCACCGTGACCTACACCAACATTCGCTACAACTCGCACCCGCCGGCGAGCTTGTTTACGCTCAAGTTGGCGAGCGGAACGCAGGTCCAGCGGCGCTAGGCAGCTGCTACGAGCCGTTGCCCGTCGAATGCAAGATGGCGATCTTCGTCTGGCCGCTGGAGGATTCCGTAGCGATGGTGACCATGACGCTGCTCTTCTTGTCGTCGCTGGTCGCGGAGAGCACCGCGCTTTTGTCGCTTTGGAAGACGGACGCGCTCGGTCCCAGCTTGCCCTTGTAGAAATCCACCACTTTGTCCAGCGAGTCGCTGGTGACATACGCGGCGGTGATGGCCGAACCGTTGGGCGTGCTCACGCGCACCGCGCCCTGCTGCTGCGTCGCGCCAGGGTAGATGTCGACGCCGAGGTCCGCCGCGTTCACCGTACCCGCATTGCCCTCGGTCAGCGTGCCTGTCGGCGTGCTGACTGTGACGCCGCCATTGCTGCTGACGTGAACCGCTTTCGAGACGCGCCAGATTCCGAACATGACGGCGCAGACGGAGAGAATGCCCAGCCCGACGAACACTGCGACGATGATGAGGATGATTTTCAGCGCGCTGTTGCCGCCTTTTGCAGGCGGCGCTACCGGTTGCGCATACGCAGAGGTCACGGGGGCATTCGAAGCCGGCGCCGCGGAGACTGAACCTGCAGCTACGCCGACGGGCGCGCCACATTTGGTGCAGAAGGCATTGTCTCCGGTATTGGCTGTGCCGCATTTTGTGCAAAAGCTTGCCATAGGTTTCTCACTTTCATCGGTAAAGGCGGCACTCCGCAAAGGCCGGACCTGTCCGCACAAAGTCCTGAAGCAAACCGACAGCCCCGCGACCGTGCGGGGCCGTTTCCAATCGGTCACTGGCCCTGGTTGCTAGACCTTGGAGCTTCCCGCGATACTCTTCGCGATCCCCGCCGCAATCGGCACCTCGAACGTCTTGCCCTGGTAGGCCATCACCATCAGCAGGATCCAGGCGAGGAAGAACGCCAGGGTCAGCAGCAGCGAGAGCATGGTCCAGAGCCAGAACAGCCCAAAGCTGTAGCCGCCCAGGAAGAAGAACGTGAACAGGATGCGGAGGATGGTGAGCGCGCCGAAGACGACGATGGATTGCGCGGCGTGAAAGCGCACAAACGGCCTCTT
>JBEKIN010000238.1:0-7074 GCA_050011735.1 Acidobacteriaceae bacterium | reverse complement strand
ATCCCGTGACGCCGAATGCGATGGCGTCCGCTGCGCTGAGGGTGCCGACATTTTTCAGCCGGTTCATGAAGATGGGATTGCCGGTGAGCAGATTCTCGTACTCGTCGATTTTTTCAGGCAGGACTTTGATGAAGGACTGAACGGTATCGAAGAGGCCGAGCGGCAGATCGAGCGCGAGGCCGCCGACGCGGAAGTAGGAGGTCATCATGCGCTGGCCGGAGATCTGCTCGAAGATGCGCAGGATGTCTTCGCGTTCGCGGAAGGTGTACAGGAAGACGGTGAGCGCGCCGATGTCCATGGCGTGCGTGCCCAGCCAGATGAGATGCGAATTGAGGCGGGTGAGCTCGTTGAGCAGGACCCGCACCCACTGCGCACGCTCGGGAATTTCCAGCTGCAGGAGTTTTTCCACGGCGAGGCAGTAGCAGAGATTGTTGGTCATCGGAGACAGATAGTCGATCCGATCCGTGAGGGGGACGACCTGCTGGTAGAACTTGGCCTCGCAGGTTTTTTCGATTCCGGTGTGGAGGTAGCCGATATCCGGGACCAGCTTGACCACGGTTTCGCCGTCGATCTCCAGCACGACGCGCAGCACGCCGTGCGTGGAAGGATGCTGCGGGCCCATGTTGAGGACCATGGTGTGGTCCTTCGGGCCTTCTTCGGGACGTGGCGCAATGAGGGTGGCGGTCTCGACGAAGCCGGGAATCTCGGGCATATCGTGCCTATCGGGGGAGCCGGGCATCAGCGATAGCCCTCCACCGGATAGTCCTTGCGCAGGGGATGGCCATCCCATTCGTCGGGCAGCATGATACGGCGCAGGCCGGGGTGTCCGTTGAAGCGCACGCCGAAGAGGTCCCACACTTCGCGCTCGTAGAAATTGGCCGAAGGCCAGACGGGCGTGATGCTGTCGACGGAAGGGTCGATGCTCACGACCATCACGTGCAGCCGGACGCGCTCCTTCAGCTGGTGGGAGAGGATGTGGTACGTGACCTGAAAGCGCGGCTCCCCGGGATACCAGTCGACGCAGGTGACGTCTTCGAGGAAGTTGTATCCGGCGCGCTGCAGGGTCCGGCAGGCGGCGCGAATGGCATCGGCGGCGATAACCAAGGTGAGCTCATCGCGATCGAATTTGGCGTTGGTGACGGCGTCGGGATGGGCCGCGCGGAGGGCCTGGACGGCCACATTCTGCGCGAGGCCTGCGTAAACAGCCTCTTTATTGAGCAGCGCTTCTCCCATGTGATTTCCCAATCGTCGCAGTGGTTATTACAGATCCGCCTTGTCGGAGGCCCAGTCGAGAATGCCTTTTTTCCAAACGTAGAAGACGCCGAGGACGACGAATCCCAGATAGACGACCATTTCCCAGAAACCGAAGAAGCGGGAGTCGGTAATCTGCGGCAGCTGCCGGTAGATCACGGCCCAGGGAAGCACGAAAACGGCTTCCACATCGAAGAGGATGAACAGCATCGCGACCATATAGAAGCGGACCGAGAAGCGGCCGCGGGCATCGCCTTCAGCGGGGATGCCGCACTCGTAAGCTTCCAGTTTTTCCCTGAGATTGCGATGGCGGCCGACGAACCAGGACATGGCCACCATGCCGCAGGCCAGCGCGCCGACCACTACGACCTGCAGCAGCAAAGGAAGGTAGTTCCAGATGTAAGGGTGGCTCTGCATGGGCCGTTCTCCTGCGAAAAAGAGCGGAGGGGTGAAGAACTGCCGCTGCCTCCATTTCGAGACTAAGTCTACGGTTGTCAAGAGTCAAGTTACGGAGGCGTGTAACCGCGCATTTACCTGAGCGTGCGCCCGATGCGGATTAGGCGGTGCGGGGGCCGGCGTTGCGCACGGAGTCCGGCACGTCGAACTTGCGGAAATTTTCTATGAACTTTTTTTCGAGCAGGCGCGCCTGCGCGTCGTAGGCGTTCTTGTCGGCCCATGCATTGCGGGGATTCAGCAACGCCGAGGGGACGTCGGGACAGGTGGTGGGAATGCTGAGCCCGAAGGCTTCTTCGGTGGTGAATTCGGCTTTCGCGAGCCGACCGTCGAGCGCGGCGTGCACGATGGCGCGGGTGTGCGGAAGACTCATGCGCTTCCCTACCCCAAATGCGCCACCGGACCACCCGGTGTTCACGAGCCAGCACTGGGCATGGTGCTCGCGCAGGCGGCGGCCGAGCATTTCAGCGTAGACCGCGGGCGGAAGGGGCAGGAAGGGCGAGGCGAAACAGGTGGAGAACTCAGGCACCGGCTCGCTGCCGAGGCCGGCCTCGGTTCCAGCGAGTTTGGCGGTGTATCCGGAGAGGAAGTGGTACATGGCCTGATCGGGGTTGAGCTTTGCGATGGGCGGCAGCACGCCGAAGGCGTCGGCGGCGAGGAAGAGCACGTTGCGCGGATGCCCGCCGATGCCGGGGATGACGGCGTTGGCGATGAACTCGATGGGATACGCGGCGCGGGTGTTTTCGGTGTAGCGAATGTCGGAGTAGTCGGGCTCGCCGGTGCGCGGATCGAGGACGACGTTTTCCAGCACGGAGCCGAAGCGGATGGCGTTGAAAATCTGCGGCTCTTTCTCCAGCGTCAGGTCGACGCATTTGGCGTAGCAGCCGCCTTCGAAATTGAAGACGCCGTCGGGGCTCCAGCCATGCTCGTCGTCGCCGATGAGCCGGCGGTCGGGATCGGCGGAGAGGGTGGTTTTGCCGGTGCCGGAGAGCCCGAAGAAGAGCGCGGACGAGCCATCAGCGCCAATGTTGGCCGAGCAGTGCATGGGAAAGACGTCGCGCCCGGGAAGCAGGTAGTTCATCACGCCGAAGATGGACTTTTTCATCTCGCCGGCATATTTGGTCCCGCCGATGAGAATGATTCTTCGCGTGAAGTCGGTGAGGATGAAGGTTGAGGAATTAACACCATCGCGGTCGGGAATGGCTTCGAATTCCGGCGCGGCGATGACGACAAACTCAGGGGAATGAGTGGCGAGCGCGTTGAGATCGGGGCGGATGAAGAGCTGCTTCACGAAGAGCGCGTGCCAGGCATACTCGCAGATCACCTGGATGGGGAGCTGATACGCGGGGTCGGCCCCGGCGGCCAGATCGAGGATGTAGAGGTCGCGCTCGGCCATGTGGCGGAGGACGCGCTCCAGCAGAGCCTGAAACTTTTCTGGCGGGAAAGGCTGGTTCACTTTGCCCCACTGGACACGGTCGCTGGTTTGATCGTCTTCGACGGTGAACTTGTCGCGCGGCGAACGGCCGGTGCGGGCTCCGGTCATAGCGACGAGAGCGCCGTTGGCGGCGAGGCGGCCTTCGCCTCGGGCGATGGCGGTCTCCACCAGCTGCGCGGTTGAAAGATTGCGGTGAGCGTGCAGACCTTCGGTCAGCCTTTTCAGGTCCTGCAGCGCGAGTGTCGCTCCCATTCCGGGAAGCCTCCGTGGGTCAGAGACAACAGGTTATTGTCCCATCCGGAAGAGGAGATGCAAAGGGGAAAAACCGCCGCACACCCGTCATCTCACAGGACTAAGATGATTCCCACCATGCCGACCCCCTTCGAGAGCGCGGAGCTGAATTTGAAGCTCTTCGATCTGCGCCGCGAACCGGTGCTGCGCGAGGCGCGCGCCTGGTTCATCCGCGATTTCAATCCGGAAACCTTCGACGAGGTGCTCAGGCTGATGCGCGGGGACCGAAACGCCTCGTTCCGCATGGTGCTGGGTTACTGGGATATGGCCGCGTCGCTGGTCACCACCGGCGCCATCGATGCAGCCGCGTTCTGCGCCGCACACACTGAAATTTTCGCCACCTTCGGCAAGATCCATCCCTTTCTGAGGGAGCTCCGGGAGTCGGCCGGCGAACCGGAGCTCCTCCGGCACATGGAAGCGGTAGTCATGGCCACGCCCGAGGCCGAAGCTGTCCTCGCGCGGCGCCGGGAGCGCCTCTGCGCCGCGGCCAAAGCGCGAGCCAACGCAAAAATTTAGAACAGAGGCAACCCGGCCGGTTCAGACTTGCGGCTGGGCGTCGTCGAGCGGGACCAAGTAGGGCAGATTGCGCGTGTGGCCAGCCTCGTGAAGGACGGCATCGACGTGCTCCAGAACCTCATCGATGGTCATGGTATACATTTCGCGGCCGTTGTCGTAGCCGGACTCGATGGCCTTCTTAAGATAGAGGCCGGCAGCCTGCGCGGCGAGGGAGTCGGTGATGGTGTGGCCGGTGCGTTTCTTCTGCTCGACCCAAGCCAGACAGGGCATGGCGATCCAGACGGAGCGGCCGCTGACCTCGAAGCGGACGTCGACGGCGTCGGCATGGCGGGTGGCAATGGCGACGATGTTGGCGGTCCAGCGGCAATGCAGGACTTCCCCGCTCCAGCGGTCGGTGGCATTGAAATTCTCGTACATGACTCTTTCAGCGTAGAGCATTTTTGGTCGAGGTGCATCCAGGGTGAGGATTACGTTGGATTGGGCCGGTTTGGGAGCCTGACAGGGGTTAACCAGGAAATAACCTTACGAAAGTGCGGAAGGGAGGAAATCTTTCACCGGGTTTGTGCGTCCAATCAATCTGTCTGTAGAGCGGACCAGTTTTCATCCGAGGAGTGGACATAGTGACCCAGGTATCCAGGACCCCCCAACAGCGGCGATTCGAAGAGCGGCTTCGCCATCAGCAGCAGCATCTGGAGCACAGCATGCGGAGCGCGGCGAAAGAAGGCCGGCAAGCGATGGCCGAAGACACGCTCGACGTCGCCGACCAGGCGGTTCTGTCGTACCAGAAGGAGCTGATCTTCAGCCAGGGAACGGAGGGTCACACCCAGCTATCGCAGGTGCGGCTGGCGCTGGAGCGCCTGCGCGAGGGCACGTTCGGCGAATGCCTGCACTGCGGCCGGGAGATCGGCGAAAAGCGGCTGGAAGCGCTGCCGTGGACCGCGTACTGCATCGCCTGCCAGGAGAAGGTCGAGACGGGGCAGATCGAGGACGTGGTGCGGGCGGCGTAACCCTCAGGTCGCGTTGAGCGCGTGGTAGACTGGGTCGTATTCTGCATGCGAATGCGCGCGGAGAGTTGCGCGTTCGCTGAACGCCTGCCCAGGAACCTGGGCCGCCCAAAGGAAGTTCGGGAAAACCGGTGGACACACAGACCCGTCACGCGCTGAAACAGGACAAATTCGTATCCGTAACGGCCTCCGGGCTGGAGTGGATTGGCGAGCACCGCAGCAACTTCGTGGCGTGGCTGGTGGGCTTCGTGCTGGCTGCGGGGCTGGTGGTGGCCGGCATTTTCGTCTACCAAAAGCGAGAAGCTGCGGCCAACCAGCTGCTCGGCCAGGCGATGGACATCTACGAGACGCCGCTGGTGCAGCCGAATCAACCGGCGGAGCCGGGCCAGAAGACCTACGCGACGGCTGCGGAGCGGGCGAAAGCCGCTTATCCGCTGTTCCGGCAGACGGCCGATCAGTACGGCTGGCTGACCCCGGGTGAAACGGCTCGCTACTTTGCGGGCGCTACCGAGCTCGAACTGGGACAGCAATCGGCAGCGGAAGCAGATCTGGAGAAGGCGACCCATGCCGGCCGCGATCGGGCGGCGCTGGCGAAGATCGGGCTGGCCAATCTGTACGCGCAGACCGGGCGGAATTCGCAGGCGGTGACGCTGTTCCAGGATGTGATCTCGCATCCGACGACGACGGTTCCCAAGGCGGCGGCGCAGCTGCAGCTGGCACAGCTGTATGAGACGACGCAGCCGGCCGAGGCGCGGCGGCTCTACGCTGAGATCAAGGATCAGAACAAGGATAACGATGCGGCGCAGATAGCGACGCAGAAGCTGCAGAGCCTGAAGTAGCGCGGAGCGCGGCTGCGGCTGGGTCAGCAGCGCGCTTTACCAACCAGGCAGCGCCCTTTTCAAACCTGGTATTTCCCGCCGGCTATCCAGCCGAGCGGGCACCCTTTCCAGGTGAGCGGCTAGGCGAGCTTCTGGTTCTCGACGGGAGCGGGTTCGAGGTCGGCGCCGCGGACGAGCTTTTCTTCCCGCCTGGAAGCATCTCCGAACAGGACGACGTACACATCCTCGAGAGAAGTGAGCTTCTTCTCGACGGTCCCGACGACCTGCTTGTCCTTGATGCGGACCCGTTGTCCTTCTGCGAAATCCATGACCAAAAGCCTAGGCTCCGTGGAGGTGTATCCACTATCCCAAGAATGGGTTAAGGGCGAACCAGAACAGTAACTAGTTTGCTGACACGAAGGTGACCGCTGGTCACGCAGGGCCAGGGGACCTGAAGTGGTTACGGATGGGAATTGCTGGGGTCCCGGCTCAGGCGAGCAACCGGGAAGGCTGAACAAAACGTGCTCTGGCCATGCTAACGCCGATGAAGGTGCAAAAGATGAATGCGGGGTTGCAGGGTGGTAGTTTTCAGACCGAGGGATACCAGGCTGAAACCTGCGCTCAAGACGCAGATCCTGCACGATGTGGGGCGCGACGATACTTTGGGGTGGTGGGATACCCCGCTCCCCCTCCCCTTCCGATTGGGTGGTTGATTTCATTGGGGTTCGAGATGTTATCGAGATCGACAACGGACTAACGGACCTGCGATGAGCCCCAAAAGCAGCCAGCAGCCCGTCGTCCGTAGCCAGGAGCCCGTAGGGCCGCGCCACCCCCTACCCCGTCGCTTTTTGATAAGTGTATGAAAACAGGCATGTTCGGGTTTGTCTCCAAGGTTAAGTAATTGAAAATGGGTCGGTTGCCTGACGCTCGCGAATGCATCATTTGCACTCACGAAGGGCTTCATGATTGAAAAAACAGGGGATAGGGATGCCGCCGAGGTGCTGGTTTGCGGTTCGGTTTGGCGCGATTGCGGCAATGCGGAAGTCTGCTTGACGCAGAAAGGCCTCGCCCGGAAGCGAGGCCTTTTTTCATTGCTTAATTCCGAAAAACTAAGAAGCTTTCTTCTTTACCTCTTATGTTCAGAATATCAGACTGGACGAATAAAAATGCGGGGAAAGGCGGGGTGGTTGAAACCGATGCGCACGCCACTGAAAGGAGTTAAGGCGCGCAGTTACGAACGTAAGGATTGACAGTTTTTCGAGGAAAAGTAACGTTACGCGATTTTCGCCCTTCGCGATGGAAACAC
>JBEKIN010000237.1:0-7171 GCA_050011735.1 Acidobacteriaceae bacterium | reverse complement strand
GGAGGAGGCCGGCGAAGTGGTGGGGGTGATGGCTCCGGAGGGTTTCACGGCAGCACTAATGCTGATGCGGAAGAAGCCGTTCGACCTGCGGGGATTCACGATGGGCTACAACACGGTGCATGTCTACCACTGGGGAGCGTGGGAGAAGCCGGAGGAACTGGCGCAGAAGCTCTACGCGGGGCTGCGCTGGTTGGATGCGGCGGGGGTGACGGCGATTGTGTGTCCGCTGCCGGAGCCGGTGGGGATTGGGTTGGCGGTGCGGGATCGGCTTTTAAGGGGAGGGAACAGGGAATAGCGTTCAGCGTTCGGACGAGTTTTCGCCGGCTTTGTAGAGGTACTTGATGCTGGATTTGTAAATGAGGGCCCGCGTGGCTGCATCGCTGGAACGGTTGTTGCGGAAGGGCGATGAGGTGCGGCGCACCTTGATGGCTTTGCGGTCGTACCACTCGATGGAGCCCTCGATTTTTTCGCCGTCATCGAGGATGAAGACCATGGCGGTTTGCGCCTGCACCTGCTTCTGCAGGTAGAAGGACTCGGCGTGCGAGGATTCCTGCGCGGGTGCGGCGTGTGCGGCAGCGGAGCCGACCATGAGGGTTGGCTCGTCCTGGCGCTGGAAGCGGCGATTGCGGCGAGCGCTGTCAGGCAGAGTGGGGCGGATGAGCTTGCGCGGGCCGATGACGTCGAGGTCGTGCGTCTTGTTGGGGAGCGGCGCGGGCGCGGGAGCTGGGACCGGAACCGGACCAGGGGCGGTGGGACCAAGGGCGGCCGAAGCTCGCTCAGAGGGGCTTTTGACGACTTGCGGACGCAGGGTCCGCACCGTTGAGGCAGGCAAAAGGGGCATAACCCAAAATCCTTTACGGACAAGATGTGCCTATGTGATGCAGAAAACGCGGGCTGCGTCGCATGGCGGAACCGCGAAAAGAGGCTGGAGAAACGTTGCGGCGATAGTAACCTGGGGCGGTTGTGGGAATCCACCGAGGGGCAGCCAGTAGCCAGTAGCTGGTAGCTACTGGCTGAGCTGGGCGGCGAAGCTGTCGAGGGTGAGGGAACGGAGAAGATTGCGGCGCATGCCGGATTCAACATGGCGGAGGCCGCGGGCGGCGGACTCGATCCAGTCCCAAGTGACAGCAGAGGCCATGGCGGAGAGCTCGCGCTGGAGGTCAATGTTGCGGACGAGCTGCGGGGTTTCGGATTTGACGAGGAGCAGGTCTTCGAGGAGGGAGGCTGCGGCGCGGAGGAGGCCTTCGGTTTTTTCCTGTCCTTCGGCTCCGGCGCGGTAGGTTTCAGTAACGTGGAAGAGGTCGGAGTGATCGGCCTGACCGATGGTGTTGCGGAGGAGGACGAGCGAGTCGGCGCGGCTGGCGAGGTATGCGGGGAGGTCGAAGCCGAGAGCGCGGCCGATGGCGCCTTCAGAAAGGCGGGCGATGAGGGCGCGCTCGGCGGGCTTCGTCTGCGGGCTACGTTCGGCGAGTAGTTTTTCGATTTGGTCCGTGGGAATGGCGCCGAGGCGGAAGATGCCGGCGCGGGAGCGGATGGTGGGGAGGAGTTCGCCGGTGTTTTCAGCGAGGAGGACTATGGTGGCGTACGCGGGCGGCTCCTCAAGAACTTTGAGGAGGGAGTTGGCGGCCTCTTTCATGAAGGCGGCGCTGGTGAAGATGGAGAAGGCGCGGCGGGCTTCGGCGGGGACGCGATAGATTTCGCGGGTGAGGACGCGGACCTGGCCGATTTTGATGAGGAGCTGCGGCGGGTCGGGGGGAATGACGAGGACGTCGGGGTGAGTCTGGATGAGGATGCGGGTGTCGCGCTTATCGACGTCGCGGAGCTCTTCGCGGGCGGCGACGGCTTCGTCGACGCGGGCGTCGAGGTCGCGAGACTGGCCGATGCGTTCGCAGTTGGAGCAAATGCCGCAGAAGTCCGGGAGGCCGTCGGTGGTTTGCGGGTTGAGGCAGTTGGCTGCCTGGGCGAGCATGATGGCGAGGGTGTACTTGCCTGCTCCGCGAGGGCCGGCGAGGATGAGCGAGTTGGGAAGACGGCCGGCGGCGAGGGCTTCGCGCAGGTGGCGGACGGTGGGTTCGTTGCCGAGGAAGTCGCGGAAGGGCACGGAATCAGGGTACCGCGTGCAGGGTACAGGGTGCAGAAGAGCAGTGAGCAGTGATCAGTGTTAGGAAAGGCGGACGCGCCCCGCGCGTTTTCCCATGTCTCAAAATCGAGACATGGGGCACCCGCATTTTCATCAGACGACGGAGTTGTTGGCGATGACGTTGCGGTAGAAGTCGTACGACAGCTTCGGCGTGCGTTTCTGGGTTGCGTAGTCGACGTAGGTGATGCCGAAGCGGAGGCTGTAGCCCGAGCTCCACTCAAAGTTGTCGAGGAGGCTCCAGAGAAAGTAGCCGGCGACGGGATTGCCTTCGGCGATGCCGCGCTGCAACTGGAGAAGGTAGTTGCGAAGGTAGAGGACGCGGTCGGTGTCGAGGACGCGGCCAGCCTCATTCGATCCGCTGGGGCGCAGAACGTCGGCGGAGGAATAGCCGTTCTCGGTGATGTAAATCTTTTTGACGCCCCAGAGTTGGGAGACGAGTTTCGGAGTCCAGTAGAGCGCTTGCGGATTGACGAAGAGCCACTCGGAGCCGGCATGCGGGTAGGTTTTGGGGCGCGGAACCATGAGGAAGCCATCGGGAGCATCCGCGGGGACGACCTCCTGCGTGGTGTAGACGTTGATGCCGACGAAGTCCAGGGGCGTGGAGATGGTCTTCAGCTCATCGGGCGTAAATTTGGGGGCGTCCGCGCCGAGGGTGCGCAGATAGCGGTTGGTGTATTGGCCCTCGAAGATGACCGTGGCGTACTGTGCGTTGATTTCGCGGAAAGCGATTTCAGCGGCGCGGATGTGGGCGGAGTCGACGATGGCGGGCATGGCTCCGGGCATGTCCTGGGCGAGTCCGACCTGGACGGGACGAACAGCGGCTGCGCGGATGGCCTGGACGGCCAGGCCGTGGGCGAAGACGGCGTTGTGGCGGGTCGCGGCAACTTCGGCTCGTGACAGCCGCAGCCCCGGAGCCGATTCGCCCGAGGCGTAGCCGGCGTCGATGTAGGAGCCGAATTCGTTGATGGTCATCCAGTGGCTGATCCGGTCGGAAAGCTGACTGACGGTGTAGTGGGCGTAGTCGGCGAAGGCCTGAGCGGTGGCGCGGCTGGTCCAGCCACCTTTATCCTGGAGCGCCTGGGGGAGATCCCAGTGGAAGAGGGTGCAGAAGGGCTCGATGCCGGCGGCGAGGAGCGCATCGGTGAGGCGCTTGTAGAAATCGATGCCTTTGGGGTTAGGCGTGCCGGTACCCTGTGGGAAAATGCGCGGCCACGCGATAGAGAAGCGGAAGCCCTTCGTGCCGAGGCGCTGCATCAGCTCGATGTCCTGCGGGTAGTGGTGATAGAAGTCGTCGGCGACGTCGCCGGTTTGGCCCTGAAAGGTTTTGCCGGCAGTGTGGGAGAAGGTGTCCCAGACGGAGGGACCGCGGCCGTCTTCGCGGACTGCGCCTTCGACCTGATAGGCGGCGGTGGCTGTGCCCCAGATGAATTCGTTGGGGAAGCGGTTGGGCGCGGCGGAGAGGGTGGGCAGGCTTTGCGCGGCGGCCGAGTCGAGGAGGGACTGGAGGGCGGGTGCGGCGGCGAGAGCGGCGGCGGATTGCAGGAAGGAGCGGCGTTTCATGGGAGCCTCGCAAGAAAGCGTTCAGCGCTCAGCGTTCAGCGTTCAGAAAAGCAGCCGGGCGCCTCATCGGTCGGCATCCAGCGTAGCAGCTTAAACGTTTAAGTGGGAGGATTTTTCAGGCCTTGGGCTCCGGACCGTCGGGCATCGCTTCATTTTGGCAGTTCCTTCTGGCCGGTGATGGCGAAAGTGGCGGTTTGGCCGGAGGGGGAGTCGCCGGGTTGGGCTCCTCCGATGGAAACGGAGTAGTCGCCGGGGAGGATGACGCGGTTGCCCTTTTCGTCGACCTGGCCGAGGGAGCGCGGATTGAGCGTGAGGCCGATGTGGGCGAGGGCGCCCGCGTCGAGATGGACTCGCGTGAAAGCGGCGAGTTCGCGCTGCGGGGTTTCGAAGCCCTTGGGTTGCGTAAGGTAGAGCTCGACGACTTCGTCGCCTGCGACGCCGCCGGTGTTGCGGACTTCGGCTTCGACCTGGACGGGATCGCCTGCCTGGACTTGCTGCGGAACTTTGAGGTCGCTGTAGGTGAAGGTGGTGTAGCTGAGTCCGTAGCCAAAGCT
Source organism: Acidobacteriaceae bacterium (assembly GCA_050011735.1). Taxonomy (GTDB): domain Bacteria; phylum Acidobacteriota; class Terriglobia; order Terriglobales; family Acidobacteriaceae; genus Palsa-343. Next base: position 2,917 of record JBEKIN010000237.1, on the reverse strand, counting down.
GTAAAGCGGCTTGCCGGTGAAGTAGCGGTAGGTGCGGTTGTGCATGGAGTAGTCGGCGAAGGGCGGGAGCTGGGCAAGATCGGAATAAAAAGTGAGGGGCAGGCGGCCGGCAGGGTTGGTGTCGCCAGCGAGGGTTTCGGCAATAGCGGTGCCGCCTTCTTCGCCGGGATACCAGGCTTCAAGGATGGCGCTGGCGTGTTGGGCGGCCCAGTCGATGGCGAGGGCCGAACCATTTTCAAGAACCACGATGAGGGGCTTGCCGGTGGCGGCGACGGCCTTGAGCAAATCTTCCTGAACGGCGGGGAGCGAGATGGAGGTGCGGTCGCCGCCGCTGAATCCGTCGAGATGGACGGGCATTTCTTCGCCTTCAAGGTTGGGCGAAAGGCCGACGCAGGCGATGACGATGTCAGACTGCTGAGCGGCACGGACGGCTTCGTCGCGGAGGACGGCGGCGGGGGGAATCCAGGTGAGGTCGATGCCGGCTGAGCCGGTGCCGTGGAGGTATTCAAGACGAATCTGGTGGGGATTTGTATCAGCTAAGTGCACAGATGCGTCGTAGACAACGCCGCGTTCGGCTTGTTTCTCGCTGGAACTGGCGACGATGAGTTTGTTGTCGAGATAGAGGCGGAAGCCTTCGGCGTTTTCGCAGGCGTAGCAGTAATTGACGCGGACGCCGATTTTGTAGTCGCCGGGCGCGGGCGGGGTGAAGGCGCCGGTCCAGCGGACGGAGTAGTTGTTGCGCTCGAGGCCCGTGACGGGGACGACTTTATCCCAGTTGAAATTGATGTTGCGGTCGGTGCGGGTGAGGACAGGGGCGCCGGTGAGGTCGGGCGTACCGAAATATTCGCCGGTGAGGCCGGAATCGGAGCCGCGTCCGGAGCCGGAGGAGGGATGGAGGGCGGTGTGTTCGATGGGGATGGCGTAGCCGTCGACGAGGCTGGAGCCCTGCGCGTAGCTCACGTGGGCGGAGGAGAAGCGTCTCTCGATGCCGGTGAGCGGGTAGACGGGATTAGGCGGGGGCCCATTGTAGTTGCCCTGGAGGGACTGAATGAGCTCGGCGGTGGGGCCGATGACGGCGATGGAGGAGGTGTCGGATTTGAGCGGGAGGATGTGGTCCTGATTCTTGAGCAGGACGATGGATTCGCGCGCGGCGCGGAGGGAGAGCGCGCGATGCGGGGCTGAGTTGACTTCGCTGAAGGGGATTTGGCCGTAGGCGTAGCTGGAGGGCGGGTCGAACATGCCGAGCCTGAAGCGGGCGCGGAAGAGGCGGTGGAGCGCGGTGTTGATTTCGGCTTCGGAGATGAGGCCCTGATGGACGGCGTCGACGAGGGCGGGGTAGGCCTGGCCCTGGCCGTAGCCGCATTCGAGGTCGGTGCCGGCTTTCACAGCATCGGCGGCAGCGTGCGCCATGTCGGGCGCGTAGTGGTGGCCGGTGAAGATGTCAGCGGCGGCGGCGCAATCAGAGACGACGTAGCCATCGAAATGCCATGCGTCGCGGAGGTGCTGCTGAAGGAGCATAGTGTTGGCGCAGGCGGGAGCTCCATCGATGGCGTTGTAAGCGCACATCACAGATTGCGCGTGGGCCTCGGTAACGGCGGCACGGAAGGCGGGGAGGTAGGTGTCTTCAAGGTCGTGCGGGGAGACATCGACGTTGTCCTGATGGCGGGTGGGCTCGGGGCCGGAGTGGACGGCGTAGTGCTTGGGCGTGGAGACGACGCGGAAGTAGCGTGGATCGTCGCCCTGCATGCCGGAGACGAAGGCGACGGCCATGCGGCCGGTGAGGAAGGGATCTTCGCCGTAGGTTTCCTGGCCGCGTCCCCAGCGGGGATCGCGAAAGATGTTGATGTTGGGGGCCCAGAAGGTGAGGCCGAAGAACTGCTCATGCTGGTTGTTGCGGATGGCTTCGTCGTATTTGGCGCGGGCCTCGGTGGAGATGGTCTGGCCCATGGTGTGGACCATCTGCGTGTCCCAGGTGGCGGCCATGCCGATGACCTGGGGAAAATTGGTGGCGTAGCCGGCGAAGGCGACGCCGTGCAGGCCTTCGTTCCACCAGTCGTATTTGGGAATGCCGAGACGCGGGATGGCGGGGGCGTGATCGCGCATCTGCTGAACTTTTTCTTCGAGGGTCATCTGCGAGATGAGGGCGTCGACGCGCTGGTCGATCGGCAGGGAGGTGTTGAGCCAGGGCTGCAGGGTCTTTGCGTTTTGCTGGGCCGGTGTTGAGGGTATGGCGAGGAGGACGGCGACGAGGGCTGCGAGTGCGGCAAGGAGGGTACGAATGCGGGACATGGAGGGTTGAAGCTCCTGAAGAAAACGTTCTCTGAGCGAAGCGACAGTATAGGACGCAGAGGACAGGTGGCGTACCGATGCGCGGTGCGAGGAGGCTGGGGCGGGGTCGCGTTTGCAATTTGCTTTCGCGTTGGCGTTTGGGTGTAGATACTGGCAGGAAACGCTGAGGAGGATTCGAATCTGAGCACTTCGCCGACAGCCGTGGTTCTGGGGAAGGTTGGATTGCCTGCGCCGGTGCGGGAGCTCGCGGCGCGTCCCTGGGATGTTGTTGTCGTTGGAGCCGGGCACAATGGGCTGGCGTGCGGGGCGTATCTGGCGCGTGCGGGGAAGCGGGTGCTGGTGCTGGAGAGTCGGGAGCGCGTGGGCGGGGCGTGCACGATTGAGGAGCCGTTTCCAGAGACGCACCCGGATGTGCTCATGTCGCCGTGCGCGTATCTGGCGGGGTTGCTGCACCCGAAGGTGGTGGAGGAGTTGGGGCTGCCGGCGCGGGGATTTCACTGGACGCCGGCGGTGAATGGGCTGTTTGTGCCGCTGCATGATGGGTCGAGCGTGCAGCTTTGGGACGACGATGCGCAGTGCGAAGCGGAGGTGCGCCGTTTTTCCCCGGGCGACGTGGAGGGGTGGAAGG
>JBEKIN010000236.1:0-7221 GCA_050011735.1 Acidobacteriaceae bacterium | reverse complement strand
TACCTGGCAAATAGCTCCATAAGATTGCTCGAATCGCTGGCTGCGGGCAAGAGCAGATCGTAAGTTATTGAGGATTTGGTAGGCACGAGGAGACTCGAACTCCTGACCTCTACCGTGTCAAGGTAGCGCTCTAACCAACTGAGCTACGCGCCTACACCAGGCGGAACGGCCTTCGGTCATGATAGCAGGATGAAGGGAACGCCGGCGCGTGGTGGCGGATGGTCTCCGGTGCCCGCAACCGGCCGCGATCCGCTGCTGCGCCGTAGCGCTGCGCTGGTTCCGCATGGGAATTCCGAACCCTCTGCGATACTATGAATCCCTTGCCAATGCGCCGGTGATGAATGAGCAAGCGCGGCCGGCGCGGCGAATGATCCGATGAACGAACTTCGGGCGACTCCCAATCTGCTGACGTTTCTCCGCCTGTGCATGGTGCCCTTTCTGGTGCTGGCCGTCCTCGACGGACGCTTCCAGCTGGCGTTCGCCCTCTTCGTGCTGGCGGGAATCACCGACGCTCTGGATGGAACTCTGGCCCGGCTGCTCCATCAGCGAACCATGCTGGGGCAGTATCTTGACCCGGTGGTGGACAAGCTGCTGCTGAGCACGCTGTTTCTGGTCCTGCACCACGAGGCTCTCATCTCGCGGCGGGTGACGGTGCTGGTGTTTGCGCGCGACCTGGGAATCATGGTGGTGGGCGCGATTCTTTTCGCGACGACGTCGATCCGGAATTTCAAGCCGAGCATCACCGGGAAGGCCAACACCGTGGCGCAGATTCTTGCCCTGGCCGCCGTGCTGCTGTGCCAGTTTTACGGGCCGCCGTGGGCCGTGGCTCTGCGCCATTGGGCCCTCACGGCTACCGTCGTTCTGACCCTCCTCTCCGGCTTCCATTACGCCTGGCGCGTGGTCCGGCAGATCGGGTCGCCCGGCGTTGCCGGCTGACGCGAGCAGCGGAGACATTCCCGCGTGACCACGGCGAGAAGAAGCTAGAGCGTCGGATTGGAGTTTTGCTGTGAGCAGCCCAGTTGTTTGCCCTGCGCAGCCAGTTCCGAAGCGCCGACAGGAGTGCGGCCGGAATAGGAGTGCTGCAAGCGCGCCAGCTCGGGGAAATCGTAATGCGTGCACAGGGTCATTTCCCACACATCGCCGGTGCGGCGATTGATGGCGTAACGGCGCAGCGTCTCGTCGGGACCGGGCGAGGTGCTTTCGCGAATCACGATGAAGCTGAAGAAGCCGGGTGTGAAATCCGTGCTCAGGTCCATGCTGTTCAGCTCGATGTGCGTGTCGCTGAGATCGATCTGATCGTGATGCGCGACCAGGGCGACGATCTGGTGCGCCTGGCGCGGAGTGAGCTGATGTTTGGACGGCTGCGCGGCGGCGTGACTGCGCGCGGATCCGGCGCAGCCCAGTGCGATGGCCAGCAGGAGGATCGATGGAAGAGTGCGTCGCATACTTCCAGTGTGAAGGGACTGGGCCGCGGAACGCAATACAACTCCGGGAGAATCCACAGGACGACGCCGCTAGAATGAGCGAGTGAAAAAGAGATCGTATTTTGGCCAGGAGGCGCTGCGGTTTCTTCGCGGGCTCAAGCGCAACAACCGGCGCGAATGGTTCGAGGCGCGGCGGGAGATTTACCAGCGCGAGCTGAAAGAGCCGATGCTGGCGCTGATCGAGCGGCTTACCGAAGGCATGGCGGAGTACGCTCCAGCGCACATGCGGCCGGCGGGGAAGTGTATGTTCCGCATCTACCGCGACACCCGGTTTTCCGCCGACAAGTCGCCGTACAAGACCCACCTGGGAGCATGGTGGGCGCGCAGCGGCCTGGAGAAGACCTCGGGCGGTGGCTACTACATGCACGTGGGCGCAACGGAATTTGTAATCGCCGCGGGCGTCTATATGCCGGAGAAGGAGCAACTGCTGGCGATCCGGCGGCGCTTGCTGGAGCATCACGCCGAGTGGAAGCGGCTGATTGAAGACAAGCGGCTGCTGCGCTCCTTCAAGGTGCACGATCCGCTGGCGCTGACGCGGGCGCCAAAGGGATTTCCCGAGGATCATCCCGCGACGGAGTGGATCAAGTGGCGGCAATGGGGCGTGACCGCGCATCTGCCGGCGGAGACCGCGCTGAAGCCCGGACTGGCGGAGGAAATCGAGAAGCGATTCCGGCTCGCCGGCCCCCTGGTGGATTTTCTGAACGCGCCCCTGGCGCGGCCGGAGCGACCGCGCCCGGTGTGGGTGGCAGGCAGGCTGCACGGATAAACGAATATTGCGCAGATGCGCATTGCGCGCGACACATACTGGGACTAGACTCCACCCCAGCAGGAAACGAGACGAAGAACCCATCGCAAATACGCGCAGTTCGCGGCTTTCAGCGCGTACCGAACCAAAAAATCAGGCAAAAACCGTGTTTTCCAGAGAAATGCCAGGGAAAACCGCAAAAAACCTGTGGAAACAGGGCTTTTGCCATTGACAAATGCTGTTGAAAGCCGCACGGTAAAGGGCGGCAGGTACTTTCGGAGCCGCGTCAATACTGGCTTTCGCGCAGATTGAGGTTGCCCGCAGAGTACTCCGGGAAAGAACTCCGGCGACCTGAAAGAAAACACAAGGAGGAACAATCGATGGCAACAACGATGACGAAAACCGCGCTGGTACGGCAGCTGGCGGAAAAACTCGAAATCACCAACAAGCAGTCCGCGGCGTTTCTGGATCTTCTCGCAGACACCGCAATCAAAGAAACCAAGAAGAACGGCGTATTCGTAATTCCCGGCCTGGGCCGCCTGGTGAAGGCGGAGCGGAAGGCGCGGCTGGGCCGCAATCCGCAAACCGGCGAACAGATCAAGATCAAAGCCAAGACGGTCGTGAAGTTCCGCGTGGCGAAATCCGCCAAGGACACCATCGCGCCACCGAAGAAGTAACCCCGGATCTGCAAGGCACAGAGGAAGCGGAGCAATCCGCTTCCTTTTGCTTTGGTGGCAAGTCTCTTTCCGATTGGCGGAGGCCGATGTTCCGCCCCTGGAACTGGTCTCATAAATCGCATACCGCCGGGGTCCCCGGCGCACCCGAAGTAGGTGCCATGGGGTGGTCCGAAGCCGGGCTCATGCTCCTGACCGAAGCCAATGCGCTGTAGAGGAGACCAGTTCTGAAATTGGGCGATAGATGATACAATAAGTACAGATCGTCGAATCCGAAATGGTGTTCTTGCCTGTTCTGGCTGTACCGCTGACTCGCAAAATTCCACGCAGAGTTCAGCGATACACTCCAAAGAAAAAGGAAACAAGTACAGTTATGGAACAGGGAACAGTGAAATGGTTTAACGACGCCAAGGGTTTTGGCTTTCTCAGCCGGACCAATGGCGAGGATGTGTTCGTCCACTTTTCAGCCATCCAGAGCAACGGATTCCGTTCGCTCCAGGAAGGCCAGGCGGTCCAGTTCAACGTCGTAAAGGGACCGAAGGGCTGGCAGGCAGAGAACGTTCAGGTCCTGTAAACCAATGCAGGCAGTATGAAAGAGGGGCCAGCTCGGCCCCTCTTTCTACTTACCGTCAAGTCGTACGCTGGCATTCCGCTCCACGACTTTCCCTTCGCTGAATCTCGGCCGTCGCCGCTGGAGCCTCCCATGTCTGCAATACCGCAGGACAAATATCAACTGAAGATCCTCCACGAGGAGATCGACCTGTTCGATCGCAAGCTGGCGCATCTTCTCCGCTACGAAGAATTCGCATGCGATGCCGACCGTGATGCGGCAGCCAAGCGGCTGGGGGCCAAGCGCGAGCTGCTGGCGCGCGCCGCGCGGCAGATGGCGCACGACGGGATCGAATTCAATGCATCCCAGCTGCCGCGCTCGTTCCGCGCAGAGCCGGAGCCGGTCGCCGTGGAAACCGTGGCTGTGGTGGCCGAGGATGAGAAGCCGATCACGCCGCGCAAGGCATCGCGTGCTCGCGTGCGTGCCGCTGCCGGCACTTCGCTGGATTTCCAGAAGGGCCTGCAAGAATACAAGAAAAAGAAGAGCAGCAAGGCATCATAGTTCGCCCACAGGCCGGATCGGCAGAGTGAGCGCTGGCTCCCGTGGCAGGCGCTGTCGGCCCCCTTTTCCAATGATGGAGGTCGGCTAGCGCTTCTCGCTGGCATCCTTGTCGGTTTTTGCCCTTCCTATTCCCTACTCCCTGCTCCCTGCTTTAGTACCATGGCGCTGTGGCGCTGGTTTCCATCGAAAATCTGAATATCCGCTTCGGCGCGACCCGCGCGGTGCGCGGACTCTCGCTCGACATTACCGCCGGCGAATCGCTGGGTCTGGTGGGCGAGTCGGGATCGGGCAAATCGGTCACCGCGCTCGCCATTCTGCGCCTGCTGGATGCCGCGGCCACGGTCGAAGGGCGCATCGACTTCGACGGTCGCGATCTGCTGGCGCTTGATTCGGAGCAAATGCGGCGGCTGCGCGGACGGGAGATCGCCATGATCTTTCAGGAGCCAATGACCGCGCTGAATCCGGTGATGCCGATCGGCGAGCAGATTGCCGAAGCGGTGCGAACCCATCAGCGCCAGCTTTCGCGGAGCCAGGTGCGCGAGCACGTGCTGGAAGCGATGCAAGCGGTGGCGCTGCCGGATCCGGCGGGACGCTACGGCGACTATCCGCATCAGTTCTCCGGCGGACAGCGGCAGCGCATCCTGATCGCGATGGCCATTGCCAACCGGCCGCGGCTGCTGATCGCCGATGAGCCGACCACGGCGCTGGACGTGACGGTGCAGGCGCAGATCCTGGAGTTGCTCGCCGATTTGCGGCGGCGCTTCGGATTGACGATGCTGTTCATCTCGCACGATCTGGCGGTGGTTTCTCAGGTTGCGGATCGGGTTGCGGTGATGCGCGGCGGCCTGCTGCTCGAGGAGGCTCCGCGGGCGGAGATTTTTCGCGAGCCGCTGCATCCTTATACCCGCAGCCTGCTGGGCGCGGTCCCGACCATGCGGACCGAGCTCGACCAGCCGCTGGCAATGGTCGGAGCGGCGACTGCTGATGCGGCGGAAACTGCGCTGCGGGAAGCGTCGCCGGGACACTGGGCGCGAATCAGCCGGTAGCTGGTGGCTACAGCGTGTTTCAAAACACGGTTTTGTATCAGGGCACGACTTTTCAGTCGTGCCGAAAGAGGCTTAAAACACAGGGCTTTAGCCCCTGCGGGATTCGAGCCAATACCGGCTGGCTTTTGTCTCGCCTCTCGCTCGCTTTTCGCTGGCCTTTGGCTCGTCCTTTGGCACTTTGTAAGCGACAAGCGTGGCTTCCTTCTAATAAGGTAGTAAGCGGCTTTCCACGCGACGCCATCCCCGGGCGGGCCGCGGATTCCCGGGAATCGGTTTCATGCGCGCGCTGCTCATCTCCGATATTCATGCCAACCTCGAGGCTCTCGAAGCGGTGCTGGCCGCGGCTCCGGCGCACGACGTGGTGTGGAACCTGGGCGATGTGGTGGGGTACGGCGCCAATCCCAACGAGGTGATCGACCAAACACGGCGGATGGGAAACATTTTTGTCCGCGGCAACCACGATCGCGTGTGTTGCGGGCTGGGCGGCATTGAGGAGTTCAATCCTGTCGCGCAGCGCGCGGCGCGCTGGACCGAATGCGTGCTGACCGGCGAGCATCGCGAGTGGCTGCGGCACCTTGCTGTGGGTCCGATTGCGCCGGACGGGCCGTTTGTGCGCTGCGTGCACGGATCACCCAGCGATGAAGACGAATATGTGCTGACGGTGCGCGATGCGTGGCCGGCGCTGGATGCGACCGATGCGCGCATCACGTTTTTTGGCCACACGCATGTGCAGGGCGGCTTTGCGACCAACGGCGACGAGTGGTTCCGTCTGGCTCCGCAGTACGCGATGCACCGGAACGGGCACGGCGGGTCGCACGAAGAAGCGGAAGAGTTCGAGTTCGAGATCCACGAGGGCGCCCGCTATCTGCTGAATCCAGGATCGGTGGGGCAGCCGCGCGACGGCGACTGGCGCGCCGCCTTCGCGCTCTACGACGATGCCCAGATGACGATGACCTGGTATCGCGTGCCCTACGACGTGAAAGAAGCGCAGGAGCGGATTCTGCAGGCAGGCTTGCCGGATCGGCTGGCCGCGCGGCTGCGGGATGGCCGGTAGAGCGTTCAGAAGAGCAGCGTCTAGCTTTCGGCGATGAGCGTTCACAACCGCAGTGTCCTGGTCATGCATTTTTTTCTGACAAACGGTCGCGAAATGCGTGATATGGAAAGTTGGAGGCTCTTGGAACATTCTTTCTGGGACGAAACAATACACGCGCGAACGGGTCCTTCGGATCGGGAATCCGGGTAGGTCCTGCACCTCTCGGCCAGCCGGCAGAAGAGCAAGCAGATGAGCGTCACGATGGTAAGAGGTAAGCAACAGATTGCTTACCTAAGTAAGTGACTCGGCCGCCGCACTGACAGCGCCGCAACGCGTCGATGGGAGTTCCGAGCGCAACGTTGAGACTGTCCTTGACATTGCCCAGCAACGACAGACACTATACAGTTCTCCCCTCAGGCGACTCCGTCGCTCTCTGTCCGGCGCGACCAAGGGCATGACTATCGCAGAAAACCGGCAAAGTGGAGTAGCTTAACCGTTACACGTTCGTTGTGTGCGGTTGTGCAGTCCCAAGTCCGGAACTGGAGCAGACTCGCATGACGTCTCGACGGTTTTCCCGCGTGTTGTTGTTTTGTTTGAGCGCAATCCTCTGCCTGGGTGGCGCGCTGGGTTTTGTCCCGCAGGCCAAAACTCTGGGGCAGGCTCCCGTAGCGACCATCGCGCCCAGCCACGGCAGGCTGCTGGTGAATCTGCGCAATCCACAAAGTTTGAAGATCGACTACAACGGATCCGCCGATGTGGTATCGGCGCTCAAGTCGGGTGCGGCCGCCACGAATCTGGCGGTCGGGGATTTTGACGCGGACGGCGCTCCCGATCTGGTCAGCGGTTATAAAACGGCCGATGGCGGAGTGGTTACGTTGCTGCGTGGCAATCCGGACGCCTTCGCGCCGAAGGACCCGACTCTTTACCCAGCCGCCATCAAGGGCAATGTTCCTCCCACATTTGTGAGCGAGGCGACGGCGTTCGCAGTACCGGAGTCTCCCGATTTTCTCGCCGTCGGCGATTTCAATCGCGATGGCAACCGGGACCTTCTGGTGGGCACAAACGGGGGCGGGTTGTACGTGTTGGCGGGCGATGGGAAAGGGAGCCTGGGCACTCCGCAGGCGGTGC
>JBEKIN010000235.1:0-11347 GCA_050011735.1 Acidobacteriaceae bacterium | reverse complement strand
CGAGTCGAACGGCTCTCGATTGTGGACCCGGGAAAAGTGCGAAACACCAGCACTGCAGCCGGCCAGGTTCACCCCACAGCAAGCAGCGTAACCTCACACCGTCCCCACTTCCACGTCTGGATTCCGGACTTCAGCACCTCAGTACTGTGCATGGGACCAAAACGGAACTACACGCGCGCCTGCTTTCCTTTGGTCGACTGCCCCGGAGCCTGGCCTGACCGAGCGGAGCAATCCCCGAAATCGTCAGAAATTGCCCCGCGTCCTCAACATCATTTCTGCCCAATCGTTCCCAGCTCCTCCACCACCGCCTCCTGCAGCGCGATCCGACGATCGGAATACGAATGATCCGTCGCGAAATGAACCGTGCTCGCCGCCTGATTTCCTGCCCCTCGAACCGCCTCCACCAGCGCATCGTTCGTCGCGCGCAGCCCGTCGTCCGAGGTAACCACCAGCAGCGGCCGCGTCGCCAGCCCCTCCGCGAGCTTCGCGAAATTCCACGCGGAAGCGTTGGCCAGAATTTCATTCGCAAGACTCTCCGGCGTCGTCCCCGCCAGCGGAGCCATCCCTTCCGCCGCCAAATGTTCCCCCAGTGCCCTCAGAGCAGCTTCGCGCTGATCCCCCGGCACTCCCTGCAGACGGCTGATCCCCAGGTCGGACGCCGAAATCGTCACCACCGCTGTTACGGATGGGTCCCGCGCCCCCGCCTCCAGCGCCATAAACCCTCCCATGCTGTGCCCCACCAGAACCACCGTCTTTCCGTCCGACCGCACCCGGGCAGCGTTGGCCGCATCGCGCACCCACGCGATCGCCGCCGCCGTGTCCTCCAGGCAATGCGTGAACGAGAAGTTCCCCGGCGATCCCCATGACCCCCGATAGTCGAAATACAAAACGTCCCATCCCGCCCGCCGCATCGACTGCGCCAGATCCAGGTTCTTCTCGTTCCCCGGAAATCCGTGCAGCAACACCACGGTCGGATGCGGCCCCGCGCCCCCCGCCACATACACCAGCGCATTCAGCAGCGCACCATGGCTCGGCAGCTGAAACGACACCATGGCTGCCGGATTCGCCTTGTCCTGCGCCGGGTCGCTCGTCACGGCGGGGTTCTGGGCCGCAGCCGGCGCCGCCATCGCCAGCCACGCGCCCAGCACGGAAATTCCAGCCAACATGCCTCGAGTTCTCAAACCATTCATGCTCCGATTGTAGAGAACTCAGCACACCAACCCGCCCCCTGGCACGCCTCGCTCGGCTTAGTCGCGCAAATGCGATAAAATAAGTAGATCCGTCGGAAAGGTCCAAAAACAGCAGTCATGCCCAAAGAGAAAATTCACCCCGATTACCACGAGATTCGCGTCGTCTGCGCCTGTGGCAACAACTTCACCACTCGCTCCACGCACAAAGGCGACATCCACGCGGAAATCTGCTCCAACTGTCACCCGTTCTTCACCGGCAAACAAAAGCTGGTCGACACCGCGGGTCGCGTCGAGCGCTTCCGCCGCAAGTACGCCAAAACCGAAGCCAAACCGGAACCAGCTGCCGCCGCGAAGTAACCACCCAGCGGCCCTCGCAACACCAAGGCCTCCGCTGCGGCGGAGGCCGTCGTTTTAGCAGTACATTTTGAGACAGATGAAGAAGCACTGGGACAATCCGATCGAGCACGCCATGCCCCCGGATACGAGTCCGTCCACCCGTGTGCCCGCATCGCTCCAGATCGGCGCCGTCACCGTCGCTCCCGCCACCGTCCTCGCGCCCATGGCCGGCGTCACTGACACCATCTTCCGCCGCTTCATCCGCAACGCCAGCGTCTTCTCACATACCACGGAACCGGGTGCCCCATGTCTCGATTTTGAGACGTGGGATCGTGCCGCTGTCGAGGCAGAAACTACTAACCAGCAATCCGGCTGCGGCCTCATCATGACCGAGTTCACCTCCGCCGACGGCCTCGCCCGCATGCGCGAATCCAAGCGCAAGCGCTACCTCACCTTCTACGACGACGAGCACCCCATCTCCGCCCAGCTCTTCGGCTCCAACCCCGCCACCCTTGCCGACGCCGCCCGCATCGTCCAGGAAACCGGCTTCGACATGGTCGACCTCAACCTCGGCTGCCCCGCCAAACGCGTCGTCTCCTGCAACGGAGGCAGCGGTCTCCTCCGCGACCTGCCCCTCATCGCCAAAATCTTCGAAACTGTGCGCGCCGCGGTTACAATTCCGTTCACCGTCAAGTTCCGCCTCGGCTGGAACGACAACCATATCGTCTGTGTGCCCCTCGCCAAACTTGCCGAAGACTCCGGCCTCAACGCCGTCGCCATTCACGCCCGCACCCGCGAGCAGGGCTACGCCGGCCAGGCCCGCTGGGAACACATCGCCGAAGTCAAAGCCGCCATCAAAATTCCCGTCATCGGCAACGGAGACGTGCGCACCCCCGAAGACGCCTGCGCCCTCGTCGCGAAAACCGGCTGCGACGCCGTCATGATCGGCCGGGCCGCTCCGGCCAATCCCTGGATCTTCCGCCAGATCGCCCAGTTCACCGCGACCGGCCGCTACGGCCTGCCCACCGAGCAGGACCGCTACCGCATGATCCGCACCTACTTCGAAATGCTCCTCACCGAACTTACGCCCCACACCTCGCGTGCCCCTGCAGCCGAAGCCGCCGGCAAGATGAAACAGTTCGCCTCCTGGTTCACCCACGGAGTCCGCGGCGGCGCCGCTCTCCGCAAATCCATCTACGAAGCAAAGACAGGCACCGCCATCCTCGAAGCCGTCGACCACTTCTTCACCAGGGAAGCGCAGCCCGACGATGTCATCCTGAGCGAAGGCGCAGCCGAAGCGAAGGACCTCGCGTTTTCTGACATTCCCTCTCTCGTCGCAGACGAATAGAATCGAGCCTGACGAATGAGCACCGACCGAACCATCCGCAAGTTCTCGAGTCACGAAGAGCAGCAGGCAGAGACATATCGCTATTGGCGCAGCCGCTCCGCCGGTGAGCGCCTCGCGGCAGTTTGGGATGCAACCCTCGCCGCCTGGTCGGTAAAAGGCTTTCGCTACGATGCTTCCCAACGATCTGAGAGAACTCTTACTCGCATTCAACGCACACGGGGTTGAGTATCTGCTTGTCGGTGGCTATGCGGTTGGAGTCCACGCCGAACCGCGAGCGACAAAAGACCTCGACATTTTTGTGCGTCCGGAACGCTCCAACAGTGAAATCGTCTATCGCGCTCTTGCCGCTTACGGAGCGCCGTTGGCCGGGGTCAATCCCGCTGACTTCTGCAACGATCCCAACTCTGTTTTTCAAATCGGTCAGCCACCACTCCGCATCGACATCCTGCAGCAAATCGATGGAGTGACCTTCGACGAGGCATGGCCAAAGCGGATCGAAGCCCTCATCGATGACATTCCGGTTCACGTGATCTGCGCCGAGCACCTGATCCAGAACAAACTGGCCTCCGGCCGCCTCCGCGACCTTGCCGATGCCGAGGCGGTCCGCCTGGCAACTCGGGAAAAATAGCTGCTCACGGTTCACCGCTCCCAGCTCCAGGCTCCGGGCTCCCTGCTCCCAGCTCGTTCTCTTCAAATATCTCCTCGATCCTCATCCCAAACAACCGCGCCAGCCTGAACGCCAGCGGCAAACTAGGGTCGAACTTCCCCGTCTCGATCGCGTTCACCGATTGACGAGACACCTCTAGCCTCTTCGCAAGATCGCCCTGCGACCACTCGCGTTCCGCGCGCAGCACCCGCAGCCGGTTTTTCATCGATACCTCAGCCAGACCAGCGGAAACGCCACCAGCACGAAGATCCAGAACAGCGGATACACCCAGACCAGATCCAGGTGCGGCGCATGCACAAACCCTTCAAGGTTGCCCCAGATCGTCGTCAGCGACAGCGTCAGCGCAATCCCGCCCAGCAGCGCCTGGATATATAGGTTGCGCTGGAACTCGTCCTTCTCCTCGTTCAGATACGCTCCCGTCCACACCAGCGCGCCCATGATCGGCAGCGCCGGCACCACCGCCAGCACCCAGGCCGCCACACCCGTCACATGCCCATACCGAATCCCCAAAGCCGCCGCCCCCGACAGCAACACGCAAAATAGCGCCGCCCAAAAGCGCCGCCCAAAACATCCGCCAAACATACCGCCCCTGCGCCGGATTCCCAACGCACCCAATCGATACCATGGTCAAGCCTCCTTGCCATTAAGACAAGTAAACATTACATTCTGTGATACGCATTGTCAAGTGTCATTGACACGCGGCGGTTTTCTGTCCCCTCCAAACCGGATCGTGTCGACCCTGCCAGCCTGTCGCGACTGCAGGATGCCGACGCCGCCCCAACGAGGCTTCTCCAAATTGTTCCCCCGAATTCCGCGTATTGGCGCATGGCGTATTGCAGGCGTGCCAGGCGACACGAGCGTGCTCATTGTCAGCGCGATTGACACAGCGCAATTCGTTGGCCAGCCCTGCTCAGTCATGCAAAAGATGACCGTTTGTCGTATAAGTGCCCGATGCCGATAAAGCACCAGACGGATGAGGAACAGGGGCTTCGACACCAGCTGAGTGCCGCCGAGATGGCGATGGTGGGCGTGGGCGGGTCAATCGGAACCGGGCTTCTCCTGGGTTCGGGGGCTGCGCTCCAGATTGCCGGCCCTGCTCTGATCCTGACCTACCTGGTCGGAGCGTTCCTGGCCTGGACCGTCACCAACGCCTTGGGAGAACTGGCCAGCGCACATCCCGGGGCAGGCTCGTTCGGGCTGTACGCCGAACTTTATCTGAATCCCTGGGCGGGCTTCGTGGCGCGCTATGGTTATTGGTTCTCCATATCCGTCGCCGTCGGCGCGGAGTTGGTGGCGGCATCGACCTATTCCCGATATTGGTTTCCCGGGGTCCCCGGCGTAATTTGGGTTTTCGTCTATTCCGCACTCCTCCTGCTCATCAATTTGCGCCCGGTCGGCGAGTACGGAAGCTTTGAATTCTGGTTCGCCATGGTGAAAGTCGTCACCATCGTCGTCTTTGTGCTGGCTGGATCCTCGTTACTCCTCGGCCACCGAGTCACGCCGCAGTACCTGAACCACGGCGGCTTTTTTCCGAATGGCCTTGCGTCCCCGCTCCTGGCTGTCTCCTTCCCCTTGTTCAGCTTTCTTGGCCTGGAGATGGTGGCGATTTCATCGGGAGAAGCCCGTGCCGCAAACGAGATTCCTCGCGCCACAAAAATCATGTTCGCGCTGTTGACGTTCCTCTATGTCGGCGCAACCGTCGTGCTCGCGGGTTTCCTGCCGTGGAACCGCGCCGGAGTGACGCAAAGCCCGTTTGTTACCGTCTTCGTAATCGCTGGAATTCCGGCGGCCTCCACACTCATGAACTTTGTCGTGCTCACGGCCGCGCTCTCCGGCGCGAACGCCAACCTCTACGCCGCCAGCCGCATGATGTTCTCATTGGCACGGAGCGGCCACGCTTCCCCCGCGCTCGGACGTTTGAATGCTTCCGGTTCGCCCCGCCTGGCTCTGCTGATTTCAGGCATCGGCGTACCCCTGGCGCTGATCACGGAGCATTGGGCGCCGCGATCCGCCTTTCTGTGGCTCATTGGGGCTTCGCTCTTCGGCGGGATGCTGGCCTGGTGCGTCGGGCTGTCCGCTCACATTGCATTCCGGCGGCGACTCTCACCTGCGGATTTGGCCGCGTTGCCCATGCGCGCGCCCGGCGGCGCTGTGCTTTCCGCCATCGGCCTCGCTGGAATCCTGCTGGCCATTGCCTCCACCTGGTGGGTTCCGCAGTCCAGAATCACCATTGTCAGCGGGCTGCCCTATCTGGCGATCCTCAGCCTGGCCTGGCTTGCGGCGCGAAAACGCCGGAGTTCGCAGCAAAAATACGGCGGTACAATTTCGCATGACTCGTGACTTAACAGACGATCTACTTCGCTACCGATCCGAGTTTCCCATCCTCGAAAGCACGACCTACCTCATCAGCAACTCGCTGGGGGCCATGCCGCGCGGGGTCTATGACGCGATGAAGGGCTACGCCGAGACTTGGGCCACTCGCGGAGTGCGCGCCTGGGAAGAACGCTGGTGGATGCTCGCGGCCGAGGTCGGCGCTGAAATTGGCGCGCTCATGAATGCTCCCGCCGGCTCCGTCTCAACCCAGCAAAACGTGACCATCTGCCAGGCGGTCGTCGCATCCTGCTTCGATTTCTCCGGGAAACGCAACAAAGTCGTTTATACCGACATGAACTTTCCCTCGGTCATGTACTTCTGGGAGGCGCACCGGGCTTACGGTGCGCGGGTCCACATGGTCCGGACCGACGACGGAATCACGGTTCCCACCGAACGACTGCTCGACGCCATTGATGAGACAACCCTACTGGTCCCGGTTTCGCATGTAATTTTCCGGAGCTCGTACATCCAGGATGCGAAGGCCATCATTGAAAAGGCGCATCGCGTCGGCGCCCATGTCGTGCTGGATATCTTTCAGTCGTTGGGAAGCGTTCCGGTCGACGTGCAGGCCCTCAATGTCGATTTTGCCTGCGGCGGCGTTCTGAAATGGCTTTGCGGCGGCCCCGGCGTGGGTTATTTGTATGTGCGTCCCGACCTCGGCAGAAAGCTGGAACCGAAATTCACCGGCTGGTTTGCCCATCGGAATTCGATGGCTTTCGAGATTGGGCCGATCCGCTACACCGATCCGCCCTTCCGCTTCATGAACGGCACTTCCAATATTCCAGCGCTGGAAGCGGCGCGGCCGGGGCTGAAGATCATCGCGGAAGTCGGCATCCAGCGGATTCGCGAGAAGTCAAAAAAACAGACGGCGCGCCTGATGGAACTGGCTGGCCAACACGGCTGGACGGTCAACACGCCTCGTGATCCGGAAAAGCGCGGAGGGACCGTTTCGATCGATATGCCTGATGCGCAGGAAGTTTGCCGGGAGCTGCTGAAGCGCGAGATCCTGGTGGATTGGCGGCCCAAAGCCGGCGTACGCATGTCGCCGCACTTCTACAACACCGACCGCGAGTTGGAGGTAGCGATCGGTGCCGTGGAAGAGATATTGAGGGACCAGGCGGTGGCTGGGCGATAGGGAGAAGATGCGAGCAGGCTCCGCGCGACGGCCAGCCAACCGGCGTCCGGGAACCGATCTTCTCGACGCGGTTGCCAGCAACACTGAAACGGCGATCATGGCAACAGCGCCACGATGTTTGCTGATACGTTATTTCCGCGTCCTCCGCTTCCGCCATGAATTGGAGGTCCAGTGTCAGGGCACGGCTTCAGAGCCTGTCCTGCCCGGTTTTGGCAGATGTGGGATACCACCCGACCCTCCCTGAGTTCACGAATCACGGCTCACGGTTCACTGTCCTCAGAGAAGGCCTCGAATCGTCGTCCCAAACACCCGCGCCAGACTCTCAATTCTGCGAGTAGTCGTACCCACACGCACACGCGGCGTAGCCCACCGTGCCCTCTACGAGCGCAGGGGAAAACGCGAAGGTGCATAACACTTTCGTCATTTGACACCCGCCCTTTGAGACGCTAACGTTGATTCCACAATCTTAGAATGGTGACCCCGGAAGGACTTGGACCTTCATCTCACCACTTAGCACGCGGGCGCTTTGTCCAATTAAGCTACGGGGCCATCCTTAAGGCCGCTACCTTTGATACAGGTAGCGGCCTTAAACTTTTGTTGGCAGTGACAACCAGTATGACGACAGTATGACGACAGTATGACATTTTCAACGCGACAAGCAAGACTCTAAAGTTACTATTCTTGAGGTCGACGTTACCTGGCAGCTTCGAACGCCTGGCTCGCCGATACCTCCTATAGATAAGCAATTTTTGGCCAATAAGATTACTCTCGTGAGAGGTACCAGAGAGCCAGGAACAATTGACCGGAGAAAGCAGAAGAACCTACATACTCCGCGTAGATTGTGGTGACTTCAGTACCACGCCTGATCGGGGCAGGTAACTAGTGTGGGAAACGGGTCGTTTACCCTACAATTTTTTCGTGAGCAAGGTCCGTGCCGGGTGCCCCACAACCTGCCCTGAGCAAGCTCCGAGCTTGAGCGAGGTGCGCGCCGAACGGGCCTGCCCCGTTTGGCAAATGTCGGATGCCGACCATCCGCCAAAGCGCGGCCTCAAAGCCTGTCCTCTGCAAGCCGCAAGCGCTCCGACCAGCACACCGAATGGGCCCAAAAGTCACTTCTTGGGAGCCGCCGCATCTCCTATAATGAAAATGCATGGACGCCTACGTCATCGCCAATCCGGTTCCCACTCCTGAAGAGATGGGCGAGATTCTCGGGCTCAGTCCGAAGCGCGTCGCCGCTCTGCGCCGCATCATGAGCACGCCCGCGCAACGGAAGACTTCGAAGGCCGCAAGCGGGGTGCGCAGCAACTCGCGACGCAGATCCTCCCAACCATCCTCTGGCCAGTCCTCAGCCAGGAAGTGACGTGTCCGCCAAGAGGCGGATCAAGTCCGTCTTCCTCAACATTCCTTACGACTCCGCCTTCGAGGACCTCTATCTCGCCTACATTGTTGGCATCACCCAATTCGGCCTGCGTGTCAACGCCACTCTCGCTGTGCCCAATCAGGGTCGGCTCCAAACGATTATCAGCCTGATCGAAGCCTCCGATGTCTCCATCCACGACCTCTCCCGGATCGAGGCTTCGCACGGCGTTCCACGCTTCAACATGCCTGTCGAACTCGGCCTCGCTCTCTACCGATCGCACGTCACGAAAGGGAAACACCGGGTTTTCATCTTTGAGAGCAAGCGCTATCGCGCCCAGCGCTCCACCAGCGATGTCAATGGGATCGATCCGCAGATCCACAACGGCACACCCAAAGGGCTCATGGGCGTCTTGCGCAATGTATTCCGGCAGCCCGGCGACGTCACGACGGTTCCGGAAATGCTCGCCAGCTATCGCGCAGTGAAGCAAAAACTGCCGGAGCTTCGGCGAAATTCCGGCGGCAAATCCCTGTTCGAAGTTTCGGTGTTCCAGGATCTTACCGTCGTGGCACTCATCGAATCCCAGAGGCTCATCGGCCGGCGACGCCGCGCGCCGAAGAAGCCCTCTTAGGCTGCGCCCCGGCGCCGTTACAATTCCCCTCATGAGTCTTGCCGCAGAGTACCGGCAGCAATTCACCTGGAGATCATGGAACCTCCTCCTCGAAGAACTGCCCCTACAGCCGGGTCAGACCGTCCTCGATTTGGGTTGCGCCATTGGCGATCAGGCTCGAGAACTCGCGTCTCGCGGCTGCAAGGTGATCGGGCTCGACGGGAACCAGGAACTGATCGACGCAGCCATCCTCGATCAGCCGCCGAATTGTGAATTCCTCACTTGCGACCTGCGCAACCCGCCAGACCCTGACATCAGGGTTGACGGTATCTGGTCGAGCTTCCTGGCTGCTTACTTCACCAACCTGGTGGAGTTCCTGAGAAGATGGTCACCGGTTCTCAACCCGGGAGGCTGGATCGCCATCACCGAGATCGACGATTTCTTTGGGCACGAGCCGCTGAGCGCACGCACAAAATCGCTCCTGCAGGCTTTCGCTGACGACGCTCTCACGGCGGGTCGATACGACTTTCACATGGGGGGCAAACTGCAGAGCTCCTTGGCGCAGGCTGGATTCGCCGTGTCCCGCGTGCTCACTCTGCCGGACAGAGAATTGTCCTTCCAGGGCGCTGCACTCCCGGAAGTCGTGGAAGCGTGGCGGACGCGTTTCCAGCGCATGCCGCGGCTGCGAGCCATTTGCGGTTCGGAGTTTGCGAATGTCCAGGAGGAGTTTCTCTCCTGCCTGTCCCGCCCGGATCACGTCTCAACGGCGAAGGTCATCTCCTGCACTGCAACGAAAATTGGCTGATTCCTAACTCGCCGGGCAGATATGGGGCACCCGAGATATGGGCTCTGACACCCGCTGAAGCGGCTCAAGTTGACTTCTGCAGCAACGGGTACCCCCCTCCCCCCTGGGGTGGAGTGCGGGATGGTTGCTGATTCCGCAGGGGTTCGAGAGGGGTCACCTTTGTACTGTGAGGAGATGGCGGATTGGATATTGGCGGCTGCATTACTGGGTGGCCGGGGTCGTGTAGCGGTTGTGACGACGAAGGATGTCGAGGACTCCCTCGATGGACTGGGAGAGCGCGAAGGAGTAGTCGGGCTCGGGCGGGGGATCGTCGGGGAGGGTGAAGGGGACGGAGCCGAAGCGGCGAACGAGGGTGCGGAGAAGGAGCCCGGCGTGGTGATCGGAGATGCCGCTGGGGCCGTCCTCAAGGAGAGCGCTGAGGAGGAAGAGGATGGCGGGGGGAATTTCGCCGCGGTCGAGTGTGGCGAGGGCGCGGCGGAGGTCGAGCCACGTGCGGAACGGGGTATTGCGGTTGCGGAGGGTGGGGACCGGGGGCTGGGGCGCGTGCTGGCGGCAGAAAACGTGGCTGGTGGTGGCGCGGCAGCGGCAGCGCTTCCCGTTGGGGAAGGTGAAACGGCATTCCATGGAGAGCCTCCGGGGTTTAGCGAAGTAGGTTTAGCCTGGTACGTTTAGCGAGAGACGTTTAGCGAAAGACCAGCGGAAAAGCGAGCGAGAATCGAGCGAATGGCGAGCTGGAAACCAGAAGCTGCCGGAAGCACAGGGCGGTAGAGAATGGAAAAGGCCGCCCGTGGAGGCGGCCTTTTTCTTTTTCTACCCTATAAGATCAGGATATCATAGTCAGCGAGTTATCCGGCCAAATATGATTGAGGTTATAAAGATATAAGTGGCATGTTATGAGGGGAGTGCCATTTCGGGAATGGCGCGGGACTTGACAAGTTTTCCACATTGTGGGGAACCAGGGAGCCTGGAGCCGTAGCCAGATGCTGGGAGCCATCAGGCGGGAGCTGGGAGCCAGGAGCTGTGGCCGGCACTTCCGCCTGGACTAGCCGACTACCGCGTCACCACATTGCCGGCGATGCGGTCGTATTCCGCCTGCGACACCACGCCCTTCCGCACCAGATCGTGCGGCGTTCCATATGGCCGGTTGTTCTCGATCCGTCGCGCTGTCGCTGCGGTCACGCCCGGCAGTGCCTCCAGATCGGCACGGCTCGCGGAATTCACATCCACGCCGCCGCCTTTGCCATTGTGCAGTCCCGCCTTCACGCCGGCCGCAACGTCATTCGCCTCACGCTCCGCATTCGCAGCTGCCACGCGGGCTTCCGCTGCAGCCTTGTCCGCCGCTTTTTTCGCATTCTCGGTGACCTGCTGCGCCTGCTGCTGGATCTGCTGGTCCGATTCCGGCTTCCCGTTCGCATTGCAGGATGAAATCCACAACAGCGCCGCAAAAAGTCCCAAGGTCACCGCCAATCGAAAGGCCAGGTCTGAAAGCGTTGATTTCCGCATCGTCGTACGCCTCGCACTTGTAT
>JBEKIN010000234.1:0-7313 GCA_050011735.1 Acidobacteriaceae bacterium | reverse complement strand
GTACCCTACCAACCGAAAGTACCGCTGCGCCCGATCCACATCGCTCAGGATCTGCGCCTTGAGCGCCTCTGGAGAAGGAAAGCGCCGCTCCTCACGCAGCCGCATCAGAAAACAGACCTCAATCGGCGTCGCCTCCGTCAGCTCAACCGGAGGCGGCCCATCGAGCAGATGCGATTCGACGGCATATCCGGCTCCCTCGAACGTTGGCCGCGAGCCGGCATTCGTCACAGCATTGAAAAGCGGCGCGCTGGCGCCTTCGCCAATGCGCACCCGCGTAACGTAAACGCCGTCCGGCGGCAGCAGATCCCGGTACGGCGCAAGATTGATGGTCGGCGTGGTCAGTTTCTTTCCAACGCCGCGCCCGTGAGCAGCAGTGGAGAGGATCGAAAAGGGCCGTCCCAGCAGCGCTCGCGCCACCGACAACTCGCCCGCCACGATGCGCCGCCTGACTTCGCTGCTCGAAACCATCACGCCACGCACGGTGAGTGAGTCGTGCGAGACCACGCCGAAGCCGAGCTCCTTGCCCAGTGATTTCAGCTCCACAATGCCGGCAGCGGCATCGTGGCCGAAGCGGAAGGTGTCGCCCTCGTGAACTTCCAGAACGCGCAGCGCCGAGCGCAGAACATTCTCGGCAAATTCGCGCGCCGACTGCATGGAGAATTCCCGCGTGAAGGGCAGAACCAGCGTCGCATCGATGCCCGTCTGCTCCAGCAGCCGCAGCCGTTCCGCGATCGGCGTAATCAGCTTCGGCGCCAGCTCTGGCCGCAGCACCGCCAGCGGGTGCGGATCGAATGTCACTGCGATGGACTGCGCTCGAAGCAAGCGCGCCCGCTCGATCACGCGCCCGATGATCTCCTGATGTCCGCGGTGCACGCCGTCGAAATTCCCGATGGCCGCAACCGTGTGCGGCATCGGAGGCATCTCGGTGATCGATCGGAATACTTGCATGGCTGCCCGCTGCTTGCCTCGCTGCAACTGCTGTCTTTCTGAACGCTAACGCTATCCGCGAACCGCTGGTCTCGCCTCACAGCTCGAAGGGAATGCGCAGCCCGTCATACGCGAGCCGCACGTTGGCAGGGAACGTCTTCTCCGTCGCCTCGTGGTCCACTTCATGCGACATGTGCGTGAACCAGGCCTGGCGCGGCGCGATCCGTTCCACCCAGCGCAGAGATTCGGGAATGGTGGCGTGGCTGGGATGCGGCTGCGGCCGCAGCGCATCGATAATCACGACGTCGAGGCCTTCCAGCAGCGGCAGGCTCGACTCCGGAATACTGCTCATGTCGGTCAGATACGCAGCGGACCCGAATCGAAAGCCGGCCGCCTGCAGATCGCCATGCGTCAGCGGCACGCGCTGAAAGCGGGCTCCGTGCACTTCCGCGGTCTGCGCACCCTCCAGCTTGCGCAGCTCGACGCGGGCTCGCGTCGGATAAGTTGCGTTTTCTGAGAACGTGTATTCGAAAACCCGCCGCAAAATCGCCGCCGTCTGCTCGTCCACGTAGAGCGGCAGCGACGCCGGCTTGTGTTCGAAGCTGAGCGGCCGCAAATCGTCGAGCCCGAGGATGTGGTCGGCGTGAGCATGCGTGTAAAACACGGCATCGACGTGCCGAATGCCCTCGCGCAACGCCTGCTCGCGAAAATCCGGTCCGGTGTCGATCAGCACCAGCCGCTCACGCCCGCCGTCCTTCCAGGTAATGGCGATCGACGGCCGAGTGCGCCGGTTGCGCGGATCGGGCGAGGTGCAGACCGCGCAGCGGCAGCCGAGGGTCGGGATGCCCATCGAGGTTCCGCTGCCGAGAACAATGATTTCCGCTTTCATGCGGGCGGAGGGCTACTTTTTCTTTCCATCGGCGGCGCGCTGGGCCGACTGAGCAATGGCGTTAGTGATCTCGAGAAACATCATGCGCAGCTCGAAGAGCACGTTCTGCAAAGTCGCTTCTTCTTTCTGGGTCAGGTTGCCCTTCGTCTTCTCCTGCAGCAGCGCCAGCATGTCGATGCTTTGCCGAGCGCCCAGAATGTCGACCCGTGCCTTCTGTCCTGGTTCGGTGCCGGCGCCCAGCGCGATCATGGCCGAGACGTAGAAGGACTGGATGATGTGCTCGAACCCAATCACGCCTGTCGGTCCCATGTCGGGATTTGCCTGGCGCAGCATGTCGTCGATCTGCCGCGACGATTCCTGGTAGGCTGCGCGCTGCTCGGCGGTTTCCTGCGCGGTGAACTGCGGCAACCCCGCTTCCACGGCCGCCTCTTCTTTCGTTTCCGGCGCGGGCATGGTTACGACTTTTTCGGGCACTGGTGGTGCAGCCGGCTTCTCTTCCTGCTGCTCGACGGCAGGCGCATCGTCGCGCAATTCGCCGTCCAGAGTGAACTTGCGACGGTCGGTTACGGTAAATGTGGGTTCTTTCTCATCCATAGACAGCAGTTCTCCCTGCATGGATCAAAATCGGGATCATTCCGTCGCCGGAATCGGCGGCGCGGCCAGCGGTATCGCCTTTCCTCCGTCGTACGTGACCGGTTCAGTCTCACTCTTTTCCAGCGCCTCGACGCGGGCCACGCCCAGTGCGAGGGTCTTCGAGAACCCCGGCAGATCGATGGAAGCCACGCTGGTCAGCTCACCGACCGCCGCATCGCCCGTGCGCAGCTCGATCTTTTCGCCCGGCCCGAGCGCGGGCGCCGCGCCTTGCAATTCAAATTGCCGCAAGGCACGGTGAACCGTAGCCCGCGAGCGAATCCGCTCGACGATCTCCTGGCCGATGTAACAGCCCTTGGTGAAGTTCAGCGCCCGCGGCAGATTCGCCTCCTGCGGCAGGTGCTTATCGCTGAAGTCCACGTCAAAAAGGGGCGTTCCTTCGAGGATGCGGAGATCCTCCAGAGCCGCGACGCCGCATGGAATGGCCGCAGCCCCAACCAGAGCTTCCCATGCCTCCAAAATCTGCCCGGCTGGGACGTGAAGCTCGAATCTGGTGACCACAGGACTCCAGGCGTGGATCAGCGTGACCTCGGCGCCTGCGAGCTGGCCACTCCGGAACGTACCGGCCTCGGGCAAGGTGAAACCGAGCTTCTGGAGGATCGCTGCCGCGCCGGGCCCCGCGATTCCGATCGCCGTCGTCGATCCGTCTAACTCTTCGAGCTTCACATCGTCCATAATGATGTAGCGGCGCAGATGGGCGAAGAGACGTTCCAACTGGCAGCGGTCGGTTTCGAGCAGCAGGGAATCCTCAAAGCAGGACACATCGCCGTCGCCCTGAATGCGGCCCTGGGGATTCAGAATCAGGGTGTAGCCGGTCTGGCCGGGAACCATACTTTTTACGGCTTGCGTGATCATGCCGTTCAGCCAGCGAACGCGGTCCTTGCCGGTAGCCCGGAGAAAGGTGCGGTAGCCCAAGTCGAAAATCCCGGCTCCATGGAAAAGGGCCTGCAAAGAGGTTCCGGAAAAGCGGAGCGGCGTCTGGGCTCCCCGGTGCATCTTCAGTTCGAGAACGGACGGATGGGCAGCGCCGAGCCGGGCGGCCAGGGGCGTTTCTGCAACAGCGGCGTCGGGAATCTGACAGGCCTGGCTCATAAATTGCTCTTAAGAAAAATTATAGTCTTCGGTTAGCAGGGAAGGCTCAGCGGGCGGATTCGCCGCAAAGGGCCAAAGGACAAGGGATGCGAGGAAGAAACAAGGCGTGGTTGGCGTCAATGATCGCTCTGGCTGCGCTCGCCGCCGGCGCGCAGACGCCCGCCAACAGCGCGGGGCAGGCTCCGCCGCCAGCCGCGCCCAGCCAGCAGCAGACCCAGCCGAAGGCGAAGGCTGGTAACGAGAGCCATATCACCGCGCAGGAGGCGAAGGAGCTGTTCTCCTCCATTCCGCCGATTCTTCAGTTCGCTTCGGAAGACACCAAGCTGCCCATTAAGCACGAAGTGAAGCCCCACCTGACCACGCGCCCCGAAGTCGAGAAGTATCTGTTGGAAAAAATGGCGGACGACAAGGATGCGAAGCGCATGGAGCGGTCTGAAATCGTGCTGAAGAAGTTCGGCCTGATCGATGCGGACTTCCATCTGCAGTCGTTCCTGGTGAAGTTGCTCGACGAGCAGATCGCCGCCTACTACGACAGCAAGACGAAAACCGTGAACCTGCTCGACTGGATTGCGCCCGATACGCAGAAGCCGGTGCTGGCGCACGAGTTGACCCATGCCCTGCAGGATCAGCGGGTGAATCTGGACAAGTGGCAGAGCCAGACCAGCGACGATCTCTCGCACAGCTTCGCTGAAGACCACAAGCACGTTTCCACGGACGAGGCCGACACCGCGCGCGAAGCGGTTCTGGAGGGCCAGGCGATGGCCGTCTTTGTCGATTACAGCCTCGCGCCCGCGCATCAAAGCCTGCGCACCGCGCCGCAGCTGATCGAAAACCTCCTCGATAACATGACCGACGATGGCGATTCGCCGGTGCTTTCGCGCGCACCCCTGCTTCTGCAGGAGTCGCTGCTGTTTCCCTACAAAGACGGCCTGAAGTTCGAAGCCACCCTGATCGCCGACTCAAAAAGCCCGGTGGCCGCGTACGGCGCCGTCCTCGATCATCCGCCGGCCAGCAGCTACGAGATCATGAACCCGCACGCCTATGAGCAGCAGGCGAAGGTTCCGCTGCTGAACATGCCCGACATTCACCCGATCATCGACCCGGAGTACAGCCCCTACGACATTGGCGTGATGGGCGAGCTGGACGTGCGTATTTTGGCGGAGCTGTTCGGCGGGAACGACAAGGCAACCCAGCTCACGCCCGCGTGGGACGGCGGCATCTACTATGCGGCGCAGAAGAGGAGCGCGCCCGACAAGAATTCGACCTCCTCCGTCGCGCTGTTGTATCTCTCGCAGTGGAAGTCGGAGGACGCGGCCGCGGCCTTCGTGAAGATGTACGCCGGCGAGCTGGACAAGAAATACACCCACGTAGTCCGCGACAATTCCGCGGCGACCGGCCAGGACGAGCAGGTTTTCCAGACCAATGAAGGGCCCGTGCTGCTCGTCACCAGCGGCACTGAGGTCTTCATCAGCGAAAGTTTCGACCTGCCCACCGCCCGCAAGCTCCAGGTGCTCATGCTCGCCGCGCAGCAGCAGGGACCCACCCAGATCGCCTCGCAGCGCGTTCCAGCCTCGGATCTGGCCGGCAGCGTGGTGAGCTTCATGGCCCGGTGTGGCGTGATGAAGGTGGCTCTGCCCCACCATTTATACTGATTCCCTGCGTTCATTCAGCGCCGCGAAACACAGGGGCCGTCGGTCTTCTGTTGCATAGCGCGCCTTGCAGGGAGCCGTATTGCAACAGGCAGAAATTGGCATCATCGGGGGCAGCGGGCTGTATTCCATGCCCGGCCTCACCGGCGTTCATGAGGAGCGCGTCTCAACACCCTTTGGCGATCCCAGCGATGCGTTTGTGCTGGGCGATCTGGAAGGCCATAAGGTCGCCTTTCTCGCGCGCCATGGGCGCGGACACCGCATCCTTCCTTCGGAGCTGAATTTCCGCGCCAATATTTACGCGCTGAAGAAACTCGGCGTCGAGCGCATCGTGTCCGTCTCCGCCGTCGGATCCCTGAAGGAAGAGCACAAGCCTGGGGACTTCGTGATTCCCGATCAGTTCATCGACCGCACGTTTCATCGCATCTCCACGTTCTTCGGCGACGGCGTGGTCGGCCATGTTGCCTTCGGCGATCCGGTCTGCGCAACGGTGGCCAAAACCATCGTCGACGCGTGCAGGAAAGAAGGCGTGCTGGCCAGACCCAGCGGGACCTACGTTTGTATGGAGGGCCCGCAGTTTTCCACTCGCGCCGAATCGAATCTCTACCGCAGCTGGGGCGCCGACGTCATCGGCATGACTAATCTGCAGGAAGCCAAGCTGGCCCGTGAAGCGGAGATTTGCTATGCGACCGCGGCCATGGTCACCGATTACGATTGCTGGCATCCGGGCCATGACGACGTGACCATCGACCAGATTGTCAAAGTTATGAACCAGAATGCGGCGAACGCCGCTAGGGTGGTCAGAGCGGCGGTGGCGGCGATGCCGAGCGAACGCGACTGCGCCTGCAAATCGGCGCTGCAATATGCCCTGCTTACCAGTCCCGACGCGATTTCGCCGGCCGCGCGGGAGAGACTCGACTTGTTGATCGGAAAGTATCTGCAGAAAAAATAGAGAACACGGAGAAAATCAGCCGCATGGCAATTCTTGTCGTAGGCAGTGTCGCGTTCGACGCCGTAGAAACTCCTTCAGGCCGCCGGGATCGCTGTTTGGGCGGCGCAGCCACGTTTTTCGCGCTGGCGGCGAGCTACCTTACGCAGGTCCGCGTCATCGGCGTGGTCGGCGAAGACTTCGGTCCCGATGAAGAGCGCGTCTTCGCGCGCCGCAATATCGATACGCGCGGCATCGAGCACGTTCCGGGCAAGAGCTTCTTCTGGAGCGGCTCCTATATGAAGAATCTTAACGAGGCGCAGACGCTGAACACGGAGCTGAACGTCTTCCAAAGCTTCTCTCCGAAGATTCCCGCCGAGTACCATGACACCGAGTATCTCTTCCTCGCCAACATCGACCCCGTCCTGCAGGAAGACGTGCGCCGCAAGATGCCGAGGGTGAAGATGGTCTGCGGCGACACGATGAACTACTGGATCAAGGATCACGCGGAGAATCTCGCCCGCGTGCTCAAGGGCCTCGACGTACTGCTGATCAACGACACCGAAGTCCGCATGCTCGCGAAGGACAACAACCTTGTGCTGGCTGCGCGCAAAGTCCTCGACATGGGGCCGAAGGCGCTGGTCGTCAAGCACGGCGAGTACGGCGCGACTGCCTTCTTCTGCGAGCGATCCTTTGCGGGCGAAACGGGCTCCGTCACGATCCCGTTTCGCGCGCCCGCTCTGCCCCTGGCTGAGGTCGTCGATCCCACCGGAGCCGGCGATTCCTTTGCCGGCGGGTTCTTCGGCTACATTGCCTCGCAGCCCACGCTCACGCCAGCCGTCTTTCGCCGCGCCATGTTCTACGGCAGCGTCATGGGATCCTTCGCCGTGGAGCGCTTCGGAACCGAGCGCCTGCAGCAGCTCGACCCTAAGGAAATTGAGGAACGCTTTGCGCTCTTCCGCCAGCTCTCGCACCTCGAGTAAACCGCCGCGCCCAGCCACGGGCGAAGATGCGGGTAATGGCTCGGATTCCGGCGCGCTCGAACGCCGCTCCCTTCGCCATGAAGCGATCTTTGCCGGCATGGTCGGCGCGCTCTTCTCGGTGCTGGCCTTCGGCTACTGCTTCCCGCGCAACATGCTTCTGCTTTACGGCGACGCGGTCGCGCACCTGGGCATCG
>JBEKIN010000233.1:0-7348 GCA_050011735.1 Acidobacteriaceae bacterium | reverse complement strand
CGCGTTCTTCAGGGGCTGAAGCCCCTTGTTTATGCGTTGGGCTTACGGCACGGCTGAAGCCGTGCCCCTTCAAAACAACTTCATCCCCCTTCAAAACAACTTCTTCCCCCTTCAAAACAGCTTCTTCCCCCTTCACAACTTCTTCGGAGAGTGGATCGGCATCGGAGACCTGGCCGAGGGCGCGGTAGCGGCGGGTGATGACTTCGCGCATGGAGGCGAAGTCGTCGACGCCCTCGACGGTTTTGATTTTGAATTTGCGGTAGGCGCTCTTCTTCATCTCGCCGTCTTCCCAGACGACCATGGAGGCGACGGTTTCCGCGCCCTGGATGTGGGAGATGTCGAAGCACTCGATGGTGCGGGGCAGGTCTTCGAGCATGAGCGCGTCCTGGAGGGCTTCCTGGATGGCCTTGCGGCTGGGCTGCAGGACGCGGAAGCGCTGGTCGTAACTCTGCTTGGCATTTTGAGCGGCGAGGTCGACGAGGGAGCGCTTTTCGCCGCGCTGGGGGACGGCGATTTCGACGCGGTGTTTGGTGTGTTCGGCGAGGAGGCTGGCGAGCGTGGCGCGGTCGGAGAAGTCGACCGGGACGTAGATGCTGGAGGGGACGTAGGGCTGGTCGATGTAGAGCTGTTTGAGGAGGGCGGAGAAGAAGGCTCCGGGCTCGAATGCCGCGACGGGCTGTATCGCAGCGTCGCTTGCAGATTCTGCTTCGGGGAGTTCGGCGATGAAGTCGGGGAGATCTTCCCAGAAGAATTCGCGGCGGTCGACGATTTTGCCGGCGCGGAGGTGGAAGAGGTTGACGGCGATCATGCCGTTTTCGCAGTGGTAGCCGAAGACGTCGGCATCGTCGTCTTCGACGGAGGCGATGCGCTGTTTTTCCGAGAGCTGGTCGATGGTGACGAGGAGGTCGCGGTATTTGGCGGCTAACTCGAATTGCTCGTTGGCAGCGGCGGCGGCCATGCGTTGCTGCAGAGATTTGTTGAGGTCGGCGGTGCGGCCTTCGAGGAAAAGCTGCGCGTCGCGGACTGCTTCGGAGTAGGCCTCGGGGGTGGTGAGGTTTTCGACGCAGGGTCCGAGACAGCGGCCGATGTAGTACTGGAGGCAGGGGCGCGCGTGGTAGCGGGAGAGATCGACCTTGCAGCTGGGCAGCAGGAAGCTGCGATGGATGAGATCGACGACGCGGTAGGCGAGGTTGCCGGGGAAGTAGGGACCGAAGTAAACGCTGCCGTCGCGGCGGAGGCGGCGGGTGACGAAGACTTTCGGCCAGCGATCGCCGAGGGTGAGCTTTACATAAGGATAGGTTTTGTCGTCGCGCAGCAGGATATTGAAGCGCGGCTTGCGCTGCTTGATGAGGTTGTTTTCCAGCGCAAGGGCTTCGTGTTCGTTGTCGACGAGGATGTAGTCGACGTCGACGGCATCGCGCATGAGCGAGCCGGTTTTGGCATTGGCCTGGTTGGCTTCAAGGAGGTAGGAGCGGACCCGGGAGCGGAGGTTTTTGGCCTTGCCGACGTAGATGACCTCGCCGTCGGCGTTTTTATATAGATACACGCCGGGCCGCGGGGGGAGAGTGCGAATCTTTTCGTGTAAATCCATGGCGGCCCTGATCTCAGTGTAACGGGTGGCTGGAAGGGAGATTTTGGGGGTCAGGGGAGGCGGTTTATGGGTAAAAAGTACCCAACTGTAGTCACTCTCCGGGGGCTGAAAAGGGGTTCGTTTGCCAACATAAGTCCACTAGGAACATAGACTTGCGGCAACTCTTCGGCATTTGGGCCTGCGCGTGCTCTTTTTCACCATGAATGCGAGGCATCCACCCGGCGAGGTGAGTGTGTCTCAACACAGGGCCATGGACGGCAAAATTAGAAACGGAGCGTCACCCATGATGCATATTTCCAAAACAGGTTTCGCAGCGGCCACGGCGGTTGCGGCGCTGTCTTTGGTTTTCACAACTGGTTGCACGACGAAGAATTACGTACGCAGCCAGACCCAGCCGGTCGTGCAGAAGACCAACGAGCTTGACGATGCCACGGCGACGAACAATCGCGCGATTCACGATGTGGATACGCGGTCGCAGGCGGGCATCCAGCAGGCGCAGAATTCGGCCAACACGGCGCAGCAGAATGCACAGACCGCGACGCAGGCTGCCAACACTGCGCAGTCTTCGGCGCAGGACGCTGTGAATCGTGCCGACTCGCTCTCCGGCGTGGTTGCGAATCTGGACAACTACAAGCAGGTGGGCGACGTTTCGGTGACGTTCGGCTTCAACAAGTCGGTGCTGACCAAGGCGGACAAGGATCAGCTGGATGAGTTTGGCGGGCAGCTGGCGAGCGCGAAGAGCTACATCCTGGAAGTAACGGGCGGAACGGACTCGGCGGGCTCGAAGGAATACAACTACGATCTGAGCGATCGCCGGGCCATGGCGGTGGTGCAGTATCTGGCGGCGAAGTACAACGTGCCGGCGCACAAGTTTTACCTGGTCGGCCTGGGCAAGGACGTTGAAGTGGACAGCAACAAGACAGCCGCGGGCCGCGCGAAGAATCGGCACGTGGAGATCCAGCTGCTGAGCAACACGGCGGACAGCGGAGCACCCGCGGCGCAGAGCAGCGCGAGTCCGAGCGGCGGATCGCCTTCGGGCCGGTAACGAATTCTCGAAGCAACAAAGCTTGGGCGCGCGTAAGCGCGCCCTTTCTTTTTGCGCGGGTCAGTTGGGGTGCGTCATGCCTTGAATGCTCACTTGATTCGCCACCGATGCGCCGGGGCGCAGCTGGACGCGGATGCTTTCCCCGACGCGAGCCATGGCAGAGGTTGCGGGCTGATCGTGCAGGCTCCAGGCCGTGCCGTCGTCCACGCTGAAGGTCTGGGACTGGCCGTCTCTGCGCTGGACGGTGATGGAGTTGCCCTGCACGGCAGTGACGATGCCGGCGGTCCAGGTTTTGCCGAAGTTGGCGCGAAGGGTCTCGAACATCCTGGCAGCAAGCGGCTGCTGGATGGTGATGGTGAGCGCCTGAATGGTACGGGCCTGCTCGTCGATCTCGCCGTGGGCGAGGATTGGATCTCCGGGATGGATGTCGGTGGCCGCGGCTGACTGACCGGCGCTGGTGACGCGGGTGGAGGGACCGATCTGAACGGTGAAGCTGACGTTCTCAGGGATCTGCATCACGATGGTGGACCCGCTGATGGAGGTGACGACGCCGGCGAGGCCGTGGCGGGTCATGTCGCCCACGCGCGGTGCTGGGTTTCCGGTTTCCTGAGCTGCTGCGAAGGCTACGGCGAAGGCGCAGAAGAGAACCGCGGTGACAGCGGGCCAGCGACGCAGTTGAGGATTCGTGCGGGTCTGCATAGATTTCCATCGTAGCGCCGGAACCCGGGGATCGGCGACTAAGCAGGGGGCAGCTGGCGGATGTGGGCGGCTCGGACGTCGTTGGCGGTGAAGAGACGCAGGAAGGGAGCGGGCTGGCAGGCGGCTTCGAGGGCGGCTCGGCCGCCGGCTTCTTCGCGTTCGACGAGGCAGACGGCAGCGATGACCTTCATGCCGGCTTCGCGGGCGGCTTCGATGGCGGTGATAGTGGAAGCGCCGGTGGTGCAGACGTCGTCGACGATGAGGACGGGGGCGTCCTTCTCGAGGAAGCCTTCGATGCGGCGGCCGGTGCCGTGGGTCTTTTCGGCTTTGCGGACGAGGAAGCCGTGGATGAGGGGCGCGTTTGCGTCTTGCTGCGCATGCCATGCGCTGGCGATGGAGACGGCGGAGACGACGGGATCGGCGCCCATGGTGAGTCCGCCGACGGCTACGGGATGGAGATTGTGCTCGCGGAGCAGGTCGAGGATGGAGAGGCCGGTGAGGCGGGCGCCTTCCGCGTGGAGCGTGGTGGTGCGGCAGTCGATGTAGTAGTCGGACTTTGCGCCGGAGGAGAGGGTGAAGTTGCCGAGGCGGAAGGAGGTGCGGGCGAGGAGGTCGAGGAGGGCGGTGCGGGGGTTGGCGGTCGTCATTCTGGTTTAGTTTAAAGGCGCGGCTGGGGTTCGGTCGCACGGCGTGTCCTGGCAGGACACGCGGGTGCAACCGAACCATGGAAGGCGCTGCGCGCCGTCTTTTTTCGGCACGACTAAAGTCGTGCCCTGATACAAAAGCCGCATCGCGGTGATGCGAATGGTGGTGGAATCCCACATCTGCCAACACCGGGCAGATGTGGGGCACCCAGCGTCGTGCCCTGATACAAAAGCCGCATCGCGGTGATGCGAACGGTGGTGGAATCCCACATCTGCCAACACCGGGCAGATGTGGGGCACCCAGCTGTCATCTCGACATAGTGTAAAGGTGCCGAGCGACACTGCCCTACTGGTTCTTCAGACTTTCACTAATCTCCTTCCTTACCAGGTAACCGCCAAGGAATGACACAATGCCGAACCACGCGGCGCAGGCGACTCCGATGACCAGGATCGCTCCCCCGGGTTCTGACATTTGAAACATAACTACCGCCAGCAAGCTGCACGCAGTCCAAGGTGTCGCAAATAGAAACCCCCGAAGCCTGTTGACGCGAACCGTGACCTTCGTGAGTCCGCTGTCGACTTGCTCGCATCGCACTTCCACGCCACTGACAAAAACGAACGGGTTTAAACCAGTCCAGTTGCCGAGATTGTATAGCTTACTGTATAGCTTCGGATCAATACTTACGAATGCGAGTGGGGTTCTTACCGATGCAACAGAGAGATTGGCAGCTCTGTACTCGACGCCCTCTTTTGAGAGAAGGCTCTCGATCCGCTCCAAAGCTGCTTGAGCGGGCAACGGACTAACGAATTCGTAGGTCTTATGCATTAGCCTGGCTGCTGGCCTTTAGGTGTAATTGGCTTTCTCGTAGGCCACTCACGGAGCCCTAAGACCAAGCGAACGGACCTACGGAGAAGCTAATCTGTTGGGGGATCTCCTGCGCTTATTTCTTCGGCGGCGCGGCGGGTTTGAGGGCGGCGACGGCGTCGGTGAGCCCTTTGATGGTGATGGGATCGAGAGCGTAGAGCGCGGGGCCGTCTTCGCGCTTCGCGATGGCGCCGTCGGGTGTGTTCTGGAGCTGGACGCTCTCGACGCGCTTGCCGCTGTTCGAGGTCACGGTGACTTCGATTTGCGATGTTGTGAATCCGGTGTCGAGAAACTTTGTCGCGGCCAGGTCGCGCAGGGCGGTGACGAGATTCTCAACGCTGTCGCCGTCCATCTTCTTGCCGCTGGAGAGCCAGGTGGTTCCGGAGCGGGTGAGGACGAGCGAGGTTGCGCCGGAGTGGTATTCGATCTTCTCCGGGTCGGCGTAGCCGAAGTCGAAGAGCTGCTTGTTGCGGAAGTCGTCGAGGGTGCGGGTGAGGTCCTGGTTGAGGGCGCTGGCGGCGGCGGAGTCGATCTTCCAGGTTCCGGGCATCGCGCTGGATTTCGCGTAGGAGCCGTCCTTGTCGTTGCGGACTTCGAGAGTGTCCGCGCCGGAGCTGCCGGTGAGCTTCGTCGTTGCGACGGGCGTGGCTTTCGCGAAGGCTTTGGCCGCGGCATCAGGTGAAACGGCGGGATCCCACTTTGCGCCGGTGATCTGCTGGAGTAGATCGTCGACCTGATAATTGTCGGTGCGGTACGAGGCGGGCTTCTCGATTTGCCAGCCGTTTTGCACGCGGGCGAAGCCGATGGTCTGATCCTTGCGGGTGAGGTCGATGCTGCTGACCGAGGCGGCGTTGACGGGGAGCAGGCGCTTGTCGCGCAGGTCGGTGAGGCTTTTGTTGAGGCTGGTCTTGAGGTACGACGCGGCGGTGAAGAGTCGCGGATCGCCGGCGAGGGCGACGTAGGTGGCATCGCCGGTGGGCGTGTTGTCGCCGAGGAGAAGGCGGCTGGTCTTGTTGTCTTTGGTGGTGACGTCGAGCTCGAGGGTTGGATCGATGAGGCCGAACTGGGACAAGTCGGATGCCTTATCTTCGACGAGACGTTCGGAAGCGAGGGGCGCGAGCGAGGAGAGCATGGCGGAGACGGTGGCGCTGTCGGCGGGGAAGGCGCTGGGCGCGATGATTTGCCAGTTGGCCGCGCCGGAGCGAACGAGGGTGATGGGCTGCGCGCCGCGCTGCTTCACGGTGAGAGAAGTGACGGCGGCGGGGTCGAGTTTGAGGATCGCCGGACTCGCGGGAGTCGACGTCGAGGTGGTGTCCGGGGTCTTGCGGTGCTCGGACCAGTAGAGGACGCCGGCGAGAATGAGGAGAACGACGACAGCAACGAGGAGACCGCGAAATTTCATAACGATTCTTCAGGGTTCAGATGCTGGGATCAAAAAACAAACGCAGGGTCCTTCGCTGCGCTCAGGATGACAGCTAAAAAACAAACTCGTGGTCCTCGCTTCGGCTTGCCTCCGCTCAGGATGACGCTCCTATCTCCGCTTCCACCAGACCATGATGCCGCCGACGATGACGATGAGCGGGAGCAGGAACTGGCTTACGATGCGCACCATGTTGAGCTGCGCCTGCGTCATGGTGATGCGGCGGTCTTCCGGCGCTTTGGGACGGATGGAGATGAGGTCTTCGTCGGAGCAGAGCCAGTTGACGGTGTTGGCGGCGAGGTCCTTGTTGCCGTTGAAGCTGAGGAAGGCGTTGGAGGACCAGGCGGAACTGCCGATGACGACGAAGCGGCCCTCGGAGCTGGGTTTTCCGGTGTTGTAGCTGCCGGCGACGGCGAGGGTGAGCGGACCTTGTATGTTGTTGGGGTCCTTCACGTTGATTTTGGGGGAACTGAGGTTGGTGGTGGCGAAGCTGGTGGCGGAAGTGTCGAAGAGCTTTTCGACGGTGGTCTTGTCGGCGTTTCTAAAGGTGAGGGAGCGCGCGAGCGGGAAGCCGGTAAAGGTGGTCTTCATGTCGGCGACGATGGGCTGCGTGCCGTAGCTGTTGACGAGAGCCACCTGGCCGCCGAAGCCGTAGAGCTGGCCGATGGGATTGAGGTCGAGGACGAGATCTTTCTGGACGGTGACGCCCCAGCTGGCGAGCAGAGAAGTGAGGGCGTCGTTGTCGGCGATGCTGGAGGGGCCCATGCTGAGCGGCGGATCGAGCATGACGAGAGCGCGGCCGCCGTTTTCGACGTAGGTTTTGATGGCGTCGACTTCAGGTTGCTCGTAGTTTTGGGTGGGTCCGGCGACGACGATGGCGGTGCAGTCGGAGGGGGCTTCGGCTTTCTGGATCAGGTTGATGGACTGCGTCTGGTAGCTGTCTTTGGCGAGGAGGTCTTTGAGGCGGGAGGCGCCGTCGCGGCTGGTGTCGTCAATCGCATGCTCGCCGGAGCCCGAGAGGAAGCAGACGGTGCGAGTGTTGCCTTTGATGTCGCGGATGAAGGCGCCGGTGATGCCTTCCTCG
>JBEKIN010000232.1:0-7373 GCA_050011735.1 Acidobacteriaceae bacterium | reverse complement strand
CTGCCCTGACCTGCGTAAACGTCATGGAGTTCGGCAGCGGGCAGATCGGTATGGGCCAAGAACGGCGATTCGCCTTCATAGCCGGGCCAGTCGTAGAGGCCGGCATCGATGTTCCACTGGAGGAAATCGATGTTGCCTTCGATGGAGCCGCGAGCGGTGACAGCGGACCACGAGCTGTCGTTGAAGTCGGTGTTTTGCCAGCGGTCGGCGGTGCGGGTCGACGCTTTCCATTCGGGACTGCTGATAAGGATGGGCGCAGCGAGGACGCCAGGCGCAGCAGGAACGATTTTAACGACGAGGGTGCGGCCGTTGTCGGCTCGGATGGCGAGGACGTTGTCGCCAGGATGGAGCTGGCGCGCGATGTCGACATGGAAAACGTGCATCTCGAGGCGGGAGAGCGGGTCGGTATTGAAGTGGGCCGCTTCCCAGCCGTTGAGGTAAACCTCAGCGGAACGCGGACCGGCGAGATAGAGCTCGGCCACATCGGGGACGGAATCCAGATGCAGGTGCACGCGAAACCAGCGTGGCTCGTCGCGCTGGGCGCGGCTGAGGTTGGGTGCGTCGCTGGTCCAGATGTACTGCTCGGGGAGCGGCTGGTGGAAGGAGGAGAAGAGGACGGGTTGGGAGAGGTTGCGCGTGGGGTCGAGCTGGCCGAGCGGCGGCTGCGAAGGCACGTCCTGGGCTGAGAGGAGAGCGGGCGTGGCGGCGAGCAGAGACAGAAGAAGAATGGCGGAGCGGCGCATGCCGGGAAACTCCTCAATAGACGAAGTATTTTCGCAAGAGCCGAAGGTATGCGCGTTGGGGTGGGATGTCAATCGGACGGAACGGTTGGTAGTGTCTCAGTTTGAATCTCGGGATTGGGAAGCGGACCTCTGGTCATTGGTCACACCTACAAGGCGGCGCGCAGATCGTGTTTAACCCACCTCCGCGCGAGGTCGGCTCAAGCTATTCTGAAGAACGCGGGAGGAGACTTTGCAGCATGGCAAAACTTGTCTACGGATTGAACCAGTCGCTGGATGGCTACGTGGACCACATGAAGCTTGGGCCGCCTGCACCCGCGGCCTTCCGTCACTTCATCGAGCTGGTGCGTGGCCTGACGGGCGTCATCTACGGTCGCCGCATGTACGAGATCATGCGTTATTGGGACGACGATCTTCCTGATTGGGACGCGGAGGATCGCGACTTCGCGGTGGCGTGGCGGAGCCAGCCGAAGTGGGTCGTGTCGCGTTCCCTCAAGTCAGTCGGCCCCAACGCCACGCTTGTCGCGGATGACTTCGAGAAGGCGATACGCAGGCTGAAGACTGAGCTGGCTGGCGAGATTCAAGTTGGCGGACCAGTCCTCGCGCAAAGCCTGACCGAGGCCGGTCTTATCGATGAGTATCGACTCTACCTCCGCCCCGTCGTGCTTGGTGGTGGCACGCCATTCTTCGTCGGCCCCCGACCGCCGCTCCACCTGGTGGCCAGCGAGTTAATCGCCGATGACATGATTCGGTTGACGTACGTTCCGGCTTAATCGCGCGACTCGCCCGACGGGCTGCGCGCAGAAATTCAAACTGAGACACTACCGAACGGTTAGCCGCAACGAAGTGGGCCCACAATGTCGGCGAGGTGCAACGTGGCGATACGGCGAATCAACGTTGAACGCTGGAGCCTGATCTCCGCGAGGCCGTTTGCGGAGGTAGTAGCGACAATCGAGAAGGCGATCGGGCGTCCGGACATGCAGCAGTTCGGGAAGCAGATTGCGGCCGCGAAGACCTGGGCGGAACTGGAGCGGGTGGTGCAGAGCGCGACCGGTGAATCGGATCTGATGTTGTTCGCGCGATACGATTTGGGCCAGATATTGAGCAAGCAACGGAGCGCGGGCGCGCACTCTATGGTGCGGCTGGTGGTGGGCAATCCGCTGATCATGAAAAAGATGACGGAGCATGTGCCGGACGCCGGTTCATATGCGCCGGTGACGATCCTGGTGGACGAGCGCGCCGACGGCGTACACATTTCTTATGATCGGATGTCGAGTTATCTTGCGTCGTACGACAATGCCGCGGCTCTTGCCGTCGCGAAGGATCTGGATGCGAAGGTCGAGGAATTGTTGCGCAAGGCTGCCGCCTGAAGGGCGGCAGAAGCGGGTAATCTGACCTTCTGCAGGTTTTCTGCAGGCTTTACCGGGGCCCTTCTTGCGCAATGCGCAGAGTTCAACCGAAGGCGCGGCGCCGCGTAGCGCCCACAATCACAACAGAGAGGATGGACATGATGATTCTGGGAATGAGTCTTGCGCGGTTTACGCAGGTGCATGTGGCGATCAGCCTGGTTGGGATTGCTGCGGGATTTTTGGTGATTTTTGGGATGATGGCAGCGAAGAAAATGCCGCTGCTGACGGGTCTGTTTCTGGTTACGACGGCGCTGACGAGCATTACCGGATTTATGTATCCGTATAAGGGAGTGACGCCGGGCATCGTGTTCGGCATTCTGTCAATGATTGTGCTGTTGTTCGCGGTGGTGGCGCGCTATGGCGGAAAGCTCGGCGGAGGGTGGCGCGGGACGTATGCGATCACGGCGGTGCTGGCGCAGTTTTTGAATTTTTTCGTGCTGGTCGTGCAGTCGTTCGAGAAGATTCCGGCGTTGCATGCACTGGCACCGACGGGGACGGAGATGCCACTGAAGGTGGCGCAAGTGCTTACGCTGGTCCTGTTTATTGTGCTGGCGGTGGTGGCGTACCGGAAGTTTCGGCCGACCGCGGACTGAGAACAGGACTGAAACCGGGAAGCGCTCGGCTCATGTTATTATAATGATCGATATGGTCATAATGATAATGGTGGCTGTGAGGGAAAAGGCATCGTATGGTGAATGAGGTGAGCGCCGTCAATTTTCGCCAGAACCTGGGGGAGATGCTCAACCAGGTACAGTATCGCCGCGACAGCATCGTGATTAACAAGGATGGGAAGCCGGTCGCGGCGCTCGTCGATGCCGACTTGTTTGCGCGGATTCGCCGGATGCGCGCCCGCTTCGACGAGCTCAGTGATCGCATTGCCGAGGCATATGGGAACGTTCCGGAGAACGAAGGGCTCGCGGAGATTGACGCGGCGGTGGCAAAAGAACGACGGCGGCGCTGATGGCCGGTTTGCGGGTCGTGCTGGATACGAATGTGGTGGTTTCCGGACTGGCGTATCCCGCGAGCATCCCAGGTTGCATTGTGCGTGCCTGGCGCGAGGGGACGCTCGATGTGGTTCTCTCACGATTCATTCTGGATGAAATCGGGCGCATCTTACCTCGCATCGTAAGAATTCGACTGAGTCCCGATGAGATTCGCGATCTGACGGACAGTCTAATTTTCCAGGCCGACGTTATGGAACCAGACACGAGCACGGATCCGGAATTGCGCGACGCGACGGATCAGCAGGTCCTCGCAACGTTTCGCGCAGCGCAGGCGCAATACCTGGTCACCGGCGACAAGGATCTGCTGGCACTGGCGCACCGATACCCCATCGTCACCCCGGCAGGGTTCTGGGTGCGACATGGAGGGTAGGCTCGTCGAACCGGAGCTGGTGACCTTGGTGCGGTGGGGGCGGGTGCCGGGAGGGCACGGGTCGCGCTAGGATAAAGAGTGATCCAGCGGGGCGACATCGGACATCGGGAACGGGCTGTGGTATGCCTGTCTGGCGGCATGGACTCCTGTGTGTGCGCGGCGCTGGCGGCGCGGGAGTATGACGCGTACGCGCTGCATTGCAGCTACGGACAGCGGACTGAGGAGCGGGAGTTGCAGGCGGCGCACGCCGTGGCCGACGCGCTGGGGTTCCGCGATTTTCTGCGCCTGCGGCTGGATTTGTTCCGGCGGATTGGCGGGTCGGCGCTGACGGATCCGCGCATTAACGTGCCCGAGGCGGTTGCGAGCGGAGCGGGGATCGGGACAGGGATTCCAGTGACGTATGTTCCGTTTCGTAATGCGCATTTTCTGGCGGCGGCGGTGAGCTGGGCGGAGGTGCTGGGGGCGAAGGCGGTGTTCGTCGGGGCGGTGGAGCAAGATAGCTCGGGCTATCCGGATTGCCGACCCGCGTATTATGAGGCGTTCCAGGAGCTGATCGAAAGAGGGACGCGGGACGGCGACATCATCGTGAAGACGCCCCTCATCCATATGCACAAGAAGGAGATCGTGGAGCTGGGTCTTGAACTGTCCGCGCCTCTGGATTTAACGTGGTCATGCTATTCGGGCTCGGAGGCCGCGTGCGGCGTGTGCGAGAGCTGCGTGCTGCGGCTGCGCGCCTTCGAGCAGGCCGGGGTGAAGGACCCGATCCATTATGAAAGAAAGCGGGAGGCGGGACCGGACGCCGGGGAGACAAATCAGGAGGGCGCGGCGTGACTGCGCACTCCAGCAGAGAGGAAGGACTATGAAGAGAGGAAACATTGGGCCGCGCGTGGCGCTGGCCGTACTTTTTGGAGCTGCACTGTCGATGGCGGCGCAGGCAACGGGGAAAATCCACGGGGTAGTGACCGATCCGGCAGGTTCGCCGCTTACCGCGGGGACGATTTCTTTGTATGAAGGCGCGATGACGTCAGCGAGTGTGGAACCGAAATATGCGTTCCAGCTGGACGGAACCGGCACCTACAAAGGCGATGTGACGCCGGGGACGTACACGCTGGTTTTCCGGAGTCCGACGACGCCGAAGGATAAGGTGGTCGATCAGATCGACAACGTGAAGGTAACGGCGAATGCCGACACGGCGCAGGACGACGACATGTCGCGACCCGATTACATCGCCAAGCTGAGCCCGGAGGACCGCAAGAACCTGGAGGAAACGAAGAAGAAGAATGCCGAGATTCTGAAGGAAAACTCGACGATCAAGAACCTGAATGCGGACTTGGCGAAGGCGCGCTCGGATCGCGCCGACAAGAACTTTGCCGATGCTGCCGCGCTGATGCAGAAGGACGCCGCTCTTAAACCGGACGAACCGCTGATCATGGTGGAGTTGGGAGAGGCGCAGCTGGGACTAAAGCAGTATTCGGACGCGGAGACGACGCTGCAGAAGGGCATAACGCTGGAAACGGCGTCGAAGAAGCCGAATGCCGACGTGCTGGGCGCAGCAGGTAATTCGCTGGGCGAGGCCTACGGCTCAGAGGCCAAGATTCCCGAAGCTCAGGCGGCCTACGATGCAGCGGCGAAGGCCAATCCTTCGGGGGCCTCAATGTACTTCTCGAACGAAGCGATCGTGATGGACCGGAACAATCAGCTGGACGCCACGGTGGCGGCGGCTGACAAAGCCATCGCAGTCGATCCGACGAAGCCGATTCCGTACTACCTGAAGGGAAAGGCTCTGATCAACAAGGCGACGATCGATCCCGCCACGAAGAAGATTGTTGCGCCGCCGGGAACGGCGGAGGCGTACCAGAAGTATCTGGACCTGGCGCCGACGGGACCGTTTGCCAGCGACGCGAAACAGGTGCTGGCGGAGCTGAATCAGACGCAGTCCACCAGCTATAAGGCGGCGAAAAAGCACTAAGAATCGGAGTCAAGAGAGGGAAGAGCGCCGGAGTTGCCGCTTCGAATGCAGAGGCGGAAACGGACGGCGCTCTTTTATTTTGCGACAATCGTCTGGAATGAGGGGCGACTCTCCATCGATCGTGCTCAGTTACGACCACGCTGCCGCGGTGGTGCGGCGGGAGGCGGAGCGGGCGCGCGACGAAGCGGCGACGGCGCGGCGGGTGGAGCGGGTTCCGCTGGCGGCCGCGGCGGGGCGCGTGCTGGCGGAGGCCGTGGTGGCGGATCGGGATCAGCCGCCGTTTGCACGCGCGACGCGCGATGGTTTTGCGTGCCGGGCCGCGGATTTGCAGGCTGGCGGCCTGCGGGTCGTGGGCCAGCTGCGCGCCGGAGAAGCGTGGACGCTGGGTGCGATACAGCCAGGAGAAGCGGCGGAGATCATGACCGGAGCGGCGGTGCCGACGGGCGCGGACTGCGTGGTGATGGTGGAGCACGTCGCTGCGCAAGGCGGAGTGGTGGGCCTTGCGGAAGCGCGGGCGATCGTGCCGGGCGAAAACATCGTGCCAGCCGGCGCGGAGGCGCGGGCCGGAGAGGTAGTGGTTGCCGCCGGGCAGCGGATGGGCGTGACAGAGATTGCAGCCGCGGCTGCTTGCGGCGGTGCGGAGCTGCCGGTCTTCGCCACGCCACGCGCTGCGATTCTGGCAACGGGCGATGAACTGGTGGAAGTTGCGGAGACGCCGCTGGAATATCAGATTCGTAACTCAAACAGTTACTCATTGGGGGAACAGGTGAGAGCCGCTGGCGGCGAGCCGGAGATTCTGCCGATTGTGCGGGACGACCGCACGGCGACGGAACGGGCGATTCGCGCGGCCGCGGACTGCGATCTGGTGCTGCTGACCGGTGGGGTTTCGATGGGGAAGTTCGATTTTGTGGAGCAGGCGCTGGTCGCCCTGGGAGCGGATTTCTTCTTTACAGGGGCGCGCATTCAGCCGGGGAAGCCGGTAGTTTTCGGGAAGCTGCCGAGCACGCACTTCTTCGGTCTGCCGGGGAATCCTATTTCAACAATGGTGACGTTTGCGTTGTTTGCGGGGCCGCTGCTGCGCGGGCTGGGCGGTGAAAGCGAGTGCCGGCCGCGATTCGGGATGGCGCAGCTGGAGGAAGAGGTTCGAGTGAAGGCGGGATTGACGCGCTTTCTCCCGGCGCGCGTGGAAAACGATGTTCGCGGGGCGCGGGTGAAGCAAGTTGCGTGGCAGGGGTCGGGAGACCTGGCAGCGGCGGCGAAGGCCAATGGATTTCTGG
This sequence comes from Acidobacteriaceae bacterium, assembly GCA_050011735.1. Classification (GTDB taxonomy): domain Bacteria; phylum Acidobacteriota; class Terriglobia; order Terriglobales; family Acidobacteriaceae; genus Palsa-343. The sequence continues at coordinate 604 of JBEKIN010000232.1, read as the reverse complement.
TGGTGCCGGAGACGACAGAGCGGCTTGTCGCGGGGCAAATGGTTTCCGTGCTGGAGATTTGAACGCGCTTGTGCCGGCCTGTCAGGATCGCGGTGAGCTGACGATTCTCAGGTGAGGCGATAGGCGCGGGCGGCCGTCGAATGAAAGAGGGCCTCGCGTTCGGTGGCGGAGAGCGACGCGGTGAAGCGTTCGATGGTGCGAACCCAGTCGAGATACGTGATGGCGACGCGGCAGACAGGCCAGTCAGAGCCGAACATGAGGCGCGCGGGAGTGAAGGCTGCGAGCGCGGCTTCCATGTACGGCAGAATCTGCTCGTAATTCCAGGTTGTGTAGTCGGCTTCCGTGACGACTCCCGAAAGCTTGCAAAAAACATTCGGGCGGCGTGCGAGGTCGGCGAGGTCGCGCGCCCAGGGCTGGCGTTCTCCGCGGCGAATGGGCGGTTTGGCGATGTGATCGAGGACGAAAACCTGGTTGGGATGGCGGTCGACGAGGCGAATGGCGGCCGGCAGCTGATGGTGGACGATGAGGATGTCGTAGGCGAGATTGCGGGCGTGGAGTTGCGCGAGGCCGGCGTTGAAGTCGGGGCGATCCATGTATGCGTCGG
>JBEKIN010000231.1:0-7376 GCA_050011735.1 Acidobacteriaceae bacterium | reverse complement strand
GACGATGGTGCCTGCGCCGTTGTCGGTCGCGCCGGTGCCGGCGATCCAGCTGTCGAGATGGCCGCCAACCATGACGACTTGATCTTTCAGGCCAGGATCGGTGCCGGGGATTTCGGCGACGGTGTCATATCCATGCTCATGATCGCCAGTGAATTTGGCTTCGACGTCCATTTCAATCGAGACGGGCACGTGCGCCTGGAGGAGGCGGAAGACGCGGCCGTAGCTTTCGATGGCCATGACGACGGTGGGGACTTTCATTTCGTGGCCGCGGATGTAGGGAGTGCGGCCCATGGCGGCGCCGTTGTCGTCGAAGATGGTGCCGCCAGCGCCGCCGCCGTGGCTGGCGTCGCGGGAGGGACGGATGACGCCGGCGGCTTTTTCGTCGGCGAGGAACTGGACGAGCTTGTCGGCGAGGCGCATGCGCTGGCCCATGGTGCGGATGCGCTCACGGATTTCAGGGGTGAGGCCGTCGGCGTTATTGACGGGGTAGTTGGCGATGTCGGCGAGCTGCTGGTCGGTGTAGCGCTCGAAGAGGGCGGCATCGATGGGCGGGACAGGGCGCATGTCGCCGAGGAGCACGATTTTGCCGGCGAGCTTGCCCTGGTATTTGGCGAAGTCGTCGTCGGTCTGGATGTTGACGAAGACGGCGTCGCCGGTGACGGGGCCGCTGGTGGGCGGCGACCAGGGCGTGGCCTGGGCGATGAAGACCGCGGTGTCGGGAGCGGTCATGCGGACCCAGGTGTTGAGCTGCTGCCAGCCCATGCCGAATTCACCCCAGTCGTCGAGGTGGGCGTTGACGCAGCCCATTGCGGTGAGCTGATCGCGGGTCCAGGCATTGGCTTTGGCGAGGTTGGGCGAGCCGGTGAGGCGGGGGCCGATGTCGTCGGCGAGGGCGGAGCCGTAGTCCATGACATGGGAGTGGAGGAGGCCTTCTTCGCGGATGCGGGCGTACATGGTGAGGTCGAGTTTTTCGGTGGCGGGCTGAGGCTCGGACCAGGGGCCGTGATCGGGGTCAGTGGCAGCGGGTGCTGGGGTTGGGGCCGGTTTCTTTTTGTCCGCGGCGAAGAGAGGGAGGGTGGCGAGCAGAATGAGCGCGGGGATGCGGCGAGAACGCAGGAGCATGGGTGCGGATTCCTCCAGAAGAGTGAGAACGGGGAAAGGGGAGGATAGCACGCACGCCACGCTGCGCGTGGCGTGCGTGTAGCGGAGAAGCGGTCGGCTAAGAGGCGGTCAGCTAAAAAGCGGTTAGCGAGAAGCGTTTGGCGAAAAGCGATTAGCGAGAGGCGAGCGAACTGCGAGCAAAAAGCGAGCGAGAAGCTTTTAGCGAGAAGCGTTTGGCGAGAAACGATTAGCGTTCAGCGTTCGGCGTTCAGGAAAAGGGGACAAACGAAGAGGTCGCGCTTTGCGCGATTCCCACATCCCCAACAGCAGGGATGTGGGGCACCCGGCTTTGCGCGAATTCCCGGGTCTCAGAGGCGAGACCCGGGGCACACGCACGCCTGGCTAACGGATAGCTTTTTCTTCCTGGTGGTTGGGGGTTTCGGTGGCGGCGGCTTCGTTTTGGAGGCCGGTGGAGGGGAAGAAGATGCTGAAGACGGTGCCGGTGGCGGATCCGTGATCGCGGCTGCGAACGCGGACGGAGCCGTGATGCTTGCGGATAATTTGGTCGCTGACCCAGAGGCCGAGGCCGGTGCCGGTGGCTTCCTTGGTGGTGAAGAAGGGCTCGAAGATGTGGCGGCGAGCTTCCTGGGAGATGCCGCAGCCGGTATCGGCGACGGAGACGCGGACGCCCAGGGTTCCGTTCTGCCAGGAATTGTGGGCGCGGATGAGGAGGCGGCCGCCGTCGGGGGTCATCGCGTCGAGGGCGTTGCCAATTAAGTTGGCGAAGAGCTGGCGCAGCTCGCCGGCGAAGCAGAAGAGGGAGAGGTGGCCGGGGTAGTCGCGCTGGAGGTCGACCTGGAGGGTCTGGATGCGGCCGAGGTGCAGGGTGATGACGGAGTTGAGGAGCTCGCTGACATTGGCGATGGTGGGGAGGGTGGACTGGCGGTAGAAGCGGAGAGTCTGCTGGGTGATCTCAGAGACGCGGGTGACTTCCTGCTGGGCGAGTTCGGCGAAGCGGGCGGTTTCAGGAGTGAGGCGCTCCTGGCGGATGAGGTAGAGAAGGTTGGTGACGGCTTCGAGGGGGTTGTTGATCTCGTGCGCGATGGAGGCGGCAAGGCGGCCGGTGGCGGCGAGCTTCTCAGTGCGGCGGAGGGTTTCTTCGCCGCGCTTCTGCTCGGTGGTATCGACAAGGATGGCGCCGACCCAGCGGGTCGCGTCCGTCTCGGTGCGGACGGGATAGAGGTGGGCGAGCCAGCTGCGTGGGCGGCGGGGCTCGGGCTCCCAGGTGAGTTCGAGGTTGCGGATGGGGGCGCCGGTCTGGAAGACGGCTTCGATGTTGCGCTCGAGCTTCGCGGCGGTAGCGGGCGGGAGAATTCCGCCGACGCCGCGGCCGAGATGGAGGGCGAAGGAGTAGCCGTTCATGTCGGCGAGAAACTGATTGACGCGGACGAAGCGGTATTTGCGGTCGAAGAAGGCGAAGCCGATGGGGGCGTTGGCGAGCATAGAGTCGAGCAGGGCCAGGGTTTCGTTGAGGCCGGCGCGCTGATCGTGCATGGCGGCGACCATGCGATTGAAGGCGATGGTGAGCTCGGAAGCTTCAGTGGAAGCCTTGACGGAGAGAGGGAATTCGCCGGGCTCTTCGGGGTGCTGGATGAGGTGGCGCGTGGCGCGGGTGAGCAAGGCGAGCTGGCGGGTGATGGACTCCGCCAGGAAGGCGGCGATGATGGTGCAGGCGCCGAGGACGAACGCGGCCCACACGGCGGTGATGCGCAGCAGCGCATGGAGGTCCAGGACGTCCTGGCGGTCGTTGGGGTAGATCCAGGCGAGGGCGCGGACGCGGCCGTCCTCCATGATGGGGGTGACGACCTCCCACTGGCGGTTGACGGACTGAAACATGACGGGAGCGTCGAGCGGATGCAGGTAGCCTTTCTCGCGCAGGGAGAGGGTGATTTTGCCGATGCTGGTGGGATCGGTGCTGGCCAGAATGTGGCCCTGGAGGTCAGTGATCTGGGCGGCGCTGACGCTGGGGGATTTTGCCGCGATGGCCACGACACGGGCGAAGGAGCCGGGGTGCGGGTCGGCGAGGGCGAGCGAGCCGAGGGCGCCCATCTGAAAAGCCTGGTTTTCGAGGCGGCGGTGCATGCGCTGTGCCATTTCGCTGCGCTGCTGATGCAGGAGCAGGAGCGTAAAAATGCCGACGACGAAGATCTCGAAGAGAACCAGGGCGGCCATGAACTGGCCGCGAATCGATCGTGGTCGGAGCAGTGGCATAAAAAGACGGACGAGAAAAGCGAGCGAAAGCGAGCCAGAGACGAGCGAACGACCAGCCAAAAACGAGCTAGAGACGAGCGAAAAGCGAGCTAAAAACCAGCGAGAAGCGAGCCGAAAGCGAGCCAGAGACGAGCGACGACCAGCCAAAAACGAGCTAAAACTCTGGGCCTAGACTCCGGTCAGCGCCGGGGCAGCGTCATGCAGCTTTTGCTTCAGGTCCTCGGCAATCTGGCGGCCATGGAAGCGGCCGTTCTCGATGAAAATCTCGTTGGTGCGATCGCCGGCGATGATGACACCCGCAAGGTAAATTCCTGGAATGTTGCTTTCGAGGCTACGGGGATCACAGGCCGGACAACGGAACTCTCCCTCAATGTGTACGCCGAGGGACTCGAGAAAATCAAAATCGGGAAGGTAGCCGGTCATGGCAAAGACGTAATCATTGGCGAGAACGCGCGGGCCCTGCGGCGTTTTGACGGTTATGGAGTCAGGGTCGATGCGGGTGACGGTGGTCGAGAAAAACGCGGTGATCTGGGCATTCTTAATGCGGTTTTCGATGTCGGGAAGAATCCAGTACTTGATGTGCGGCTGCATGGCGGAGCCGCGATAGACCACAGTAACGCGCGCGCCGTGGCGCCAGAGCTCGAGGGCGGCGATGGCGGCGGAGTTTTTGCCGCCGATGACGACGACATCGAGGCCGTAGAAGGGATGCGGGTCGTTGTAGTAGTGCATCACCTTGGGCAGGTCTTCGCCGGGGATGTTCATCATATTGGGCAGATCGTAGTAGCCGGTGGCGACGACGACCTTGCGGGAGCTGTAGCGATGTTGGCGGCCGAAGGCATCGCGGGTGGTGATGGTGAAGTTCAAATCCTCGCCGGTGACCGCTTCGACGCGTTCGTAGGGGCGGATATCGAGCTGGTAGTGCATGGCGACCTTGCGGTAGTACTCGAGCGCCTCATTGCGCGTGGGCTTGGCGTTGGGGCTGGGAAAGGGAATGTCGCCGATCTCCAGCAGCTCGGAGGTGGTGAAGAAAGTCATGTGGGCGGGGTAGTGGAAGAGGGAATTGCAGAGGCAGCCCTTGTCGAGGAGGACGGAGCGGAAGCCGGCGCGTTGCGCTTCGATGGCGCAGGCCATACCGGTGGGGCCTGCTCCGATGACGAGGAGGTCGAAAACTTCAGGCTGGGACTGGCTTTCGCGCATGTTTATAGATTAGACGATGCGGTGAGGGCGAAGGGGTGGGGAAGGCAGTTGGAGCTCTCCTGCGTTAGTCGAAATTGCGATTCCAGGCCGTTGGGCCGGGCAATTTGTGACACAGACGAAAGTGTCATAGCGCGCGGGGCTTTCCGGACAGGCCGGTTTTACGCTTGTCGGCGTGAGCATCGCCACAAGAGGAAAATGGTCTGGCAGAACGAGCGGCACGCTGATCTTCTGCGTCGCTCTCGCTACGGTCGTCGCCGTAGCTCAGAAGGCAGCTGGGTCCGGTGCGGACGAGGCCGACGAATTGTGGCGTTTTGAGGGCCCCAACATTGCGAAGGTCGCGCAGTTCACCGCCAAACAACAAGCAACTGTTCTTTTCACGGTGGATGGGCTGGTTGGTTACGCAACTGCGGGGACAGCGCGCAGGCTTGATCTGCCGCGCGGTGGTTCCGGATGCGCGAATCTGAATCCGGCTCTCTCCCACGACGGCCGGCTGGTGGCGTTTATCACCGGCGGGGAGGCAGGAAACTGCAGAATTGCAATTTTCGAAATCGCCTCAGGCAAGGTCCGGCCGCTCATCGATTTGAAGTCCGATCCTGGGCAGCTTCCGTGGTCCTGGGATGATTCCGAGATTGCGTTTTTTCACTGGTCACTCTCCGATCCGTCCGTTCAGGCTGTTTCGATAAGGGACGGATCGGTTCGGACCATAGCGCCATTCAATCAACTGGCGGCCCATGGCCTGCCGTTCGGCTATCTCGCCCGTTTTGACGCCTCGGCTCCAGTGCAATGGATGCACTCTGGAAGCCGGCTGTTGGTGGGGATTATCGGAGACGTGCCAACCCGGCAACCGAATGCCTGCGACGTCGAGTTTTCGATTGAACTTGCCAAGAATGGCGTACTCACCAAATTCAGTGACGGTTATGACGCCGTGGTGTCGCCCATTGCCGACCGCATCGCCTGGTATGCGGGAAGCAAGATCGTGGTGGCAAACGTCGACGGCACGGACCGCCGGGTTCTTTCGGGATCACCTCGTTGGATGGGAATCATGCCGGAGGATCTCGGAGGGTCACTGACTTGGTCGCCGGACGGGAAGCAATTGTTTTTTGGAGTCGTCGTCAGCGAAAACTGCAGCGATGACGTTTATTTGCTGCAGGTCGACAACGGGCGCTACAAGCGTTTCCTGCATCACTCGTGCATTGCGATCCTGGACTGGCGTTGACGAACCGCCATTACATTCCAGCAAAAGTAATACCTGGGCGGAAATCTTCCGGGCAGCCTACAATCGTGGCGAAAACCGGGTTGAAGGGGGAATCGATGAGAAAGATATTTCCGGCATTGTTGCTGTTTGTGTTTGCGTTGCCTTTGTTCGCGCAGGGAGCTCCGCCGCAGGGGTCGCCCGATCAGTCTTACACGATGGAGTACTACTACAAGACACAGTGGGGGCATCAGCAGGAGTTTCTGAACCTCTTCCTGCAGTATCACTACCCGCTGCTGCAGCGGATCGAGAAGACGGGGCGGATGCTCTCGGTGAAGATTGAAACGCCGGCTAACCACATGACCGAGGATGCGCGCTGGGATTATCGGGTGACGATCGTCTTTAAGAACTCGACGGCGGCGACGACCGCGAATCCGGATGAGGAAGCGCTCATCAAGGACCTGTGGCCGGACCAGGACAATTATCGAGCGCGGGAGCAGAGGCGTTTTGAAATCCTTCTGGCGCACTGGGATCTGCCGGTGAGCAATATTACGCCGAAGTAGGCGGTCAGAGGGCCGGGCCGGGGAGACAAGGCTGTGTTTCCCAAAATGGAACTCGGGGGGTGTCGGCGGTACTTTTGGGTCGAAGCCCAGGGTCAACACTATTGACTATTGGATGGCAGAAGCATTCGCTTCTTGCTGTGGGGTGAACCTGGCCGTCTGCCGCAGCTGCGTTTGTTTGTTTTTCGCAGGCTGTGCGGTCAGGCGTGATTCAAAGCCGAGTTCCTGAAAGTTGCTGGAACAAAGACCGAGGGCTGGTCCAGGATCGGACCAGCCCTCAGCGCTAATCGAAATTGCAGGCCGGGTTACTGGGCTGCAGGAGCAGCGGCAGCAGCCTTCTTGTGGTGATGATGGGCCGGGGGCGCGTTGCGGGGCTGCGCCTTGACGGCGTTCTCGTCAATCACGGTTGTGCCCGGTACATCGTTGTCGAAGTTCGCGCCGGCGGGAACCAGGTAATCGGCCACCTCGTTCTGGCCGCTGGTGCCCGTCTTGACGAGGATGCGGGCGGCATCGATGCCCTTATCCGTGACGAGGTACAGCTTGGTGTTGACCGCGCGCTGCGCTGCCAGCTCGTCGGCGGTCATCTCCGCTTTGTGGTGCTTACCTTTGGGCGGCGCAACCGGAGCCGAGTTGCCGACCAGCACCAGAGTGGCGTCCGCCTTTTGCTGAGCGTTCAGCGCGACGTCATCGAGGCAAGCCTTGGACTCGTTATCGACGCGCGTGGGCCGCTTGGTGTCGCGGTCGAACTGGATCGCGCAGAGCGTCTGCGACTTGGGCGGCGGCGGTGGCGGGGGAACCTGGACGTTCACCGAGGTGGTGGCGGAAGCGGTGTGCGACTTGTCGTCCTGCACGCTGCAGGTGACGGTGATGGATCCGGCGGGAGCGCCGGTGGTGGACAGGACCGCGCTGGTGCCGTTGCCGCTAACGTTGCCGGCGGAAGCGGAATAGCTGTAGGTGAGAGGACGGTTCTGCGGGCTGACTCCCGTGGCGGTGATGGCGGAAGTGCCGCCGGACATGACGGTGTCAGGGCTGGCCGAGCAGGTGAGGGTCGGCGG
>JBEKIN010000230.1:0-7490 GCA_050011735.1 Acidobacteriaceae bacterium | reverse complement strand
TACCGCCTGCTGGTGGGCATCACGGTGTTCGTCGTAATTCTGATGTGTGCGGCGCTGTTGCTCGGATTGTTCCTCGGAGGCGGACGCGCGCTGATCCGCATCCTGCGGGGCAAGCCTGTCTCCGCGGTCTCAGAAGAGGAGTTCATCTCGCTTCACCTGGGCGGGTAAGCGAGAAGATGTCGCTATTTGGGACATAGCAGAAGGGGTTTGCCGGCGGCTCTTTGCTGCTATTCGTCAGAATTCAAAAGCATTAGCTGGAGGCGCGGGCGCTGTTTGGGCGAATATTGGGCGAAATTCAGACTCTGGCCATCCTTCGCAGGTCATTTTTTCAAATCGTTCAAATTCAGCAACTTGCAGTCGCCCTGGATTTTGCCTTGACACCCCCTTTGGCCGCCCATACTATTGCGCCAAGAAAGTTCTGATGGCTTGCCTCCGTTGGAACTATTCTCCCTGAAGGAAAGGCTGCCCTGTTGCCGGGCGGCCTTTTCTCGTTATGGGTTCCGGCTCGTCGCGGCGAAAATCTGCGACACGCCTGCAGCGCTTCTGCTGATTACTATCGCCACGCTTCACCTGTGCACTCGCCTTTACCCTGCCCGCGGTGGACGATAAAATCGACAAGGCGCAAGCCGACGTAGCTCAGTTGGTAGAGCAGCCGATTCGTAATCGGCAGGTCACCGGTTCAAGTCCGGTCGTCGGCTCCAGTTCTTTCAGACGCTGAACGCCGGCTTCGCCCCATTGATCAATTGCGGTTCATTCTCCCGGCCGTCCAGGGGACACTCCACTTCTGCTCTTTCCTTGAGCAGGCAAGCGATTGGATCCGCCGTAGGTCGACCCAACAGGAATCCCTGCGCCTCGTTCGCCCCCAGCAATTCGATCAGTTCCAGCTGCTCCTTCGTTTCAATTCCTTCCACGATCACCTTCATGCCGAGGTTATGCGCCATGGTCAAAATAGACTGCACGAAGGCGCGTGTCGCCGGGCGAAAGATCAAGTCGTTGACGAAGGAGCGATCAATCTTGATGGCATCGAACGCGAGCTTGGGAAGGTAGCTCAGGCACGAGTATCCGGTGCCGAAGTCGTCCATCGCAAGGCTGACTCCCATCCTGTTCAGCTCCTGCATGATATTCGCGGCGCGGTCGATCCCAGTCAGGGTTGCGGATTCGGTGAGCTCGATCTGCAGAAGGCTCGGCTGGAGCCCGGTTCGCCGCAGAATTTCCTTCACCTCCGCAACGAAGGTGTTCTGTGCGAATTGAACGGTCGATACATTGACCGCGACCTGAACCTCCCGGCCGGAGGCCCGCTTCCATGTGACGGCGTCCGCGCAGGCCCGCTCCATCAGCAAAGCTCCCAGCGGAATGATGAGCCCGCTCTCTTCGGCCACCGGGATGAAGTTCAGCGGCGGAACCGGCCCCATCTGGGCGTGGTTCCAGCGTGCCAGCGCCTCAAACCGCACAATGGTGTGTGTCGCGAGTTCGAACTCCGGCTGGTATTCGAGGGAAATCTCGTGTTCCGCAACGGCGCGGCGCAGCTCTCCCTCCAGCGTCATCCGCTCCCGGGCCGCATTCCCGAGATCGTCGCTGAACTCGACAATGCGATTCTTGCCGCTCCGCTTGGCGGCGTACATGGCAAAGTCGGCTTGTTGCAGCAACTCGTCCCCGTCTTTGCCATGCTCCGGGAAAAGGCTGATCCCAATGCTGGCTCCAATCCGGATTCCCTGGCCATCGATCTGAAACGGAGAGGTCAGCGCTTCGAGAAGGCTGGCCGCAACGTTCTCAGCGTCCGCCTTCGAGTGAATTCCGGTCAGGATCAGGGTGAACTCATCGCCGCCGATCCGCGCCAGGGTGTCCGATACCCGCGCTCTCGTCTGCAGACGTTCGGCCACATGCTTCAGAAGCAAATCGCCGATGCGATGACCCATGCTGTCATTCACCGGTTTGAACCCGTCCAGATCGATGTACAGCAGCGCCAGCATTCGTCCATCGCGCTCCGCCGCTTTCAGGCTCTGCGACAAACGGTCCGACAGCAGCCTTCGATTCGGCAGGCCGGTCAGTTCGTCCACCAGCGCCATATGCTGCAGCTTCGCCTCGGCCTCCCGTTTTTCACGGTCCCGCTGCTGCAGTTCCGACAACATTCGGTTGAACCCCACCACCACCTGCGCGATATCCTCGCTGCCCCGCACCGATACCTGGGCGTCGAACCGCTCTTCGCTGGTCACATTCAGCATCGCTGTCGAGAGATCGCGGAGGGCCTGGGCCGTCTCCTCCGCGCGTTGCAACGCGGCCATCTGCCGGCGTACGCGCCTCCGCAGAACCCCGACCCAGATAAGAATCGCCAGAATCACAACCGCGAACAGCGCCAGCAGAATCAGGGTCGTCTCCACGGTCCAGAAAGGTGCGGCGTGAACAATCGAAATATCTGCCGGCGAACGCAGCAGGATCTTGAAGGTGATGGGATTGTCGTCGAGCAGCTGGTACAGATTGTTCGGATCGACCTGTGTGGAGCACACCCCTGTTAACCGCAACACACTGCCGTCGCGCAGGAACTTGAGATCCCCTCCCAGGTCGGAAGTATCGAGCTGCGCCGTAAAGCTCTGCGGTCCTGTTTGCAGGATCAGCGTCGATCCCGACGGCACGCTCACTGCCGCCAACAGCCTGCCTTCGACGGTCACCAGCATCGAATCGTCGCGACCCTCGAGGATCCGTTCCGCGCTGGAGACTTCCGGAACCGCCCTGCTCTCGCTCTGGAGCGGACGAAACACCGCATCGGTCATGACCGGCGAATATCGGCCCACCAGGGTCGGGTACCCAACCACTTCGATGGTCTCGTTCAGATGCAGGGACCGCGTGTCGCCCCGCACCTCCACGCCGCCACTCTCATCCTGCAGGTAGAGGAAGCTCGAACTGAGCATGGTGATGGCGCCAGCCACCTTCACCCGGTGTCCCGATCTCGCGTGCGGTGAAAAGCGCAGCAGGTCTCCCACCGGAGTGGCGTCCATTCGGAACGGATCGGGAACCGCGGGCTCCAACACCTCGATGTCCGATGGAGTGGCCACCTGTAGCTGTTCGCCCAGAATCTGGCGGCGGGAGTTGTAGATGGTCTCAAAGACTCCGCGAATCCGCACTCGGGCATCGTCCAGATTCTGTGCATGCAGCCGATCGGCAAACGTTGGAGCGGTGCTCACGTGCAATCGGCCAGCCGCGGTCTCAAGATCGAAGGTCACAACACAGTGATGGGGATTGTCTCCGAATTTGATCGGATGGACCACGCCTTCGACGCTCACATAGCGCGAATCCAGCGCGCCGGAGGCCGCGGCTGCGGCGGTGACCGGATACGGAACAGGCAAGGGCGCAGCGCCTTCCGTCAGGATATGGGGAGCGACGATCACCGGGGCGAAAGCGCCCGCGCCGGAAATCCCAGCCAGGGTGACCCGTGTTCCTGCTTTCAGATTCGGCGCGCCCGAATACTTGACGTAGATGCCCTCGGTTTGATCCTGCAGGTAGAGTTGCCTCCAGATCGGATCCACAAAAGTGATGACCCCGCGCACCCGGACCGGCAACCCAGTGGCAGCCCGGGCTGGCGTCAGCTCGCGAACGGACTCGATCGTCCGCAGCACGGGCGGCACCGGTCCACCGCGTTCCGCCGCGTCAACCTCGTCGTCTGGAATCGTCGTGACAGCGGCATACGTGAGGTCGATGCGCAAACCATCCCGGCTGGGGAACCCCGTCGCCTCGACGGCGGCACCCGGCTTCAGAGCATGCGGTTGAGAAACCTGGCACTCGATTGCGCCCCACCGGTCAGAGATCGATAGCGAACCCGGGAAGGCAGCGGCCACCCGTCCCCGAATGCGAACCCGATGCCACAGGCCTTTGGGCTGATCTACGTAAAGCGTGCGAATCGTGTCCAGCGGGCTGGTGGCCGGAGCCGCCCTGACAACCTGTACATCGTCGCTCGAGGCCACCCAGAGGATCTGGGAAACGACTCCCCCCTGGGAGTCACGCCCTTCCTCGGGCACGCCGGTGATGCGGATCTCAGCGTCCACCAGTTTCGATTGGTTCCCGCCAGGCCTGGCGACGAGCATGCCCACCTCGAAGCCCGACGCTGCGATTCTCATCGTCTCGCGTCCTACTCCGTCCAGTTCTGCGCTGCGCACAATCGCGGTCACCTGCACGCGCAACCCATTCCTTTCCGGTGTGGGGAAATTGTCCACGGATATCGCGAAAGGAGTAGGCAGCTTCACCCGAACACGCGCGGCACTGATCCTGAAGTCCTCCAGTCCCACACTGTTCGGTCCACGCAACGGATCGTAGCGGGCGGTCTTGGTTGCTTCCACCGAGACTGTTTCGCCCACGTGGACGCGGGCCTGCTCGGGATTCACGCCAATCGCCACAGCCCCCGTCTCATCCTGAATCCAGAAACGGTTCTGTGGGTCGTCGGCGTAGGTCACGACGCCCAAAAGGTGAACCTGGGCACCCACGGTAGCCTCGCGAAGCTCCTGGATGCTGTCGTGCCGGGAGACAGACCAGTGCCACAGCGCGCCCCCCATGACCGCTGCGACCAGCATCAGGCCCGTAATCGCCGCGATCCGGATCCCCACAGTGACGCTTCGCATCATTAAGGGTTTTATCGGCAGGTTTGTCCCATGCCACTACGCCTGAAACAGATTTTGCGCCAACGTCAACTCTCTGGTACCAAAGTGCTCTCTTCTGTTAGGCGCAAGACCATTGCGCGGGCACGCGCCTGTAGACTCGATGCGCGCCGAAGGTCTGGCCCTGTATCATTGGCTGTTTTGTGTTGAGAGGTTCTCGCCGTGCAAACTTTACGAATCGCCGTTCTGCTCCTTTGCCTGGCGCCGTTCTCTGCAACCGCTCGCGCCGATGTGCGCCTGCCGCACCTGCTCAGCGACCACGCCGTCCTCCAGCGCGATCGCCCCATCCACATTTGGGGATGGGCCACACCCGGTGCTCACGTCACCGCCCAATTCCATGCGCAGACGGTTTCGGCTCAGGCCAACCCACTGGGCGCCTGGAGCCTCTGGCTCGCGCCCGAATCCGCGGGCGGCCCGTATACCCTCACCATCAGCGGCGACGGCGCCGACGTCACCCTCTCCGACTTGCTCGTCGGGGACGTGTGGTTCGCGTCCGGGCAATCCAACATGGAAATGCCCCTCGGCGGCTTCCCCGGCAACGCGGTCCTGAAGGACGCAGACAAGGAAATTGCCGCCGCGACGAATCCAAAGCTGCGCCTGCTCGTCGTCGACAAGAAAAGCTCGGACTACCCACTAAGCGATGTACCCGACAGCTGGACGATCTGCACACCCGAAACTGCTGCCGGCTTCTCCGCCGTCGCTTACTTCTTCGGCCGCGAGATCGCCGCCCACGAGAACATTCCTGTCGGCCTCATCGATTCCACCTGGGGCGGCACGCCCGCCGATTCCTGGGTTTCACTGGACACCCTCGGCACGCACCCGGACCTGCTGCCGGCTTTTGCCAGCCGCGCCCACTTCGCCGATGAGCAGACCAACCTTCAAGCGCAGATCGCGGCGGAAAAACAGGAAGACGCCGCTGCCCGAGCCGCAGGCAAGCCGCTCCCCCGCCATCCCTGGCACCCTGACCAGACTTCCTGGCTGCCCGCCGGGCTCTATAACGGTATGATCGCGCCCTTCACGCCCCTGTCGGTCCGCGGCTTCCTCTGGTACCAGGGCGAGACCAACTCCGGCCACGACCGCGCGCCGTATTACACCACTCTGTTTTCCGCGCTCATCCGTGACTGGCGCATGCAGTTCGCGCAGGGCAATCTGCCCTTTCTCTTCGTCCAGATTTCCAGCTTCAACTCACCCGGAGAAGACTGGGGCAAGGTGCGAGATGCGCAACGGCGCACCTTGCAGCTAACCAACACCGCCATGGTCGTGACCCTTGACGTGGGAACGCCCGACAACGTTCATCCTCCCGACAAGCAGACCGTCGGCCATCGCCTGGCGATCGCTGCCCGCCACATCGTCTATCACGAAGATGTAGCTTTTGCCTCGCCGCTCTTCCGCCAGGCCACCGCCGAACTCAAGCCCGACGGCAGCACAACCATGCGTGTCTGGTTCGATCACGCCGAGGGACTCACCGCGCACGGTCAGCCGATAGACGCTTTTGAAATTGCGGGTGAGGACCACCATTTTGTCCCCGCTCTGGCTCGCATCGACGGTGAGACGGTCGTGGTGTCCGCTTCCGCGGTCCAGCACCCGGTCTATGTGCGCTACGGATGGATGAGTGTTGTGACCAACAATCTCTTCAACGCCGCCGGGCTGCCGGCCTCGACTTTCACCTCGGAGACCTGGGCCGCCGACTAATCCGTTGCCGGCGCGGGGCGGGGAATCAGCAGATGCGAGGCAGCTGTTCGCCGAACAGCACGTCAACGACCCGCGTTCCGCCGACACATGTCTTCATGAGCACCATCCCCGCAGGCTGCTCAACTACTTCGCCGATGATGCGGCTCTCTGCGCCCAGCGGATGCCGTCGCATCGCCGCAAGCACGCGGTCGGCGATCTCCGGCGCGACAATCGCCACCAGCTTGCCCTCGTTCGCGACGTAGAGGGGATCGAGCCCCAGCATCTCGCAGGCGCCGCGCACTGAGTCCCGCACCGGAATCTCGTTCTCCCGCAGAACCATGCCCACGCGCGACCGTCCGGCAATCTCATTCAGCACCGTCGCCACGCCGCCGCGAGTTGGATCGCGCATCACACGGAAACCCGCGACCGCGCCCGCGGCCTCGTCCAGCATCGCTCCGACCAGGCCATGCAGTGCCGCGCAATCGCTTTCCAGCGTGCTCTCAAATTCCAGGTTCTCCCGTTGCGACAGGATCGCGATGCCGTGATCCCCGATGTATCCGCTCAGCAGAATCTTGTCTCCCGGCCGCGCACGATCCGCGGAGAGCTGCGTGCCGCGATCGACCACACCAATTCCTGTCGTGGTGATGAAAACCTTGTCGCCCTTTCCGCGGTTCACGACTTTCGTGTCGCCCGTCACAAGCTGCACGCCAGCACTCTGCGCCGCACTCGCCATCGAATCGACCACGCGCGCCAGTTCTGCGGCCGGCAAGCCTTCTTCCAGAATGAAGGCCGCGGCCAGGTACAGCGGCTTCGCTCCGCCCATTGCCAGGTCGTTTACGGTGCCATTTACCGCCAGCGTCCCGATGTCGCCGCCCGGAAAAAAGATCGGCGTCACCACAAACGAATCGGTTGTGAATGCGAGGCGCACGCCGCCAATCTCCAGCACCGCCTGGTCGTCCATCTTTTCCAGCGTGGAATTGCGAAAGCGGCTGACGAAGACCTTCTCGATCAGCTCCGCCGACAGCTTGCCCCCGCTCCCGTGCCCCAGAACGATCTGCGCATGCTCGAAGATGGGCAGCGGACACTCTCCAAACGGGCCCAGCCCGGCAACCGCGTTCTCGCGCTCCTCCACCTTGACCGCGCTCATCGACGCTCGCCTCCGAGCGACACCAGATC
>JBEKIN010000229.1:0-7523 GCA_050011735.1 Acidobacteriaceae bacterium | reverse complement strand
CGTTCACTTCGCGATTCAAGCCGATGACGGCGCCGAAGGCGGAGACCGGGTCGGCGATGAGGGCCTTGCGGTAGGCCTCGAGCAGATTGACGCCGGTAGCGACGCCGCAGGGGTTGGTGTGCTTGATGATGGCGACGGCGGGCTCTTCGAATTCCTGGACGAGGTCCCAGCAGGCGTCGAGGTCGACAATGTTGTTGTAGCTGAGCTCCTTGCCCTGGAGCTGATGGGCCGCGGCGATGCCGCCGCCTGAGCCATCGCGATAGAGCGCGGCGTGCTGGTGGGGGTTCTCTCCGTAGCGCAGGCTCTGAGCGAGGGGGTAGGAGATGCGGAGGGTCTCAGGGAATTCGTCGTTGTAGCGGAGGGGCTGACCGGGCATGGAGGGCTCCATGCGCTCGAGAGCATTGGCAATGGCGGTGTCGTAGATGCCGGTGGTGGCGAAGGCCTTCTGGGCGAGGCGCCAGCGGGTCTCGCGGCTGATGAGGCCGCGGTTGAGGTCCAGCTCGTCGGCCAGGGGGGCGTATTCGGCGGGAGCGGTGACGACCGCGACGTCTTCGAAGTTCTTGGCGGCGGAGCGGATGAGGGCGGGACCGCCGATGTCGATGTTCTCGATGATCTCGGCGAACCTGGCGTCGGGGTTGGCGGCGGCCTTCTCGAAGGCGTAGAGGTTGACGACGACCATATCGATGGGCTCGATGCGGTTGGCGGCGGCCTGATCGCGATGGGCCTGATTGCCGCGCATGTAGAGGATGCCGCCGTGGACTTTGGGGTGCAGCGTCTTGACGCGGCCGTCGAACATTTCGGGGAAGCTGGTGAAGTCGGCGACCTCGCGCACGGCCAAGCCGGCGTCGCGCAGGGTTTTCGCGGTACCTCCGGTGGAAACCAGCTCGACTTTGTGGCGAGCGAGACACTGCGCGAAATCCACGAGGCCGGTTTTATCGGTCACGCTCAGCAGCGCGCGGGCGATCTTTTTGTCACTGCTCAAGGTGATGGCTCCGGGAGTTGCCGTGAGTGCGGGCGCTGAAAAGACGATTGTAAACAATGGCGGGGAAAATTCGTATGCGAGGTACGCCGCTACAATCCTTCCATGCCGGAAGGAAAAGGGTGGCGGAACGCTCTGGTGGTGCTGCTGGTGGTGTACGCGGGAGCGCGGGTGCTGCAGATTTTCCCGACGCAGGTTCCGACGCTGCTGATGGTTGTGCTGCACGTGGTTCCGCCGGCGGTGTTTGCGTTCATCCACGGCAAGCGCGTGTACGGGACGCGCGGGATCGTGGTTTTCATGGCGCTGTGTCTCGGGGTGGGCAGCTTTTTTGAGAGTCTCAGTTTGCGGACGGGCTTTCCGTTTGGGCATTACTTTTTCACCGGAGTGATGGGGACGAAGGTGTTGGATCTGCCGGTGCTGCTGGCGCTGGCGTATGTGGGCGTCGGGTATCTGGCGTGGGTGGTGGCGTCGCTGATGGTGGGCGCGCCGGCGGGCTCGCGGACTGGATGGCTGGTGACTCCGTGGGTGGCGGCGGTGGTTTTGACGGCGTGGGATCTGGCGATGGATCCGGTGTGGGCGTATATCGACCATGCGTGGGTTTGGGAGCGGGGCGGCGGGTATTTTGGGGTTCCGTTCGGCAATTATTTTGGGTGGTTGCTGACGACGTGGGTGTTCTACCTGGCGTTTGCGCTGGGGCTGCGCGGGCGCGAACCGGGGCGTGCGACGCGCGAATGGAGCCGGCTGGCGGTGGCAATGTACGGCATGGTGGCGGCGGGGAATCTGCTGCTGGCGATTCCGTCGGCGATTCCTGCGGGATTTCCGGCGACGATCACGGACGCGGCGGGGCGGCGGTGGCTGACCACGGACATGTTGGGGATCTGCGTGGTGTTTTCCGTTTGCATGATGGGGACTTTCGCGGTGATCGCGTGGGCGCGGGCAGGCGCGCTGCCGCGTGCAGCGAGGGAAGCATCGGCGGAGAGAGAGCGTTCCGAGCGCGTGGTTGCGGGATGAACGCCGGAAAATGAATTTGGTTTGTCAGCGAAGGGTGGGAACGATAGCGTAGGACTGATAGGGTAAGACTATGGACTCCGAACCGCGCGCAGGACGGCGCTATGCCTTGCAGCCGGAAATCCTGCCGCCTGGCGCGTTACCCGATCCTACGCAGGCGCCGGTGGAGCCGCGTGGCTGGTATCCGCCGCCGCAGCCGCCGCCACGGCCGCGGCGTCACTGGGCGTCAGCGCCGGCGACGTACACGCTGGTGGGGATCAATTGCGCGGTTTATCTGCTCACGCTGGTGCTGAGCCACTCCGCGGCGGGGCCCACGTTTCAGGACCCTTTCTCGTTCGGCCTGCTTTGCAACGGGGGCTACATTCTGCAGGGCGGGGAGTGGTGGCGGATCGTAACTTCGATCTTCGTGCACTTCAGCTGGTGGCACATCCTGGGGAATATGTGGTGCCTGTGGAACCTGGGTTTGCTGGGTGAGCCGTTGCTGGGCGAGTTTGGGCTGGTGGCCGCCTATTTGCTGACCGGCGTGGCGGGAAATCTGCTGAGCATTGCGTTCCACCCGCAGGCGTATGGCCAGCAGGGGGGCATTATGAGCGCGGGGGCGTCAGGAGCGGTGTTCGGGCTGGCGGGGGTGCTGATCATGCTGCTGCGGTCGCCGTTGCTGCCGATACCGCAGGTGGAACTGAAGAAGCTGCGGCGCAGCGTGTGGTATTTCGCGCTGCTGAATTTCGTTATCGGAGCCGGGGTGTGGATTGCGCACACGGTGATCCAGGTGGATAACCTGGCGCACCTGGGGGGATTCCTGAGCGGGATGGCGCTGGGAGTTCCGCTGGTGCCGCGCGTTGGAGCGCCGCGCCCGAGGTTCCTGCGGCGGCGGGCGTTCGCCGTCGGGATCATGGCCTTTGCGCTGCTGCTGGTTGCCTGGGGACTGCGGGCGGCTTACGCAGTGCCGGCTCCAGGGTAGGGCTCTCCCACGGCCTGGGAGACGAGATCCGAAGCTACGCTGGATTCTGGCGCGGATTTTTTACGGGCCGAAGTGTTTATCGAGTGGCTGTCGTGGCGAATTTTTTGACCATCGCCAGGAGCAGCTTTCGGTCGCTGTCGTTGAGGTTCGTGGAATAGCGGCGGATCTGGGTGAGGAAACGGAGCTCGTCGTCGGAGAGTTTTTGCGACTGGAGCTGACGTCCCAGCGTGTCTTCTGCAAACAGTTGTGCAAGTGGCATTTCGAGCGCACCGGCGATCTTCGCAAGAGTGTCCAGCGAAGGAACGGTATGCCCGTTTTCAACTCTCGACAAATAGCAGCGGAGAAGCCCCGTACGCTTCTCGATATCCCCCTGGGATAAGCCTTTTGAAAGGCGATACCCGCGAATGGTCACTCCAATTTTCATAGTGTTGGCCTTATAGACCGCACTTTCCCCTGTTGACTGCAAGGCAGAATCGATTCAAGTATTGCCTGCATAGTTAACACGTTCTCAGATTCACAAGCAAGAAGTATTTTCCGGACTTTGGTAATCCGCGAAGGCACCAAAGACACTTACTAATCGTCGAAATTGCACAATAAATCAGGCACTTGGCGACGCGGGGGAAAGACGGGCTGCGGTTGGGCGGCGTCCAGCTCCAGGGAGTCGCACGCTGAGGATGACGATGAGGCGGAAGTGCCTCGATCCCAAGGGTCGCAGGCTACTGAAGCGGTAGCGAGACGGGGCCATCAGTGGGACTGGGGTCATCTGCTCACGGGTGTAATTGACTCGCCAGGAACTGATGCGAGCGGTGCTGTGCATCGTCGGCGTCGGCGGCGCGGTAACCGTTGGTGTTGCCCGGGTTTTCGAAGGCGTGACCGGCGTCGGGGTAGATTTTCAGATCGGTGCTCTTGCCCAGGGACTGCATAGCAGCCTGGAAGGCGTGGACGTCGTCGGGGGTGATGCCGCGGTCAAGGCCGCCGAAGTTGCCCAGGACGGCGGCGTGGATCTGGCCGAGGGCGGTTTTATCGGTGGGCAGGGAACCGTAGTTGATGACGACGGCCTTCAGGTTGGAGTCGGCCACGGCGAGCAGGGCGGCGTAGCCTCCGCCCATACACCAGCCGATGGCGCCGATGCGATGGGGGTCGACATCGGGGCGATGCTCGAGCCAGGAGACGGCGGTAGTGAGGTCGCGCACGCCGCGATCCTGGGGCAGGCCGCGCATCAGCTCATGCGCCATGTCGGCGTCGGTCGCGACCTTGCCGCGGTAGAGGTCGACGGCCAGGGCGACGTAGCCTTCGCTGGCGAAGTGCTGGGCCTGGTCTTTGACCCAGTCGTTGAGGCCCCACCATTCGTGGATGACAACGACGGCTGGGTGAGCGCCGGAGCTGGACGGGAGATAGAGAAGGCCGTGAGCGGTGTCGTCGCCGCTGGGGAAAGAGACCGGGCTTTGGGCGTGGATACCGATGCTGGGGAGGACGAGGCTGAGCAGAAGGACCAGGGCTGGGGCTAGAACCTTGTTTTTCATGGCGGCTCCTGGGGGACAAACCTCATCTGTATCGCAGAAAAGCATTCGCGGAGGCAAGCGGGGGGAAATTAAGAGAGTGGAGAGGCCCGGAGCGGCGGATTTGTACCCGTTTCCGGTGCAGTCTCCCCTTCCCCAGGGGCACCCCCTCTCCCCCCGGATCTGTGGCAAATGGCTGATTGCAAAAGGTTTGTGGAAGGCCTGTCCAGGACTATGGCAAGCCTATGAAAACAGGCGGCTTGTAGGCGCGACTTGACACGTTACCCGCCCGTTACCGCGCCTTCGGAATAGGGAGGCCGGGGAATTCTGCATGGCGGTGCGGCGGATTTCTCAAAGAGCTGGTCGCGACGCTGGCCTGGGCCTGGTGCAAAAGGAAAAAGTTCTGCGTTCGCCGACTGCAGGTGAACGGACAGAACTTTCCTTGTTTCTAGTGTGAGGTTTTTGGCGCTGGAAGAGCAAGGGGAATCGGGTGTAGCGACAGATCGGGAGTACCGTGTGGCGATTCGAGCGGGCGTGGGATCGGTAAAGAGGTCGGTGAGCTCGGGAGCGGAGAGTGGGCTTTCCGAAATGGGTCAATGGGGTTACGGAGGGTCGGGTACAAAACAAATTGTGTTGAAGATGCGATTGCCGAGGCGCTAGCTTCTTGCTATGGGGTGAACCTGGCCGAGGGGCAGCGGAGGTGGCGGGTTTTTTTGCGGCGGCGCGTGTAGTTTCGGTATCGTCGACGGTCCGCCCCGGAACGACGATGTTGTATCCTTCTCCGCACATTAACCTCCGCACATTAACATCGTTCCGAGGCTGCACGACGCGACCCTCGAAACCTTCGCGCTCGATTGGGCAGAAGGAATCGTGCGAATAAAGCTATACGCCGGTATGAACGGCACTGGCGTGGTCATTCTTGAGCGTCTGGTGTGTTCCGCGCAGTCTGTCCCCGAGTCTTTCCCTGGGGGCCGAGCGACTCAGTCAACGAGGTGAAACTGGAGCTAGTCGAAAACGGGCGGCTTCTCTCCGTTGAAATGCAAAGTGGCGATACTCTGGAAATCCACTGCGGAGAGGCGTGGATCAAACAGCTCGCAGAGTAAAAACCGAAGACTGCGGGGCTGGGCTTCCCGAAATGGGCCGATGGGATTAAGGAGGGTCGGGTACAAAACAAATTGTGTTGAAGATGCGATTGCCGAGGCGCTAGCTTCTTGCTATGGGGTGAACCTGGCCGAGGGGCAGCGGAGGTGGCGGGTTTTTTTGCGGCGTTGCCCGTAATTCCCGTATTGCCGAGGAATCCGCCGAGAACCCGTCAATGAGCGCAACGGCCTGTTGTCGCCAGTCGGCCGTTCGATTGTTGATCACATTGCGTCGACACCCACACGGCAACGACCGTTTTTTTTGACGTGCGCTCGATGAGTCTTCCGTTTTAGACAGATGTGGCCCATTCTCCTCTTCGTAAACACACCTACAATGTCTCCAACGGTCGGAGTACGAGTGCAATGTCGCAATACGACGAGTTTGCTGTGAACTACCACTGGCTCTACTCAGACTATGCCTCTTCCGGCAAGCCCTACCTTGAGCAGAACGAAGACGTTCTGAAAGACGCCGGTCCAAAGGCACGCATCCTGGATTGCTCCTGTGGAATCGGAGGGTTCGCGATAGCGCTGGCCAAGCTTGGCTATGAAGTCACCGGCTCCGATGGCAGCCCGGGCATGATCGAGCAGGCGGATCTAGCGGTCAGGAACGCCAATGTAGACGTCCCGCTGCAAAGCTGTACCTGGGAGGATCTGCCGGCTCACGTTACCGGTCCCTTTGACCTGGTTTTCTGTCTTGGCAACTCCATCGGGCACACCCGCAGCGGAGAAGAAATGCTTCGGTCGTTGCAGGGAATACGCGCCGTTCTAAAGAGTGGCGGCAAACTCATCATTGACTCTCGCAACTGGGAGCATCTCCGCAAAGAGAAAACCCGTTTCACACCCTTTCAGTGGAGAGTGCGCGCTGGGCAGCGGTGCTTGCCCATCTACGTTTGGAACTTTCCGGAGAGGTTCGAGGACCCTCACACCATAGAAGTGCTGCTGGTCTTTGATTCTGACGGAAAAGTGTCGGTGCGATCTTACCCGATGGTCTACTATCCATTTCGCGTCGAAGAGTTGACAGAACGATTGAGGAGTGCCGGTTTCACGAATATTCAGAACAGGTTCAGCGAAAACCGTGAGGGTTATCGGGTGATCGCTTCGTAGAGGCCAGCGGGCGTGGGATCGGTCAAGAGGTCCCAGCGCCGGGGAGCGGGACGCTTCCCGAAATGGGCCGATGGGGTTACGGAGGGTCGGGTACAAAACAAGATTGTGTTGAAGGTGCGATTGCCGAGGCGCTAGCTTCTTGCTATGGGGTGAACCTGGCCGGGGGGCAGCGGGGTGACGGTTTTTCGCGGCGTGGAGGGGTTTTAGCGGATATCAGCTCAGAGTCCTAAGCTTGCAGTAGAGACGCAGGTCCGCCGGCTCCGCCAACCGCGCTACCGGCCATCCAGAAAATCGCGCACCGCCGGGTTCACCTTGTCGGCCTCGCAAAACAGCGCAAGATGCCCGCAGTCCGACTCAAGCAGCAGCGTCCTGGCGTGGATCAGCGCCGCAAAATCGAGCGCGGGCCTGGGATTCACCATGTGGTCCTGCGTCCCTGCCACCACCAGCACGCGCGCCTTCACTCGCCGCGCGGCATCGTCCGTCTGTCCGCCGTGCGCCACGTCGTGATGGATCATCGCCTCAAGCTGCGCCAGCCAGTCGTTGGCGTCGAAGGGCAGGATGCCTTTCTTCTGGTAATCCGATTCGGCCGCGGCAAACTTTTCCGGCGGCACGTCGCGCGCATACCGCGCCGGCGTGGTCAGGTTCATGCCCTGAATCGCCTCCACCGTTGCCATCGCGGGCTTCTCTTTGTAGCTGCCACCCTGCCACGCCGGATCACTCCGGAGCGCGTCTTCCTCCGTGGTCCACAGCAACAGGTCGTAGCCGGTCAGCTTCGTCGAGCCAGCAATCGGAATCGCCACGTCCATGATGTCGGGGTAGTTCACCATCCACTC
>JBEKIN010000228.1:0-8569 GCA_050011735.1 Acidobacteriaceae bacterium | reverse complement strand
GAAACTAATTGGTATGGTCCGCCGCTTCTTGCCCTTCGGGGCTATAAGAAGTGAGCACAGGAGGCGGTCCATGGAAATCGACACAATCGGCATCGATCTGGGGAAGACGGTCTTTCACCTTGGTGGTCTGAACGCGGCTGGCGGGGTCGTGGTGCGGAGGAAGTTTTCGCGCACGCAGTTGCTGCGCTTCACCGCGAATCTGCGCGTGCGGCTGATTGGGATGGAAGCCTGCGGAGGCTCTCACTTCCTGGGAGGCAGGCTGCGCGAGCAGGGTCATGAAGTACGCCTGATGCCAGCCCAGTACGTGAAGCCCTACGTGAAGACGAACAAGAACGACTACATCGATGCCGAAGCCATTGCCGAGGCGGTGGGACGAGCGCAGATGCGCTTCGTGCCGATCAAGAGTGACGATCAACTGGATATGCAGTCGCTGCACCGCGTGCGCGATCGCTGGGTCGGGCGAAGGACGTCGGTGATCAACCAGATTCGCGGGCTGCTGCTGGAGCGCGGGATCACGTTCCGGAAGGGCCGCCGCCATGCCGAAGCTTCTTTGCCCGGCGTCCTCGAGGATCCGGAGAACGGTTTGTCCGGACCGTTGCGCATGCTGCTGGCACAGCTGCAGAGTGAACTGAGGCAGTTGCAGAGCCAGATTGACGAAGCCGACACGCTGATCACGAGGGCCGCAGGCGATCATGAAGCCTGTCGTCGTCTGATGGCGATTCCCGGTGTTGGACCGCTGACGGCGACTGCGGTGGTAGCCTCCATCGGCAACGGCGCGGAGTTCCGGAAGGGACGCTCCTTTGCGGCATGGCTGGGACTGGTGCCGGAGCAGCGCTCCACCGGCGGGAAGCAGAAGCTGCTGGGGATCAGCAAGAGAGGAAACTCTTACCTGCGAAAACTGCTCGTGCACGGTGCCCGCGCAGTGCTGCAGTGCAGGGACAAGCAATCGCCCAGTCTCAGTGCGTGGCTGAGCCAACTCGCAGCGCGTGCTCACACCAACATTGTTGCAGTCGCACTGGCGCGTGCTCACACCAACATTGTTGCAGTCGCACTGGCCAACAAAATGGCTCGTATCGTGTGGGCGGTGCTGTCCAAAGGAGAGGCCTATCGCCCTCCGCTGCTGACAAGCTCAGCTGAAGCAATGGCCTGCTGATCGAACTAGATTTACACGGTACACGGTATCTGGCCAGGTCTGCTGGCGAACAGCGAGATGGCAAAATGGTCGAACCCGGCGCTCTCGAAACCTGTCATTCGGAACAGCCCTCTGAGGCTTCCAAACTAGTTAGGACGAGAGCGCAGCGCATTCCATCAAGGTCCTGAGCTTCAGCTCAAACAAAGACCGGATACATTTGCGCAGACCAAACCGTCATCTTCACTTTTCGCTTGCAACAAGGTGGCGGACCATACATTCCGTATTGCCGGTATACTCCAGCGATCTGCAAAAACGGGCATCAACGGCATCGACGGGGCGTCTTTACGCGTTGCCGATCCAAAGCCGAGCGATAAAACGCCTATTCCTCCCGAAGAGCGACCATTGGATCCACACTGCTGGCCCGCCACGCAGGGATAACCGTAGCTGCGAATGCGACCAGGGCCAGCAATGCGGGCACGGTAAGAAAGGTCGCGATGTCCCTCGCGCTTACGCCGAATAACAGGCTGGCGATCACGCGAGTGAGGGCGACAGCGCCTGTCAAGCCTGCAAAGATACCGATCAACGCCAGCTGCATTCCCTGCCTGACCACCAGCCCGAGAATATTTTCACGCCGTGCCCCCAGTGCGACCAGAATCCCGATGTCGCGCGTGCTCTGTGTCACCAGATACGACATCACTCCGTAAAGGCCCACGGCAGCGAGCAGCAGCGCGAACGCCGCGAATGCACCCAGCATGGCGGAGGAGAAACGCTGGCGCGCCAGAGAATCGAATAAACGATCCTGCATCGTCCGCAGACCGTAGACGACCACGGAAGGATCGACGGCGTGGATCTCCCGGACCATGGCGGAGGAGAGTCCCGCTTCATCGGAAGTGGTGCGGGCCACCAGGAAAGTCCCTCGGTCCGGCTGCTGCTGCAACGGGAAATAGGTCACGATTTTGCCGTCGGTCTCCAGACCATATTGTTTGACCACTCCCACCACGCCGACAATGGTGATGGGCTTCTTCGGATCGAACCAGAGATGCTTTCCGATGGCGTCTCCGCGCGGCCAGAATCGCTGCGCGAACTTTGCATCAATGATGACGACTTGCTGCGAGTCCGGGCCGTCCCGATCTGTGAAAAAGCGGCCCGCCGCCAACGGAATCTGCATGGCCCTGAAATAGTCCGTGCTGGCCGTGCGTTGATCCACCTGCAACTCCTGTCCTGGCGGCGGTGCATATCCTTCTACGTTGATTCCTCCCCATCCCACCGTGCCCGTCAGCGGGAGCGCAGAGACCGCGCCTTCGGCCACGACTCCTGGCAGGTGGGCGATCCGGGCTTCGACGTCACGGTAGAGACCCGCGAGAACTTTGTTGTTGTGGTACTTGCTGTCGCTGGCTACCATCTGCATCGTCATTACATGATCGGTGGTGAATCCTGGCGCTACGTCCTGCAGGCGGACGAAGCTGCGAATCAGCAGTCCGGCGCCAATCAGCAGAATCAGCGAAAAAGCAATTTCAGAAACCACCAGCAAGCTGCGCAGGCGGTGACGCTTCACGTGCAGGCCGCCATCCGACTGCCCGCTCCGGCCGCCGGCTTTCAGCGATGAATTGGGATCCATCCTGACCGCGCGCCATGCCGGCGCGAGGCCGAAAAGCACACCGGTCGCCAGAGACAGGCCAAATGTAAAAACCAGAACGGTGCCGTTGATCCCTATCTCATCGAGCCGGGGAATATTGCCGGGATTCATCGCGCGTACGACCCACAGGCTCACTTGCGCCACCATCAGACCCGCGACGGCCCCCAGCAGTCCCAAAAGAATGCTCTCTGTCAATAATTGCCGCACCAATCGTTTCCAGTCCGCTCCCAGAGCCGTGCGGACAGCGACTTCCTTTTCGCGACCCGCGGCCCGCGCCAGCAGAAGGTTGGCCACATTGGCGCATGCGATCAACAAGACCAGCGATACGGCGCCGAGCAACACCAGCAGCGGGCGGCGTACGTCTCCGACCACCTGCTGCTGCAACCCCACCACATCCATGCCGAAGCTGGCGCCGCGCTTGTCTTTCTCGCGGGTGCGGCTGGCGATGATGTCGATATCCGCCTGCGCCTGCTGCACAGAAACGCCGGGCTTCAGGCGCACCAGAATGTTGTAGTTCTCGTCGCCTCGGCGCTGCTCCGCATCTGCCGCCAGGGGCAACGGCAGAAAGATGTCCACCTTGTCCATCGGCCCTTCGGACGGCAGCACTTCAGCGTTGACGGTAAACCCGTGCCGCAGCACGCCTGCGACCGTAAAGTTCTTTCCATTGAGCGTGATGCTCTTGCCCAGGATGGCCGGGTCCGCGTTGAACAGGCGCTGCCAGACGCCGTAGCTTAGAATGGCCACCGCCAGTTGGCCGGGTTTGTCCTCTTCGGGCAACAGCGTGCGGCCCATCAAAGGCTTGGCGCCCAGCATCGGCAGCAGGCTCGATTGCGTGCTCAGTACGTCAACCCGCTCCGGCTGCTGGCGGCCCGTCAGCGTGAAGGTGCGGCTCTGCGCCAGCGCCATCTGATCGAACGAATGGTTCTGGTTTTGGATGTCGATGTACTGCCCCGGAGACGGCCAGTCACGCAGAATGCCGATGGCAGGCGAATGCAGCCACACCGACGCCAGCCGATCGGCATGTGGATAGGGAAGCGGACGCAGCAGCAGCGCATCCACGACGCTGAAGATGGCAGAATTGGCGCCGATTCCGATGCCCAGAGAGGCCAAAATTACCACCGACAGCACCGTGTTCCTGCGCACCATGCGCAAAGCGTAGCGGAGATCCTGCAACCAGAGGTTCATCTATCCTCACGCATTGGATAAATGATCATAGGACACGCCAACGTTCTCTCGCTGGAAAGCGTCTGGTCGGAGGTCAGTCACGATGGCTCTGGCGCTGTTTGCGACGGCCTGGCTGGCCCGTCACCGGTTCCTCATGGCGTATTGAGCTTCGTGAGGCGAAATATCGATCTTCCAGCGCTCCAGTCCGTGCAGATGTGAGCAAAATTGCACAGTATCGAATGGATTGGGAGGATAAGCTTCCGCGTAACGCGATCATGTGGCGTGGAGAGTGCCCTGACATGCCATCTTCGGGCGACACTGGCACGAGCAAGATCCCTCGTTCTCCCAACGCGGGCGAATTCTTCAATTCCATACCAGCCGCTGTCTTACAGGATTTCCTCTCTATCGTTGTGCCCGTCTATTATCCGGACAACGCCCTGCTGTTTCAGGAGCAGCAGGCGCCCACTAGAATTCTTATCCTTCTGGAAGGCTACGCAAAACTTTCTGTCAACTCCCACGATGGAAAACGGATGATTCTTTGGGTCGCCCGGCCAGGCGAGTTGCTCGGGCTATCGTCTGTGGTGTCTGGAAGCACCCATAAGGTGACAGCGGAGACGCTGCAGCAATGCCAGATCGCGTCGGTTCCGTCCCAGGAATTTCTCGACTTCCTTGTGCGTCATCCCGCCATTTACCAAAGCGTGGCTCGGGAGTTGAGCTTGGAGATGAATCGCGCCTGTGAGCAGATGCGGATCGTCGGCCTGTCTTCGTCTGCGGCTGTAAGAGTGGCCCGACTTCTGCTGGAGTGGTCCGCCGGTGGCAAAATGACCGATCGTGGGACGCGCGTGAGCATCTCATTGACCCACGGAGAGATGGGCGAATGCATCGGTGCCGCTCGGGAAACGGTGAGTCGTGCCGTGGCCGACCTCCGGCAACGGTGTCTGATCGACGTTCATGGCTCAACGCTGTTCGTGACGAACCGGTTCGCTCTGGAGGCCTATGCCCGTGTGTCAGCCCCAGATCCACTGCATGCGGCAGTCTCCCGAGCCAATCGGTTAAGCCCACTGCGTATGACAGGCATTCCTTCACGAGTCGCGATGGAAATGAGTTCGCGGATCAAGCAGGACCTGAACTGGCGCCGGAAGAGTTACCGCCCAGCTGTCGGTTAAGTACGGCGGGGTTCGCATAACGCTCACGCTGTAGCGAGCACCCGTTGGAGACTTTGCTGCTCATTGAGATCCCCAACGGACCATACTTCCGGTTAGCCGGTGATACGGCCAAAACCTGGGACGCAGTGTATCTTCCTCGTATGCGCGGGCACAGTTGGCGTGACTGACGCCGGATTGCCAGCGACGCCGTAGATTCAGTTTTTCAGGGTCTCAATGCTCCACGACTGGAACAACTTTTTCAACATGACCGGGACAGCCGGAGGGCAGCTTATCGGGCTGCTATTCGTTGCCGTCACGCTAGGCACCCGCTTGTCGCCATCGCAATCAGTAGACGGCATTCGCGCTTTCTTGACGCCCGCGCTGGTTAATTTCAGCGGCGTGTTGTTTCAGGCCGTGGTCGTGCTGGCACCGTGGCCGTCCGCCTGGCCAATAGGTCTTATTCTCATCTTGGGTGGGCTGGCTGGCCTTGTTTATCTAATCGATGGAATCCGCTTGAAGCGTAACCTTGGGTTCGTAGCGCTCCATTGGCTCGACTGGATTCCCTACGTTGGCGTTCCGGTGCTCGGCAATGCGAGCGTAATCGCAGGCGGAGCCGGATTGATTGCCGAAAAATCTTTCGCCCCATATGCCATCGCGGGCGCGAGCACGCTCCTGTTGCTCGCCGGTATCTACGGCTCGTGGGACCTTACGCTGTGGATCATTAAGAACCGAGACAAGACATAACTACGTTCTCGCGACGTTTCAAAACTTACCCTTTTCGAGACGGACACGTTTGCACCTGGCCGTTTCACGCACACCCTCACGGATATCGCCTCACCGCAGTCCTGAGTGTGTTGTCGGCAATACTTCCCTTTCGGCGGCCCGACCCGGCCAAACTTCCGGTTTGTTTGAATGCTAAGTCGAGGAGGAGCGCGAGGTGTTACAAGAAGCTGAACTCAGCGGCAAGCTGATTCAGAGAACAACCTCGGAGGCTCCTCAGAGACGACATGTACTACATCGGACTGGATGTTCACAAGAAGACGATCAGCTATTGCGTGAAAGACGCAGCTGGTTGTGTGCACCAGGAAGGTCGGATCGGTTCGACACGGTGCGAACTGGACGCGTGGATCAGGACGCTACCCCAACCCCGGATGATCGCCATGGAAGCGACGATCTTCACGGGCTGGATCTACGACCATCTTCTGCCCCATGCGAAGGCAGTGAAGGTGGCGCACCCGCTGATGCTGCGGGCCATTGCAGCGGCGAAGCGGAAGAACGACCGGATCGATGCCGGCAAGATCGCCGACTGCCTGCGTTGCGACTTCCTGCCGGAGTGCCACATGGCTTCGACCGAGATCCGGAACCGGCGCAGGATACTGCGCTACCGCGGCCTGGTGCTGCGGCAGGCGGTGCAGATGAAGAACCGGGTATCCGGCCTGTTGATGGAAACCGGGGTGAGCTACAACAAGCTGCGGCTGCACCGGATGGGCTACTTCGCTGAGTTGATGTCGACCAACGAAGAGGTCAGCGAGAGTATCCGGCCGCTTCTCAGGCTCTGCCGCGAACACATCGACCGGGCGATCAGGCTGGACACAGCTCTGCTGCGATCGCTGGAACAGGATCCGCTGCTGAGCGACAGACTGAGGCGGCTGAGGACCATCCCGGGAGTGGGTCCGATCACGGCACTGACCTGGGCGCTCGAGGTTGGCGACACTTCGCGCTTCCGCTCCATCAAGCAGGCCATCAGCTACTGCGGGCTGTGCAGCGCCGAGAAGAGCTCAGCGGACAAGGTGATGCGGACGCCGATCTCGAAGCAGCGGAACAAGCATATCCAGCAGGTGCTGGTGGAAGCGGCCAGACTGGCACCGCGATACAGTGACGAGCTGGCGCTGCTCCACGAAAAGGAGCGACAACGCGGCAACGGCAATCGGGCCACGCTCGCAGTGGCAAGGAAGATGGTGGCGCTGATGCTGGCCGTGGAAAGACGCAACACGGATTTCGTGCCCGCGGCCGAGTTCCGACGAACCGCGGCAGCGTAAAAACCTTCCTGAGAAGGAAAAACATCAGGATCCATCGATGCGCAGGCTGCCAGGTCCCGCAGGTCACCGGCTGGGCGACGGAGGCGACTCCCGAGGCTCTCTTCGGATTGTTTCGGGACTGGCAGAGAACACAAACTCAATCTTCTGCGACGGCTCCCAGGAGCCCGAGGCAGCAAATGGATGTCCGGTTCTGCAGAGTGCAGGAACCATCGGCCGAGAGGCAAACGTGCGCAGCGGCAGCTCCTGATCAGACTAACAACGCGCTCTCCAGAGCGCGAACGGATGACTCGTGCTTTTCTGTTGACAAAGACTTACATGGATGCCGGTGATACGCCCAGGATGGCGTCCCACCTGCACGAAACCAGTTTCCGAAAATCGACCGGCCCGCCAGGTCACCAGCACACTCCGGAGCGAGCGAAGTGCCGAAGTTACCGGGCGTCGGACGGGATCTCCGGTCCTAGGCTTTCCACGACCCACATCGGCCCTCCCTGATAGAACGGCGCCGCCAGCCGCAGGAACGAGGGCTGCGGGGCGTCCGTAACCCAGAAGTGCAGATCAGCCGGTTCTTCGTTGATCAGCGGCGCCACGAAAAATGCCATGCCGTGCAGTTCGACGTGCAGCAGATACTGGTGCGCGTGCAGCAGCGGCGATAGTCCGTCCACGCGCGTCTGGTCCGGATGGATGGCCACCGTGACGAGAAGCGGTCTCACTGCGACAGCGAACCAGGAGACGCGGAGGCCCGCCGGCCCGGGTGGGACGTTCTCAACCAGCAGGGGAACTAATCCGTTTCCCACATCGTCGGGAAAATCCATGTGCACCGTCGACACTGCGTCCCTGCCGTTCTTCAGCTGATGCCAGGAAACCGTGCGGCTGGGGACGTCGATCGCCATATCCAGCGGCGTCGGGAAGGACGGCCCTTTTTGGACGTGTCGGTCGTTGATCAGGCGGAAGACGTTGCCCTGGGTAAAAGTGGTGATCTGCTCGTCGAGCGAGCCATCGAGGAAGCGGAAGGTGAGGTCCGAGCGCACGCGATCGCCATCGGCGGTCGTCACCTCCTCGCCATTCGCGAGGACTTTGCCGTCGAGCGCCTTCAGGACGAACTCCTGGTGCATCGGTTCCTGCTTCCGCAGGGTCGCGACGGTCTCGGCCAGCGCGGCAAGGGGGACCAGCAGGGCAAGAGAGAGGGCCAGAGAGCAACGAGGGGACGGGCGAAAGGGAAGCCGCATGCGGGGGACAGGAAACTCCTGGGTGAAGGGATGGTCTCTGGGATCTTACCGGATGGACGTCAGGAGGAGACAAAGGCTCCCGGCTGGTTCAACGATCCAGCCCAGCGAAACTAATTGGTATGGTCCGCCGCTTCTTGCCCTTCGGGGCTATAAGAAGTGAGCACAGGAGGCGGTCCATGGAAATCGACACAATCGGCATCGATCTGGGGAAGACAGTCTTTCACCTT
>JBEKIN010000227.1:0-7600 GCA_050011735.1 Acidobacteriaceae bacterium | reverse complement strand
GCGATGATGCAGGCGAAGAGGAGCATGCTGAGCAGGTTCCTCCAGGCACGGCGTCTGGCGGGCATGGTGAGAAGCAGGACGCAAGCCAGAGCAGCGCCGCCACCGGTGAAGAAGAGGTTGAGGCGGTTCGGGCGATCAAGGCTGGCGCTGGAGGATGCGGTCAGCGAGACGGAACTCTGACTGAGCGAGCAGGAAACGCCGGTGGGCGCTCCGATTACGCTGCAAGCCAGGTTGACGGTTCCGGTAAAGCCATTGGTCGGGGTGACGAAGATGGTAGTGGTCCCGGTGGAACTGGCCGGCACGGCGACGAGGGAGCTGGAAGCGACGAGGGAGAAGCTGGAGAGCGGGTTGGAGATGGGGGTTCCGTTGTTCAGGGTGATCGCGGCTCCGTTGTAATTTTTGTCGCCGCTGTACTGGAGGGTGACGACGTTGCCGCCCTGGAAGAGGGACTGGCTAGTGAGAATGCCGCTAAAGGTGGAGGAGGTGCCGGAGCCTGGGACGACGAGGAATTCAGCCGAGGTACCTTCTCCGGAGGGGAAGACATAGATGAAACCGGTGGGTGCGGGGTGGCCACTTTGTCCGGTGACGGTTCCGGTGACGGTGACGCTGGTGGTGGGCGAGATGCTGCCGGTCATGCTGGCGGTGATGGTTGAAGTGAGAAGGGTGGAGGCGACGATGGTGATGGTGCCGCTGCCGGAGGAGGTGGCATAGTTGCTGTCGCCAGCGTAGCTGATCCCGACCATGAGGGCACCCGCGGCGGTACTGGCCGGAATGTTGACCACGGCGACGCCATCCGGCTGGCCCGTGGATGGATCGACGCCGGCAACGAGATTAACGGTTTGAGAGCCGCCGGGCAGGCCGGTGACGGTGACGCTTCCCGTTGGAGGCAGAACGACGGAACTGAGAAAGGTGCCGGAGCTGCTTTCTGTGAGGTCGTTGGCGCTGTTTTCGACCAGGATGTCGAGATAGGTATTCTGGCCGCCCACGAAACTGAATTGCGCCGATCCGGGGTTGGAAGCGCCGACATAAATGTCGGGCGTGTCCTTGACAACGGTGAAGGTGATGGCGGAGCCGGAGGATTTTTGATAGCTGGCATCGCCTGCGTAACTGGCGGTGACGGAGTGGCTGCCGACGTAGAAGGGCGCGTTGAATTCCGCGTCACCTTCGGCGTTCAGCACGGCGGTGTTGATGGTGGTCCCGTTGTCGGCAAAGACGACAGTGCCGGTGGGAGAGTCGTAATAGGCGCAGGCCGCCGCGGTGCTGTTGGTGGTGACGCAACTGGTATAGAAGGCACTGCCATAGACCTGCGCGGCAAGGATGGATTGGGTGCCGTAGGGAACGCTGGTGTTCCCAGGGGTGAAGGCGGTGGCGCCGCTGGAGCCGCTGGCTGCGTTCAGGATACTGAAGCTTGTGGTGCTGGGTTCGGCCGCGACGGTGACCTGGGTTTTTGAGGAGGTGCTGGCGGCGTTGGTTCCATCGCCGCTGTATTGGCCCCAGACGTTGTAAGTGCCACCAGGGAGGTAATTGACGTTCGTCGCCGAAAACGCGCCGCTGCTCAGCGGGAAGACGGCCACGCCCTGCTGCAACGGGAGGGTGGTGTCGGCCATAAGAGCGACGTTGCCGGTGGGCGTTGTAGAGCCGGTCACCGAGCCGCTGACGGTAATGGCAGTGCCGTGAGTGAACGATGTGGAGGACGGCGTGAGGGTGGTGGAGGTGGACTTGAAGGTGACGTTGCCCCAGTCGGCGACGAGCACGCCAGCGTCAACGGAGCCGAGGCCGGTGGCGAGGTTATAGCCGGCGGCGGCGTTGTATTCCGGAGTGGTACCGGTTCCGATCTGGCCTTCGGTGACGGTCGATGTTCCGGACTGGAGAACGATCGGGTTGGAAACCGCGATGCAGCCGGTGGAGGCGGTGGGGAGGCTTTCGCAGGGAACGGAATTGGTGCCGACTGTGACGTCGTGGAAGGCAGCGGGGAATTGCGCCTTCAGAGGATAAAGAACGAAGTCGGCCTGCCCCTGGCGGCCATATTTCTGGTCTACCAGCGCCATGATGCCGGCGAAGCTGGGCGCGGAGGCAGAGGTGCCGCCGACGCCGTAGACCTGCACGGGACCGCTGGAGTTGGGCTGGCAATCGCCATCCTGATAACACATGGCGTAGTAGCTGTAGTCGGGACCGTCGGCAGCGAAGAGGGAGACGTCAGGGATGTCGCGGACGGTGTCAGCGGGAACGCCGGCACCGGTTTGCCAGGAGGGCTTGGGGTAGCCGGTGACTGCACCAGCGCAGGCACCAGTCGTGGAGCTGTACCCAGCGGCGCAGAACGCGGCACTACTGGCACCGCCGCTGCCGGCGCCGATGGACGTCGCGCCATAGGTGTCGTAATAATTCACAGCATCGAGGCCGTACTGGCTGTTGTTCCAGGGCTGCTCAGGAATGCGGGTGAGGAGGGAGACACTGGGGGTGTTGGAGCCGGTGGTGTTCCAGTACGCGGCGAGATTCGTGAGGGTGAGGCTGGCGTAGCCGGTGTAGTAGAAATCGGTGCCGCCGACGGCGACGTCGTAGGGCGTGGAGGCGAAGCCGCTGATGGCCGGGCCGCTCACGGCGAACTCCTGGGAATCGGGGTTGTCGCATCCGGCGGAGCCATTGTCGCCGGTGGAGACCATTACGGTGGTGCCCTGGGCGGCAGCCTGCCCCCAGAGAGACTGTTCAATGAACTGGTTGGTGGAGCCGAGGCTGAGCTCGCATGCTCCAAAGCTCACGCTGATGATGGGAGCGAGGTTGCTGTAGACAGCGTGCTCGGCGGCGAGAAAGAAGCCGGACTCCAGAGCGGTATCAGCGCCGATGACGAGGTCGACTGTGGCTTTGGGCGCGACGGCGCCCGACCACTCGACGTCGAGATAGGCCTCGCCGGAGTCGTAGTTGGGACCGTCAGGGTCGTTGATCCCGTCGATGCCGGGATCGTTGCCATCGATGACGACGTTGGGAGGATTGGCGGGAAGACCGAACAGGGTGCGGAACTGATTGACGAGATCGATGTTGACGTTGGAGTCGTTGATGATGGCGATGGTCTCGCCAGTGCCGTCGTATGTAGTGCCGGTGTAGTGGGAGTTCAGAGATGGGTTGGGCAGATCGTACTGGACGCCGAAGTCGCCAGGGGTGAGCGCGAAGTTGACGCCGCCGATGGTGGGATAGCCTTCGCCGCCGTTGACCGTCCATTCCGGTTTGGCGGTGCCGGTCTTCGGATCGTAGCTGGCTTCGCCGAGCAGGCGAGCATGGCTCTTCAGGCGGAAGTTATTGAGTGCGACGAATCCGCCGACGACGGGGGAGAGCGCCGCGGGAATGTCGGGGTCGTTGGCGGCGGCGTAGTGGATGCTGCCGTTGACCTGGTACTTGTGAATCTGCGCGTGGAAGGCTTCGCGAAGCTGGACGACGCTGCCGGTGAACTCGATGACCTGCTTGCCGGGCTCGACGCCGGCGACTTCAAAGCCGTGGGAGGAGAGCCACGACTCGACGGTGGCAACGTCCTGATCAGAGGGACCGAACTGCTGACCGAATTGATCGGGGGTGAGCCACTGGTGATAGTTCGCGCCGCCGGGCGTGTGCACGTCGGAGATGAATTGCTTCAGGGCTGCTTCCTGGCTCGAGCTGCGCTTCAGGACGAGGTGCATGCGGGAGAGCGGCATGGAGTCAGGCGCGACGCCGCGGTCATTGGCGGCATTGGCGAGCGGGTGCACGTAGCCGTGGAGCACAACGCGGGCGCTCTCGTCGACCGGGGCGACAATGCGGCTGGGCACGATGGACTGGCTGGTCTGTGCGGGGAGCGCCGGGCCGAGCAGAGAGAGGGATGCAGCAACGATTGCCAGGGAGCGAACCACAGGTGCGAAGGAGGGAGACATGGTCATCCTTGTGAAGTGCGAGAGGAGAAATCGAACCGCCGCGAGGAGCAGCGGCGAAACAGCACGAGAGACTCGACGGAGAGCGCGTTCCGATGGGTTCCATCATAACCCTGCCAAGGTGAACGCAAGCTCCGGAGAGACGGGCGGGTTTTCATCTGGCGATTGACCTCAGGCCTGGTAAGATGCCGGCTTCGGACCCGAGGCTGGGGGAGGTCCCGGGAGCCGTAAGAAGGAGCTCGAACCACAGGCGCTGCGATGCATTAGACAGGGACCGGGGGGATTAGTTGCGCAGGTGAAAAAGAAATGACAATGAGCGCGGGATGGCCGTTGCGAGAGGAGGCGGAAGGTTCAGTCACTGCCGTCACCGCGATTGAGGTTGATCCATTTTCCCGCCTGGTAGTAGTGGATAACGAAGGAACGCTCAAGGCGGGCGTCGTCGATGGCATCGTGGTCGATGGCGGCAGCGTGGCGGAGCTGCGGCGTGGCGCGCAGCTCGGCGGAGGAGCGGACAGCGATGCCCCACGAGGAACCAAAGACGGCACTGCCGGGTTCGGCGCCGAGCCAGGTGGAATCGGGCTGGGAGCGCAGAGCGATGGGCGCTTCGAACTGGCCGGCAAAGAAGACATAGAGTGTGGTGACGCCGCCGGTTGAACAGAGCACAGCCCAATCACGGCTGCCAGGTGCGTGAAAGGCGCCGTGGAGGACGTTCTCCGGCTGCCTGGCCTCGAAGCTTTGGGGGATCATGCACTGGCGGCGGGTGAGCTCGGCGGCAACGACGGGGGGCAAATCGGGAAAGGAGGAGAGCGGCAGAAGGCGTATGCGGTAGTTAGTGGTGTCACCGGACGGAGACTGATGCTGACCGGCCTCGATGCGCTCGGCGTTGGGAAGGGGAGGCTGAGTGGGCTGGGAATTGGGGGGAGCAGTCTGCCAGGAGGCCAGGAAGAGACCGGCCAGGAACCGGGCGACGGCCGCAGAGTTCATCTCGAGCCGAGGATATTTGGATAGGAATTTTCGTTGAGCCAGGCCGAGGCGGAGCGGAGGAGATCGTGGAACCAGGCGAGGCCGGCGTCGGGGAGACGAACGACGAAGCGCGGTTCGCGGAAGTCGTCGATTTCCGCAATGGGCGCAATGCAGTCGAAGAAGGTCTCTTCCTCAGGAGGAGTTTCGGCGGGACTGCCCTGAACGGCGACGGAGAGGCCTTCGCGGAACGAGTAATGGAGGCCGACGAGGCGCTGATCGAGACGCTGGAAGGCGGGCTGGAAGCGGACGAGGCGAAGCCAGGCGTCGAACATGGTGAGGGCGCCAGGAATCTCGTCGGCATCGGCGAGGACAGAGACGGCGCGCTCGCCATCGGCAAGCCAGATCTCGAGGCCTTTGGCAAAGCTGGCGGCAAGCGGATCGGCTTCGGGCTCAGCCGGGGCGGGCACGATGGGTTCCATCGCTTCGGCGGCGTCGGGCGCGGCGACGTCGATGGGTTTAGGCGGGTCGGTGAGGTTGACAGCGAGAACGGCGGCGATGCGAATGCGGTTGCGGAGGTGGGTGTCGTCGTGACCGGGAGCTTCGGCGACGTAATTGCGGCGAAGCACAGCGGCTCCGGGCTTTTCGAGGAGGGAACGCAGACGAGTGGCCGGAACGGGGTGCGGCAGGGCCGCAACTTTCAATTCAAGACAGGGCATTCGGGGCCTCGGACGGGCTGCTGACAGGAAAGTATACGCAAGGAGGCAGCAGGATTACGGGAATTTCGCGGGGCGGGTGTTTAACGGGAGTATGCTGTTGCCGCAATGCAGGAAGGAAGGATATGCGGAGACCGGCGGGGGTGGTGGCGGCGGCGGTGGTGCTGGGGCTGATCGCGCTGATGGGAATTTTCGGAGGCCTGGTCTCGATGGGAGTTTCCATCTTCATGCAGAATAACCCGGCGATCCCGGCGGTTGCGGGGATGCGGACCGTCATGGTGCTTACCACGGGTCTGATGCTGTGTTTCTTCCTGTTTTGCGGGTGGACGGCGGTTGATCTGTTGCGGATGCGGCGGTGGGCGCGGTACGCGGTCCTCGTGATCGGCGGGCTGGAGTTCCTGTTCTGCGCTCTTCTGAGCGGGATGATGATCCTGATCCGGAATACGGCCCCGGCGATGCCGCAGGCGACGCCCACACCGATCGGGATGCCGGCGATGTTTATCGCGATCGGGGCCTTCTACGGAATTCTGTCGCTGATCGGAGCGTGGTGGCTGGTGTATTTCAATCTGGCGCCGGTACGGGCGGCGTTTGCGGGGGCGGGCCAGGCGGCGATGGAGGCCGGACCGGGTGCATCGCTGGGTGTTGTGGCTCAAGCGCCGGACGGGACGCCGGGATGGCGGATCGTGATTATTGTGTGGGCGTGCGTGATGCTGTTCAGCGTTGTTGGCCTTCCCATGGTGCTGGCGATGCATCTGCCGGTCTTTCTGTTTGGGTTGGTGCTGCGGGGAGCGGCGGGGACAACTCTGATGGTGGCGCTGTATGCGGTGATGCTTTATATGGGTATTGGTCTTCTGAAGAAATGGAGAGCGGCATGGTACGCGGCTCTGGCGTGGCAGGTTTATACGGTTGCCGTCTTCGTGAGCTTCCTGTTGCCGGGCGTGTGGGCGCGGTTTGTGGCCTACCAGCAGGAGCTGATGGGCCACTGGGGTTTCGCGGTCACTACGCCGGATGCCACCATGGCGATAGACGCGCGTCCCTTCATGCGGATCGGCATGGTTATTGGCGGAATCGTTGGGGCCGCGATTGTGGCGGTGTTTACGGTTGCGCTGTTCAAGAGGCGTGAGGATTATCTGGGCGCAAGCTAGACTGGTGATGATGGCTGTACTCGCGATCCATCCCGGGGAAAATCTGGCCGAAGAGCTGAAGGAACTCGGAATCAGCGCGTCCAGTCTCGCTCGACAGCTGAGTGTGCCGCCGAACCGCATCACGGAAATTCTGAACGGACGGCGGGCGATTTCGGGCGACACCGCGTTGCGGCTTGCGCATTTCTTCGGTACGACGCCCGAGTTCTGGCTGAATCTGCAAAGCCTGTATGAAATACGGCTCGCACAGTGAAAATCCGGCAAATCGATTCGAGGGTTGCCGACGCTGGAGCAATGCACCGCGCAGGAAGACTCTGATTCAGCTATGGAGCCATCCCTCCGGGGCTGAAAGCCCGCTTCAGATTCGAGCTATTAAGGCACGGCTGAAAGCCGTGCCCCTTCAAAACGGCCGCTGGGGCTGAAGGCCGAATCCTCTTCGCGGTGGTGACGGCACGACCAAGGTCGTGCCCTGATACAAAACCAGGGTTTTTCCGCAAGCTGTGAAAGCCGTGCCCCTTCAAAACAGGGACTTAATCAGACATTCCGTAAACCCTTGAGTGAATGCCGCGATTGACACTCCGGGCGGGGCGAAAGTCGCGTCTGAGAGAATGGTGGTGCGGCGCTGACGAGGTTGGGCGCTGCGGCGGCTCCGCTACGCACGCCGGGGGAGTTTTCGAGAATCCAATGCGACTGGGAATTGTGATCATGGCCGCGGGCAAGGGCACGCGGCTGAAATCGAAGCGCGCCAAGGTGCTGCACGAGATCGGCGGGCGTCCGCTGCTGGAGCACGTGATTGCGGCCGCGGCGCAGGTGGTGTCGCCCAACGACATTCTGGTGATCGTCGGGCACCAGGCGGAGGCGGTACAGGCAGCGGTGCGCGACACGGGTGTGC
>JBEKIN010000226.1:0-7605 GCA_050011735.1 Acidobacteriaceae bacterium | reverse complement strand
GCCTCGTGATGCGTTGCCACAAAAGTTGCCCCCGCTGTTGAATCAAAGTCCTGGCCCGCAAGCACGTGAAAACCCGCTTGCCTGAATCCTTCAGACAGTCCACCCGCGCCGCAAAAAAGGTCTATGGCGGTGAGATTCTTAGGAGCGGTCATGGAGGCTCCGCATCGTCAGCTTCAACGGTAGTTGCATGTGCTCTTCCCGGTACTTCGCTATGAATTCCACGATTGCTTGCCGACCGAGCCACGCCAACGAAACATGGTGCCGGTCTTTGAGCGAGAGTAGCTCATTCAGCTCTGAATCGGTCAGCGAGACTGACAGCCGATTTTTTGAGGTTCCGGTTTTGAACTGGGTGGCCATGGCCTCTCCCAGTATGACACTTCAGGAGCAGTTTGCAGCACTTTGATGCAAGATGCAGCATCGTGCAGCAGAAACGCGATCCGGAGCCATGTAAGAGGAGCGGAAGGACGGGTTTTCCACCGCCTTTGCCCACGATCTGGTTTCAAGACGAAAGCTGAAACACGGGAGAACTTGGCCATGGTCGGCTAGCGCAGGAGCTGGTGAATGGCTTCCTCAGAATTTATTGCGGTCGACGAGGCCGGCGTGGGAGAAGGCGAGGGGTTCGGTCGCCGTCGCATGCCGGTACCTGGCATGCGGGGCGACCGAACCAAGGAAGGCGCTTCGCGCCACTCTGATTTCCCCGGCTTAAAAGCCGGGGCTTCTACCCCGTGCTGCTGCGCAGCACCCGCTGTGCTCGCGGTGCGCTCGGCGGGCTCGGGTCACTGCGGGAGAAACGCATGGTCCTTCCCTGCGGTCGCTCCGCGACCTACGCTCAGGATGACAAACTTAGCGGGATGGTCGGCTAGCGGAGGAGCTGCCGGATGGCGGCACTTGTCCGATAAGGCGACTTACCGCCGACTGACAGGCCTCCATCCGGGAATGACCCATCAAGGGGCGTACTGCGTGAAGACAAGGTCGTGGGCCTTGAACTGCGCGTGGCAGGCGAAGCAGGGTTTCATGAACGCCGCGTCCACAGGTTTGCCATCTGCATTGAAATGACCGAAGCCCCAGCCTCCGGTCGCGGCGTACTTTTTTGAGTCCTTGACCATGAACTGAACGTTGGTGGGGGCGCCGGGGACGATCGATTGCTTCTGGCCGAAGATCTTGTCGTTCTCCTCCGACGAAACGGCCTTGTAGTGCAAAGCGGCAAGGATGGCGCCGTCGGGAAAGGGGATGGTCCCGGCGCGGTAGGCCTTGATGGCTACGGCGTTGCCCAAAACAGCTCCCAGGCTGTTGAGGTTGCCCTCTTCATGGGCCGACGCGATCCACTTCCAGTCACGGTATCCAGCGGGCTTTTCTGTGACGTACGGCGCGGCCGCCTCATCGGCATTGCCGGATGCAGGGGCCATCGAGACTGCAACGCCAGTGATGGTCGCAACTGAGACCAGCAAAGAAGCGATCCTTCTCATCGTTGCTCCTTTCAAGTTCGATTTCTATCTGTGTTTGGCCGCCAGGGATGGGAACCCGTGCTTTGCGATGCTCCCTACGGCGAAAGGGAGTCCCGCCCAGAGCTTACTCTCGAAGCCGTGTGGAAATCGAAGGGTAGCGCTCAGTGATGAACGGAGCAGAGCCGGATGGCGCCGGCGGCGTCCGGGGAGAGATGGAGGATTCTGGAGGAGTTGCCGAGGGAGACGGCGTAGCCGTCTTCGGGGGTGCGGCGGCGGGTGCGGAGGCGGACTCCGGGGGCGATGCCGCGGGCTTTGAGGCGCTTGAGGAGCGGGGCATCCCAGTCGGAGACGCTGTCGACGACGAAGGCGCCTTCGTGCTCGACGTCAGTGAGGGAGACGGATTTTTGCTTCGGCATTTTGCCGTCCATGGCGGGGATGCAGTGGCCGTGGGGGTCGAATTTGGGATGGCCGAGTTTGGCGGCGATGCGCTCCTCGAAGCGCTCGGAGATGAAATGCTCGAGGCGCTCGGCTTCCGCGTGGACTTCTTCGATGGGGTAATCGAGCAGTTCGTAGAGGAAGGTTTCGATGAGGCGGTGGTGGCGGAGGACCTCGAGGGCGCGGCGCCTGCCGGCGGGT
The DNA here is from genome assembly GCA_050011735.1 of Acidobacteriaceae bacterium. GTDB lineage: Bacteria > Acidobacteriota > Terriglobia > Terriglobales > Acidobacteriaceae > Palsa-343. The sequence continues at coordinate 5,524 of JBEKIN010000226.1, read as the reverse complement.
GAGAGCAGGACGCCGCGGTGGCGTTCGTACTCGACAAGGGAGGACGGAGAAGCGGCGAGCTTCTGCAGCATGTTGGTGACGGATGCGGGGGCGACGCCGAGGCGGGCGGCAAGGGAGGTGCTGGCCACGCGGCGCTCTTCGGGGCCGCTGAGGGCGAGGATGGCCTTGAGGTAGTTGTCGACGGATTCGGAACTGGCAGCGGGTTTGCGGCGGGCGGGCATGGAGCGGGCTCTCTCAGACAGTTTGACACTTTTGTTGATTTAGGCGAACCTAAATTATTAGGCGCACCTAAAACCGCGCCTACTGGAAGTCGCTCCCGAGCTGGGCTCACGTTAATTTTGAGGATCGATCGAGATGCGTTTTTGCCTGCGAATCCGAGCTGTGACGATCCTCGCGGGTCTTGCGCTGTTAACTACGGTTCATTCAGGCGCGGGGTGGGCGCAGAGCGGCACCAGCAGCGCGCTGGCCGGCACGGTTGCCGATGCTACGGGGGCGGTGATCCCTGGGGCGCAGGTGAGGGCGACGGATGTGAATACGGGAGCGGTGCGCGAGGGGCGGAGCGATGGCGACGGGCGGTATTTGTTTGCGCAGGTGAATCCGGGGACATACAGGATTGAGGTGCAGGCGGAGAGCTTTGCTGCCGGCAGGTCGCAACCGGCCAGGGTGGCGGTAGGACAGACGATGACGGTGAACTTCCGGTTGTATCCGGCGGCGACTTCGCAGTCGATCGAGGTGACGACACAGACGGGGCTGCTGAGCCTGGAGAATCCCAATACGTCGACGACGATCGAGGCGAAGACGATCAGCAGCCTGCCGAATGCCGGGCAGGACCTGACCTATGTTGCACAGTTTGCGCAGGGCGCGCTGATGAACACTGCCGGCTCGTCGAATGACGCGAAGGCGGCGGGCGGCTACGGGAACGTGGAGTTCAACGGGCTGCCGGCAACGTCGAATGGGTACATCCTCGACGGCTTCGATTCGAACGATCCTTTCCTGGGACTGAATATCGGGTTGTCGACGAATCTGGTGATCGGGCTGGACGCGCTGCAGGAAGCCACGGTGAACACCAACTCGTATGCGGTGGATCAGGGGCGGTATGGGGCTTCGCAGGTGAACTACTTCACGAAGTCGGGGTCGAATCAGTTTCATGGCGACGCGTATGAGATATGGAATGGGTCGCTGCTGAATGCCACGAACTACTTTCTGCACGCGAACGACACGCCGGGAAATGTCGCGCAGAAGCCGCGGTCGACGGTGAATGAATTCGGGGTCAGCGTGGGCGGGCCGGTTCGCAGGGACAGGCTTTTTTTCTTTGGGCATTATGAGGGGATTCGGATTGCGCTGCCGCTGGTGGTGCGGACGACGCTGGCGTCGCCGGCGTATCAGCAGTATGTGCTGGGGCAATTGCTGCTGGGAGGGACGGATGCGACGAATGGGACGACGCTGCCGCCGGAGCCGGGGGAAGTTGGGTTCTACGAGAAGATGTTCGGGCTTTATCGGAGCACTGCGGGAACGCCGACGCCGGTGCTGTCGTGCCCTCTGGATGCGAACGGCAACCTTTTGCCGGGGACGCAGTCGGCGGCGAACCTGTTCAACGGCAGCGGGTGCGCGAATATTCGGACGCAGTCCATGAACAATGGGGACAGCGAGAACCTGATCGTGGTGAAGATCGATCACACGATCAACACGAAGGACAACGTGTGGTACCGGTTCCAGCAGGACACGGGGCTGCAGGCGGCATACACGGATCCCATCAATCCGATCTTCAATGCGTATTCGCCGCAGCCTCAGCGGACGCTGGTGACGGGGTACACGCACGTTTTTTCGTCGACGCTGGTGAACCAGTTCAACCCTGGGGCGAGCTGGTATTCGAGTTTATTTCTGCCGAACAACTATGCGCAGGTGCTGGAGACGTTCCCCATCGTGCTGGCGGGCGGGAGTTCGGCCGCGCCCTTCACGACGATGGGCGGGAACGACCAGACGTATACGCAGGGGCGGAAGGTGACGCAGTGGCAGATCAACGACAACCTGGTGTGGACGCGTGGAGGGAGCACGTTCAAGTTCGGTGATAATTCGCGGCGGCTGGACATCAGCGATTACGACCTGGGCGAAGGAGTGGTACCGCTGGTGACGTACACCGATCTTGCGCAGTTCACGTATGGCGCGGCGTCCACCGTGACCGCGGAGTTTCCGGTGACGCAGAAGGAACGCATTGCGCTGGGCAATCTGGACCTGTATGGAATGGATACGGTGAAGGCCGGCGCGCGATGGACGCTGATGGCGGGGCTGCGCGCGACGTGGAATACGAATCCAGTGAATCAGCACAGGCTGTTCGCGCGGCCGGCGGGGTCGTTTCTCGATATGCCGCATGACGCCGATCAACCGCTGGATCAGGTGGTGCTGACGAACGTGGCGCAGCTGTTTCCAGCGACGCCGCTGATCAGCTGGCAGCCGCGCGCGTCGGTAGCGTTCAAGGCGTCGGACAAGCTGGCTCTGCACGCGGGCGGCGGCGTGTTCAACGACATTATTCCCGCGGAGATTGCGGACCTCGAGGCGGCGAATCCGCCGTACGCGCCGGTTTTTGTGGGCGGGATCCATGGGCAGGTGGGCGGAGTGGGGGTTGCGCCGGGAGAGCCGGGCAGCGCGGTGGATGCGACGGGGGAGGCGAATGCGGCGTTTCGGGCGCAGTTTGTTTCAAGCGGCGCGCCGTGTGCTGGTGCGGCTGCGGGGAGCGCGACTTGTCCGCTGGCGGTGAACCTGAATACGTTTCCGAGCGGCACGCTGAAGACGCCGTATTTTCTGGAATGGAGTTTGGGCGCGGAGCGGGCGCTGGGCGCGGGCGGCTCGCTGCGGGTGGATTACGTTGGCACGCGGGCGGTGCATGAGCCGTATCAAGTGGAGCTGAACGGGTATCAGACGGTTTGCCAGGGCTGCTTCGCGCCGTTCCCTTACGGGCGGCCGCTCGACTCACGGTTTGGGAGCGTGAACGAATTTCGGACCGATGGGGGCAGCAATTACACCGGACTCCAGAGCAGCGCGACGCAACGATGGCGGGGGCTGACAGTACGCGGCAATTACACGTACAGCCATTGCCTGGATGAGGTTTCGAATGGCGGGCTGCTGCCGTTTTCTACGCTCGGCATTTTGTCGCCGCTGCCGGGCGATCTGCGCAGAGAATATGGCAACTGCGATTACGACGTACGCCATAATCTGTCCGCGTTTGGCGTTTATGCAATTCCGTTCCGCTCGAGGGGCGCGCTGCTCGATCGCGTATTTGGCGGGTGGGAGTATTCCGAGACCGCTTTTCTGCACAGCGGATTGCCGTTCAGCGTGGTGAGCGCTCCCTACTCAGCGAACAACAGCGGCATCTTTCAGGGGAGCGGGCCGCAATATGCCAATCGTGTGCGCGGCGTTGCGCTGTATCGCAAGTCGGCGATTGCCGGGGTGACGGAGACGGGCTCGCGGCAGTGGCTGAATCCGGATGCGTTTGCTTCGGTGGTCGATCCCGGGACGGGCGCGTGTGCGGGTGGCGATTCGGCGGCGAACTGCCAGTTTGGCGACTCGGGTCGCAACCAGTACCGTGGGCCACGCTTCACGTATTCGGAGATTTATCTGACGAAGAGGACGCCGATTACGGAGCGGGTCGTGTTCCGTTTTGAAGCGCAGCTGTTCAATGCGTTCAATCACGCCAACTTTGCTTTGCCCAGCGACAACCAGGCGGGCATTCCCGGAGAACCGGCGACGCAGACTGGGTTTGGCGCGGTGACCAGCACGATTTCTCCGCCGACCGGATTGCTGGGGGTGGGGCTGGGCGGTGACAGCTCGCCGCGGATGATCGCGTTCCGAGGACGGATCGAATTCTGAGCGCTGCCGCGGCTAGCGCAGGAGCTGCTGGAGGGCTCCCTCAAACTTATTGCGGTCGACGATGCCGGCGTGGGAGAGGGCGATGCGTCCTTCGCGGTCGATGAGCAGGGTGAGGGGCATCGATTCAACGTGGTATTGCGCGCCGAGCGCATCGTTGCCGATGGCGACCGGGTAGCGCATTCCTGCCTTCACCATGAAGGGGCGGACGAGGCCGGGACTTTCTCCATACATATCGATGCCGATGAGCTGGAGGCCGTGGGCGCGATACGTTTTGTCGAAGGCGACGTACCAGGGGATTTCAATTTTGCAGCCGCCGCAGTCGACGGCCCAGAAGTCGAGGAGGATGACGCGGCCTCGATATTGGGAGAGGGTGAGGGGTTGGCCGTCGAGATCGGTGAGCAGGAAATCGGGGGCGTGGTGGCGGTCGTTGGACGGGATGAGGTTGTAAGTGGCGGGGCCTGGAGTGGTGGGCTGGGGAGACTGGGCGGCAGCGGGCGGCTGCGCGAGGAGAGCGGACAGCAGGAGACAGAGGACGGGGGGACGACTTCGCGCTGAGGGGCCGGACGGAATGGTCTGCATGGTGATTGCCCTCCTCGAAACGGTGCTGTTCCAAAAAGACACGGGTCGACGGTACTTTGGGACCGAAGCACGGATCAGATTATATTGACCATCGGGATGGCCGAGGAGTCATCTGCTTGCTATGGGGTGAACCTGGCCGCGGCCTTTTTTTTTCGGAAGCTGCCTGGGTAGAGATTATGCCAGATCCTTTTTTTCGGAAGCTGCCTGGGTAGAGATTATGCCAGATCCTTTTTTTCGGAAGCTGCCTGGGGAGAGATTATCCCAGATCTTTTTTTCGGAAGCTGCCTGGGGGAGAGATTATATGCCCAGATCGAGGGCGCAGCGGGCGTGGAGCGAGCGTCGACTCGCGGGAGTGGGCGGGCATTTCCCCGGTGGTATCGATCCTGTTGCACAATGAGTAATGGGTCCCGATGAACCTGGCGGACCGAATTTACTGATGTGAGGTGGAATGGTTCGCATGCCGAAGCCGCAGAGCCAGCTCTGCAGAGGGCCACGGCCGGAGCGCAGGACGAGGCGCGGGCGGGCGGGAGTGACGATCGCGACACTGCTCGCGCTGGCGGTGGCGGGGCAGCCGGATGCTGCGCGTTCCCAGCAGGCGGGAGATGCGGGAGTGCAGGGAAATGCGGGGCTGCAGGTTGCGGGGCTGGAGGGGCAGGATGAGGCGATCATCGCGCATTTGAGCGCAGTGATTCAGTTCTATCGAACCGTCACCCAACCGATGCAGAAGGCGGGCGAGCCAAACGACGTTGTTTATCGCGATCAGGCAGTGGCGCAGGCCGCGGCGATTGGCGGGTTTGCCTTTCAATCGGCGAAGGCGGAGGCACCGCTGATTGAGGCCGCTTCGGGGGAGGCTGCGCCGGGAGCGGATGGGACGGATGAGCAGCAGCGGATCCAGAACAGCATGGCCGGGATTGAGAAGAGAATTAAGGACCTCGAGGAGCGCGAGAAGGCGATCGACCGGCAGATGGCGGTAGCGGATGCGAGGAAGGCGGCGGCGCTCGAGTCGCAGAAGGATCAGGTGCAGGCGGCGCTGGAGTTGTCGTACGCGATCCGAGATGCGCTGCACCGAGTTGCGGCGACA
>JBEKIN010000225.1:0-7616 GCA_050011735.1 Acidobacteriaceae bacterium | reverse complement strand
CGCCGGTTTTGTCGAAGATGTTGGACAGGTGGCGCTTGACGGTTTCTTCGCTGAGGCCGAATTGCCTGGCGATATCGCGGTTGGAGCAGCCCTCGACGATGCAGCCGACGACTTCCATTTCGCGGGGGGTGAGACCGAAGGTCTTGCGGTCGGGGACGGCGGCCTGCTGCATGAGGTCGTGCAGAGCGCCGACCAGGTTGACGACACGACGGCCTCCGATCCAGTAATCGCCGCCGGAGACGGCGCGGATGGCGGCGGTGACGTGCTCGGCGACAGCATCTTTAATAACGATGCCGCGGGCGCCGATCTGGAGGGCCTCGATGACCTGCTGGGTGCTGATGGTGCTGGTGAGGAGGATGATTTTGACGGAGGGTGAGCCATTCATGATGGCGCGCATGGCCTCGATGCCGGGGAGGCGGGGCATGTAGACGTCGAGGAGCAGAATGTCGGGGAGCAGCTCGAGGGTTTGGGTGATGGCCTCATCGCCGTCGGAGCATTCGCCGACTACTTCGAGGCCCCCCTCGTTCTGGAGCATATTGCGGACGCCGATGCGGATGACGGGGTGATCGTCGGCGAGGAGGATGCGGATGGCCGGGGAGGCGGTTTTCGCCGGTCGCGGGGGAGCGGGACGAGCCGAACGGGTTTGGGAGTTCATGCTTTGAGCCTCTGTCTGAGGATAATCGTGGCGAAACGGGTATGGGCTTCCATCTCGTCGAGTTTGCGGGACCGATCATCAGGATCGTCAATACCCGATTCGATGGCGGCGGCGGCGCGGGCGATCTGCAGAGCGCCCACCATGGAGGCCCCACCCTTGACGGTATGGGCTTCGCGGCGGACGGTTTCAGGATCGGCGCGGCGCATGACGGCGATGCGCTCGCTGGTGTCGTTGATAAAGACGGAGAAGACCTCCTCGAGGCCATCGGGATCGATGGCGCGGCGGAGGCGCTCGAAGATTTCGGGATCGAGGATGGCGGAGCCTTTGGGGTCCTCCTCGGGGAAACCGTTGGAGGGCGAGGGAGGACGCCGACCCAGGGCGACGCGGAGGCTGTCAGGAGAAAGCGGCTTTTTGAGGACGCCGTCGTAGCCGTCGAGCTGGGGCGGAGGCGTGGCGCTCATGGCCAGGAGCAGAGCCCTGGGTGCGGCCTTGCGGAGGGAACGGGCCAGCTCGGTGCTGGCGAGCCCGGGCATGCGCAGGTCGGCGAGGATGCAGTCGAGCAGGTTGGTTGAGGCAAGGTCGACGGCCTGGGTACCGCTGGCGGCCCGCAGGACGACGCAGCCTTCCGCCTCCAGCAACACGGCCGTGACCGCGAGGCTGACGGGGTCGTCATCGACGGCGAGGACGCGGCGGGGAGTGGGGGAAGGCCCGGAATGCATGTCGGGACGATTTTACACACTGATTGTGACGGATTCACGCTCCATTTGCGGGGCTTTAACGGGCCATTCGCCATGGGTGCCTTAGTTTCATGGGCATGAAGAGACAATATGGGTTCTTATCTATTTTTCTGGCAGGCCTGTTCTTCATCGGTATCCAGTTCGCGCACGCCCAATATGAGGACGGCAGCCTGGTGGGAACGATCCGCGACTCCAGCGGAGCGGTCGTTTCCGGAGCAGCGGTGAGCGTGACCAACACGGCGACGGGGATTGTCGAAAGAGTAACGACCAGCGGCGACGGCGACTACGAATTCCCTTCCCTGCGCACGGGCATTTATACGGTTTCGGCGACGGCCAAGGGGTTCGCGCAGGCGGTGGCCGAGAACATCACGATTTCCGTGGGAAACCGGCAGCGCATCGACCTGAAACTGGCGCCGGGGCAGACGCAGACCACGGTGGAAGTGAGCGACGTGGCGCTGCAGCTGGAGACGGATTCGAGCCAGCGGGGGCAGAACATCACGAACTACGAGAGCGCGGCGCTGCCGCTGGTGAGCCGCAACTTTTCCGATCTGCTGGCGGTGGTGACCGGGGTGCGGCAGGCGCCGACGGCGGCGACAACGAGCTCGATCAGCAGCCTGGTGCGCGAGGGCGCATACAACGTGAACGGACAGCGGAGCATGTTCAATAACTATCTGCTGGACGGGATGGACAACAATGCGTACGGAGAGAGCAACCAGGGGTTCGATAACCAGATTATCGCCATCGCGCCGGATTCGGTGGCGCAGTTTGACGTGGTGACCAACAATGAGAGCGCCGAATACGGGCGGTCGTCGGGAGCGACGGTCAACGTAGCATCGCGCAGCGGGGGGAACCAGGTTCACGCGACGCTGTACGAATTTCTGCGCAACACGGATCTGAATGCGGCGGGATTCTTCAAGCCGAATATCGTGAGCAACACGGGCAAGGTGACGCCCTTCAAGGAGCCGGCGTTCAACCGGAATCAGTACGGGATGGATTTCGGCGGTCCGATTATGCGGGACAAGCTGTTCTTCTTCCTGGACTATGAGGGGTTCCGGCAGACGCTGACGCCGCTGAGCGTGCTGACGCTGCCGACGCAGAACGAGCTGAACGGGCTGCTGGTGGTTCCGGTGAGGAATCCTGTGACGGGGACGACGTACGCGGCGGGAACGGCGATTCCGTCGACGGCGTTCGATCCGCTGAATGCCGCGGTGGTGAGCGCTTTCAAGAAGATTCCGCTGCCGCAGTCGGGGCTGGCGACGACGGGGCTGAATTCGAATGACTACTCGGTGGAAGCGCCGTTCACGGATAAGTCCGACAAGGGCGATCTGCGGGTGGATTATCAGCAGAACTCGAGCAGCTCGTGGTTCCTGCGCATCAGCGACCGGAAAGAGACGGGTGTGAACCATGTGACGATTCCGCTGCCGCTGGACGGGCAGACGAACGGAACGATTCGCATTCTGGACCAGCAGGCAGCGCTGGGGAATACGTATCTGTTCGGACCCAACAAGATTCTGGACGCGCGGCTGGGCATTTCGCGAACGAAGGCGGGCAAGTACAACCTGTCGATCGGCGACGATGCGTTTTCGATTCCAGGGTTGCCGTCGAACCTGATCGTTGCGGGCGGATTGCCTTCAGAGGGGATTACGGGCTTCACCGGATTTGGGCGGCAGAGCACCAACCCGCAGTGGCAGAATCCGGCGTTGCTCGATCCCAAGGTGAACTTCACCTGGGTGAAGGGTGCTCACTCGCTGAAGTTTGGGTATGAGTACGAGCACATCTGGATGGCGGTGAACGACAACAACCCGCTGTATGGATCGTGGACGTACGGCGGCGGTTACAGCCTGTGCGATGCGGCGATTTCGGCGAACTGCGCGACGACGGCGAGTGGCGGGGCAGCGCCGACGGCTCCAGTTTCCGACACGTACTGGGCGGATTTTCTGTTCGGGGCGACGAGCAGCTATCAGCTGGCCAACTACTTTGTGGTGCATCTGCGGCAGACGCTGGACGACGCCTACGCGCAGGACGACTGGAAGGTGACGCCGAAGCTGACGATGAACCTGGGGCTGCGCTGGGAATACGGATCGCCGTATTCGGAATGGAAGAACAACATTTCAAACTGGGATCCGGTTTCGCAGACGGTGCTGACCATTAACCCGAGCGTGACGGCAGCGGGCGACGGCATCACGCCGGTGACTGCGGGCGGCGTGTACGGGAAGACGCTGATGAATCCCGACCTGACGGATTTCATGCCGCGGGTTGGGCTCGCGTACGCGCCCTGGACGAAGACCGCCATTCGCGCGGGGTTCGGGACGGGATACGTGCATTACACACGCGCCGGATCGGGCGACATTTTGGGGATCAACGCTCCGCAGGCTCAGTTTGCGGTGGTGACGCAGATCAAGCCGACAACGACGAATCAGTGCAGTTCGCCGCTGCCGGCGCAGATTATCGCGACGGGCACCACGACGCCGAGCTGCTTTGCGACAGCCAGCCAGGGGTTTCCATCGGGACTGGTGACGGCGTTCAATCCGGCGACCGACAACATCACGTGGGTGCCGAAGAACACGCCCGACAGCTACGTGGAGAACTACTTCCTGAGCGTGCAGCAGCAGCTGGCGAAAAACTCTGTGCTGGATATTGCATACGTGGGCAACCACGGGCTGCATTTGCAGGGATTCATGAACGGGAACCAGAAGAATCCGGCCAACGGATTTGCGCGGCCCTTCAGCGCGTGGCCGAGCGATATTACCGAGGCGTACAACGAGTTCTTCTCGAATTACAACGCGCTGGAAGTCCGGTACGAACAGCGCGCAGTAGCGGGGCTGACGCTGCTGAACTCGTTCACGTGGGAGCACTCGCTGGACAACGCTTCGGCATCGCTCGAGGGGAATACGCCGTCGCCGCAGAATGCCTACAACCTGCGGGGGGATTACGCGCAGTCGGATTACAACCTGCCGCTGTTGAACGTGACCACCCTGGTCTACGAGATGCCGTTTGGGCGCGGCCGGCAGTACCTGGCGAGCGCGAACGGCGCGGAGGACGCGCTGCTGGGCGGATGGCAGGTGAGCGCTATCAACACGGCGCAGGGCGGCACGCCGTTTAACCTGACCTACACGCCGAACAGCGCGCAGCAGGTGTCGCAGCAGATTTCGGCGACGTACCGCGGAGCCAACGAGTACCGGCCAGACGTGGTGCCGGGGCAGAAAGTGACGCAGGGACGGAGCTCGCGCGCGGCGAATACCGGGTACGTGAACTACATCAACTACGCGGCGTTTGTGCTGCCGCCGGTGAAGGACGCCGGGGGCAATGCGCTGAGCCCGTTCGGGAGCGCGTCGCGGAATCCGGGAAGGACGCCGGCGTTCTACGAGACGGATCTCGATGTCAACAAGCGATTCAACACGCCGATTGAGTCGCTGAAGATCGAGTTCCGCGCGGAAGCGTACAACGTGTTCAACCATACGAACCTGTATCTGCCGAACACGATCAGCGGGACGCAGGGGACGACGACGTCAACGCTGGGCGTCGGGGCCACGCCGGGGCTGTCGGCGATCAATGGCGGGGTGCCGAGCAGCGGCGGACAGGTTTCGAGCACTTTCGAACCGAGAATCCTGCAGTTCGGATTGAAGATTCTCTACTGATTACAAGTATTTTTTCGTAGGAGCCGCGCCGGGTGCGGCTCCTTTTTTGTTTTGCGCGGGGTTTTTGGGTGAGCCGTGCCGGTGCGGCTGCGACGCAAGTGTTTCTGGAATCGCGGTGGCGGGCGGTGTAAAGTGGGCGGCAATGGATCCGAGGAGTTTTGAGGAGCAGATGGCGGCGCTGCGCGCGCGGGTGTGGCGGCTGGAGCAGACGCTCGCGGATCAGGGAATCGCGCTGCGGGAGGAGCCAGCAACACGACCAGCTCCCCCACCTGTCGTCGAGCCGACAAGCGTACCGGTGGCTGTACAGACTGGTGTGGGCCCGGCGCAGACTCCGGTTCCGGCGCAGGCTGCTCCCGAGGCTCCTCAGTTGGCGGCGGTTGCGGCGAGTGCTTCTGCGCCCGAGGAGCAGTCGCTCGAGAGCCGCATCGGGTCGCAGTGGTTCAACCGCATCGGCATTCTGGCGGTGCTGATCGCGGCGGCGTGGTTCCTGAAGCTGGCCATCGACAACCACTGGATTGGGCCGCTGGGGCGGGTGCTGATTGGGCTGGTCGCGGGCGCGGGGCTGATCGCGTGGTCGGAGCGCTTCAGGACGCGCGGTTACGCCGCATTTTCGTATTCGCTGAAGGCGGTGGGCAGCGGCGTTTTGTATTTGTCGCTGTGGGCGGCGTTTTCGCTGTACCAGCTGGTCGATTCGACGGTGGCGTTCGCGGCGATGATCGCGGTGACGGCCTTCAACGGGTTTTTGGCGTGGAGACAGGACGCGGAGCTGCTGGCGCTGTACGCGATTGTGGGCGGCTTCAGCACGCCGCTGCTGCTTTCAACGGGCGAGAATCACGAGGTTGCGCTGTTTACGTATCTGCTGCTGCTGGATGCGACGGTGCTGTTGCTGGTGGCGCTGAAGCCGTGGTCTCGGCTGCTGTGCGCGGCGTTTGCGGGGACGGTGTTCTTCTTCGCGGAGTGGTCACTGCAGTACTACGACGCGAGCGAGTTTGGGATGACGGCGTTTTTCCTGGCGGTGTTCTTCCTGATTTTTGCGTGGGCGCCGCGGCTGGTGCGGCTGCGCGCGGAGGGCGGGGATCCGCATGCGGGCTGGGACGGACTGGCGCTGGCAGTGGTGCCGCTGGCGAACGCAGCGCTCGGGTTCCTTGGGTTCTACCTGATGCTGGAGGGTGCTGGCAGTGGCGATGCGACGCCCTGGGTGGCCGTAGCGTTCGCGGCGTTTTATTTATTGCTGTTGCGATTCCCGGCGCGCGGGGCGATTCATGGGAGCGCCGGCGCCACGTCGACGCTGCACCTGACGATTGCGGTGGTTTTTCTGACGATTGCGATCCCGCTCAAGACGCAGGGGCGCTGGCTGACGATCGGGTGGCTGGCGGAAGGCGGCGCGCTGGTGTGGCTGGCGCGGCGGGCGGGGTCGAGGCTGCTGCGCGTGCTGGCGGTGCTGTGCCTGGCGCTGGGGCTGATCGCGCTGGTGATGGTGAACCCGACGGCATCGACGACGCCGATTTTCAACGAGCGGTTTGGGACGTATTTGTTTGCGATTGCGATTTGCGCGCTGGTGGCGTGGCTGGCGGTGAAGGCGCCGGCGCTGGAGCGGGATCATTTCGCGGTGCTGGCGTGGCCGGTGATCGCGATCGCGGCGGGGCTGGCGGTGAATGTGCTCATCCTGCTGGCGGTGGGTTGGGAGATTCATGCGTACTGGTGGTTCCTGCGTTATAGCGGAGACTGGAACCTGGTCCACGATTACCGGATGTACGCGCAGTTCACCTACTCGGCGTTCTTCATGCTGTTTGGGGCGACGCTGCTGACGCTGGGGTTCTGGCGGAGGGCGGCGTTTCTGCGCTGGCAGGCGCTGGTGCTGCTGGCGGTGGCGATCGGGAAGGTTTTCACCGTCGATGTGAGCGAGCTGAGCCAGGGATACCGGATTCTAAGCTTCCTGGGATTGGGCGCGCTGCTGCTCGGAGTGAGCTTCGTGTATCAGCGGGACTGGCTGAATCTGCGCAAGGCGGAAAACAAGACGACATGAACCTCAGGCCCATGGTGGTGCTGCTGGCGCTTGCGGCGGCTACGCCGGAGATGCGGTATTTCCGGTACGAGCGACCGGTCGCGGGGCTGGGATCGCGAGCGGGGCAGACGTGCGCGGTGCTGGATGCGGGAATCTTTGCGCACGCGGCGCCGGGGCTGACGGATGTGCGGCTGTATCGCGGGACAACTGAGACGCCGTTCGTGATTCGCGAGGCTGCGCCGGTGGAACAGAAGCAGCGGGAGATTGCGCCGCTGAATCTGGGCAAACGCCATGCGCAGACGACCTTTGAGGCGACGATGCCGGAGGGGCGCTACAGCGATGTGGAGCTGGACGTCACGGCGAAGAATTTTATTGCCACGGTAGCGGTGACGGGGAGCCACACGGAGGGAGGCCGGGAGGGGACGGAGCTCGGGATGTTCACGATCTTCGACCTGAGCGGGCAGAAGCTGGGCCGGAGCACGGTGCTGCATCTGCCGGAGTCGAATTTTCGTTATTTGTACTTTGCGATTGCGGGGCCGGTGAAGCCGGAGGATGTGGCGGGGCTTTCGGTGGAGCGGGTT
>JBEKIN010000224.1:0-7620 GCA_050011735.1 Acidobacteriaceae bacterium | reverse complement strand
AGCGCATGGCGATCTCGGCGGCGCCGTCCTGGTCGATTTCAATACTCATCACTTCGGCGGAGCGGGAGACGATGAAGCGGAGGTCGTCGTCGGTGTAAAACTCGAGGCGGAGGAGGATGCCGAAGCGGGAGCGGAGAGGCGAGGAGAGCAGGCCGGGGCGGGTGGTGGCGGCGACGAAGGTGAAGGGGCGGATCTCCATGACGTGGGTGCGGGCGGCGGGGCCCTGACCGATGATGATGTCGAGCTTGTAGTCCTCGAGGGCGGTGTAGAGTTTTTCTTCGAGGACGGGCTGGAGGCGGTGGATCTCGTCGAGGAAGAGGACCTGGCGTTCGCGGAGGTTGGTGAGGATGGCGGTGAGGTCGCCCTGGATCTGGAGGGCGGGGCCGGAGGTTTGCTGGAAGCCGACGTCGAGCTCGTTGGCGATGATGGTGGCGAGGGTGGTTTTGCCGAGGCCGGGGGGACCGGAGAGCAGGACGTGGTCGAGGGCGTCGCCGCGGGACTTTGCGGCTTCGAGGGCGATAGCAAGTTGCTCTTTGGCTTTGGTCTGGCCGATGAATTCCTGGAGGCGGCGAGGGCGGAGCTTGAGCTCGAAGGAATTTTCGTCTTCGGCGCGGGCCGCGGAGACGAGGCGCTCGGGATCGTCCGTGTGCGCTTTGGGAGCGGGGGGCATGCTGAGATGAGTGTATAGCTGGGAGCTGGGAGCGGGTCGCTAGTGTTTGAAGTTGAGGCCGATGTCGGGGTGGGCGCTGGTGCCGGTGATGCGGATGGGGACCTGGGTGCCGGCGCCATCTTTGGCGAAGAAGGGATCGACGGGCTTGAGGAGGATGGATTTCCAGCCGGTGACCATCTCGGAGACGTGGGCGTCGAGGCGGGCGGTGCCGCTGAAGTCGAGGGTCTGGCCCTGGAGGGTGTAGGCGCCCTGGAGGGCGACTTCGACGCCGGGAACGCGGAAGTTGAGCGCGGGGATGGCGAGTTTGCCGGAGCCGAAGGTGAAGGTGCCGCGCATGTCGGCGGCGATGTCGGCGGCGGACGAGGTGGCCGGGGGCGGGTTGGCGGGGCTGCTCGGCTGGGGGCTGGTCTGAGGGGTGGTGGTTTGCGGGGCACCATTCTGTGCCGGGCCGTTTTGCGGTGAGCCGTTTTGTGCTGAGGCGTTTTGGGCGACGGTTTTCTTTCTGTCTGCGCCTTCCTGGTTGGCCTGGGCGGCTTTGCCCTGGCCGCGGAGACTGAGCTCGTCAATCTTGCTGATAATGTTTTCGCTGGTGAAATGGGCGCCGGTGAGAGCGAAGGCGCCGTCGAGGCGAAGGCGGTCAGTGACGGCGGCGGGACCTGGGGGCAGGTCGAATTTGGTATGCATCTGCATCTGGCCGGTCATGAGGGGCGGCTCGGCTTTGACGGAGAGACGGAGAACGTCCTCGATGAGGCCGGGATCGACGGTGACGTCGAGGCGGATGTCGCGGCCGGAAACGCCGGCGGTGTGGACGACTTCGCCGCGAGCCACGATGTGCGTGTGCTGGAGCCACGCGTCGACGGGCTGGAGGTAGGTATCGCCATTGGTGCCGTCAACGATGGCGTGGAAGGTGGTGTTGAGGGCCATGGGGCGTTTGGCGATGTCGAGGCGGAAGTCAGGCGTAGTGGTGGCGCCGTCGACGACGATGCGGTTGAGTTGGCCCTGGTAGCTGCCGTCGGAGGAGAGGATGCCGCCGATGCCTTTGATGGTGCCGAGGTCGGCGTCGCGGAAGGTGTAGCGTCCGTCGACGGGAGTGTCGCCGGGACTGTGGGCGTTGAAGGGGCCGAAGTCACCGGTGGAGTCGATGTTGCCGACGGGGCGAGGATTGGCGAGGACGGCGTGGAAGCGCATGGGCTGGCCGGCGGCGACGGAATGAAGCTGGACCTTATCGATGATGAAATTGAGGGGGACTTTGCCGGGCTTGCCGTTTTCGATGATGAGGTCGGCGCGGTCGACGTCGATTTCGCCGACGAAGATTTTGATGCCGCTGTGGCTGAGGTCTTCGCCGGGCTTTTGGGACTGGTCGACGTCAGACTTCTGGTTCTGGTCGAGGTGCGGCATGCCGGAGCGCTGGGATTTGGGCGGGAGATGGATGTTGAGGCCGGAGACCTGGACGCGGTCGATGACCAGAGGCGTGTGGAGAAGCTGGCGCCAGTCGTAGACGCGGAAGGAGAAGCGGTCGACCTGGATGAGGGGATCGGTCATGTCGAGGTGATTGGGATAGAGCTTGAGGCCGGAGCCGGAGACCTGGAAGCCGCGAAAGAAGGCGGCGTGAAACTGGTCGAGCTCGACGCGGCTGTCAAAGCGGGTGCTGAGGGTTTCGACGACTTTGGCTTTGAGCGCGGGGCCGGCGCGATGCAGGAAGATGTTGGCGGCGATGACGGCCGCGATGAAGAGGATGGCGAGGACGGAGACGATCCAGAGGAGAGCGAGCAGGAGGGTGCGATGACGGCGCGGAAGTGCCGGAGTTGACGGGTTGACGGGGGTGCTCACTCTCTCCACCTTCTCACGAATATTGGACGGAGTTTTGGTCCTTGTGGAGTGGAGCCGGTTTCGGGGCGCGGGGTTGCATTCGCTCGCGCGGAGGCGAGGTTTATCCTGCATGGGCGGGTGACGGAGGCGATTACGCGGGGAAACGGGCGCGGCTGGACGCGGGGATGGGGACGGTGGGGCACGGGGATCGCGGCGGTGCTGTGTGTTCTGGGGACAGCGGCGGGGGCGCAGCAGCCTCTGCCGCCCAAGAGCAGCCGGCCGGCGACGGCGGGGCACGCGCCGGAGGCTACGCCTTCGATCGACGCTTACATCCACGATGCGTGGACGACGCTGCGGCGATCGATGCTGGACTGCGCGACCCTGCGGGATCCGAAGGTGAAGACGGAGCCGGTGCTGTATCTGCCGCAGGATTTTGCGGAGCCGCCGGAGGTGGAGGCGCTCGGCAAGAAGTGCGGCGTGCGCGTGGAGCGGCTGGCGACGAAGATCGAGCGGCTGGGACAGGACGTGGTGGTGCCGGCGCCAGGACTGTTGTACTTGCCAAATCCTTATGTAGTGCCGGGCGGGCGGTTCAATGAGATGTATGGATGGGACAGCTACTTCATTGTGCTGGGGCTGCTGACCACCCCAGCGAGTGACGATGAGGACCCCGCGAAGAGCGGGTATGTGGAGCTGGCGCGAGGGATGGTGGAGAACTTCTTCTTCGAGATTGAGCATTATGGGGGATTGCTGAATGCGAATCGGACGTACTATCTGACGCGATCGCAGCCGCCGTTTTTGTCGTCGGAGATTCGGGAGGTTTGGGCGGCGGAGATCGCGGCGGGGCGGAAGCAGCAGGCGCAGGCGTGGCTGGAACGGGCGTATGGGTACGCGGTGCGCGATCACGCGCTGTGGATGAGCGAGGAGCATCGCGCGGGCGACACGGGTTTGGCGCGGTACTACGACTACGGCGAGGGGCCAGTGCCGGAGATGGAAGACAACAGCACCTACTATGCCGATGTGATTCGCTGGCTGCTGGAGCATAAGGAGGCGCAGACGAATGATCTGGTGGAAGGGCCGTCGATGCCGGGGCCGGCGGATCGGGAGAAACTGGCGGCGGCGAGCTGCGATCCGGTTGCGTCGGCGGTGTGCGCGCGGGCGCATGTGGGGATTTACTGGCTGACGCGGGATTTCTACGAGGGCGACCGGGCGATGCGGGAGTCTGGGTTCGATACGACGTTCCGGTTCGGGGCGTTCAGCGGGTCGACGCATCACTACGCGCCGGTGTGCCTCAATTCTCTGCTCTACAAATATGAGCGGGACCTGGCGTGGATGGCGGAGCAACTGGGAAAGGCGCAGGAGGCGAAACAGTGGGACGCGGAGGCTCGGGCGCGGCAGGCGGCGATGGACCGGTATTTGTGGAATGCGGACAAGGGGATGTATTTCGACTACGACTTTGTGGGGGGGAAGCAGTCGAGCTACGACTACCTGACGACGTTTTATCCGTTGTGGGCGGGCGCGGCGAGCGCGGAGCAGGCCCGGAAGGTGGAGGGGAATCTGCGGCTGTTCGAAAAGCCGGGCGGGTTGACGATGAGCATGTACGATTCGGGGGTGCAGTGGGATTTGCCGTACGGATGGGCGCCGGCAACGTGGCTGGCTGTTGATGGGATGAAAGAAGCGGGAGATTTAAGGGATGCGGTGCAGGTTTCGCAAAGATTCATGACGACGGTGCGCGATAATTTTGCCTGCGAGCATACGATCCGCGAGAAGTTCAATGTGATGACGGGATCGTCAGAGGCGCAGGTGGCGGTCGGCTATCGGCAGAACGTGGTGGGCTTTGGCTGGACAAACGCCATTTATCTCAAGATGGAAAAGTTGCTGGAGCGCGCCGCTGTGACGGAAGGCGAAGAAGCGCAGATGCATCCCGTGTGCACGGCTGCTCAGTAAAGAAGGTTGCGGAAACGCCATGACCGAAGAGAAGACCGAGCAGCGCGTGGTGGTGGGACTGGGCGAGCTGTTGTGGGATCTGCTGCCGGAGGGGGCCCGGCTGGGGGGAGCCCCGGCGAATTTTGCGGTGATGGCGGGCCGGCTGGGTGATCGGGCGGTGGTGGCGAGCCGGGTGGGGGCCGATGCGCCGGGGACCCAGGCGCTGGATGCGCTGGAGGCACTGCCGGCGGAGAGCGGGTTCCTGCAATGCGACACAGAATATGCAACAGGGACGGTTACAGTTGTGTTCAGGGACGGCGAGCCGGAGTATACGATCCACGCGCCGGCGGCGTGGGACCGGCTGACGCTAACTCCGGAGTGGAGGGAGCTGGCGCGCACGGCGGATGCGGTGTGTTTCGGGACGCTGGCACAGAGGGCGGAGGTATCGCAGGGAACGATTCGGGCGTTTCTGGATGAGACGCGGCGGGAGTGCGTGCGGGTTTTCGACGTGAACCTGCGGGCGCCGTTCTGGTCGGGCGAGGTGCTGCGGGATTCGCTGGGGCGGGCGACGATTCTGAAATTGAACGCGGGAGAACTGCGGCACGTGCTGATGGGGACGGGGGCGGATCCTTACCCGACGAAGGTGCAGGATGACGACGCGCTGCTGAGCGGGGCGCAGCGGCTGCTGGAACGGTATCCGGTGGAGATGGTGTGCATCACGATGGGGGCGCGGGGCAGTTTGCTGGTGACGCGCAAGGGGCACGATCGGCATCATGGACTGGCGGCGCGGGTGCAAGACACGGTGGGCGCGGGCGATGCGTTCACGGCGGCGCTGACGCACTACTATCTGGAGGGCGCGCGGCTGGCGGTGCTGAACGAGGCGGGAAATCAGTGGGGCGCGTGGGTGGCGTCGCAGGCGGGCGGAATGCCGGCGATGAAGGCGGAGACGCTGGAGCGGGTGAGCGGGGAGATTGGAGCGCGGCGGGTGCGGGCATAAGACGCGCTGGGGCTTTCGGAATTTTCTGAAGAAAATATTGTTTTTGAAGGCTGGAGTGGCTTGACAGGGGTCTGAGGGGCTGAATAAAGTGCATACCAACTGGTTGGTATGTGGGTGGAGACGACAGAAACCCAACACGAATCGAAAAAGAAACTGCTCGAGGCGGCCGTGTATGTGATTCGCGCCAAAGGATATACGGCTACGCGGGTGGAGGACATCTGCGAGGCGGCGGGTTTGACCAAGGGGAGCTTCTTCCACCATTTCACCAGCAAGGAAGCCCTGGCGCTGACGGCGGTGGAGCACTGGAACGCGGCGACGGGCGAGCTATTTTCGACGGCGGCGTACCAGTCGATCAAGGATCCGGTGGACCGGCTGGTGGCTTATGTCGATTTTCGCAAGTCGCTGCTCGAGGGCGAGCTGTCGGAGTTCACCTGCCTGGTGGGGACGATGGTGCAGGAGATTTACGAGACGCATCCGCCGCTGCGGGCGGCGTGCGACGAGAGCATCAGCAGACATGCGGCCACGCTGGAACCGGATATTGCGGAGGCGATGCGGCTGTATGGCGTGACGAGCGACTGGACACCGCGGAGTTTGGCGCTCTACACGCAGGCGGTGATTCAGGGATCGTTCATTTTGGCGAAAGCAAAGGGCGGGCCCGAAGTGGCCGCTACGAGTATCGATCACCTGCGGCGATATATCGAGCTGCTGTTCGGCCGTTCGGGCTGCAAGACGAATGCGGAAACCGGGACGCAACGCAGGCAATACGCCAGGAGGAGACGACATGTCAGCAACAGCGGCATTGATCGACACGGCGCATCGCGATAAGGCTGCGGTTCTGGAGCTGATCGCCGGGATGGCGAAGGCTCGTTACGAGAAAAACGCGCGGGCGATTGCCGCGCCTTAGGCGACGGATGCTGCGATCTACAATCTGGCGCCGCCGCTGGCTCATCACGGGATCGACCCTGCGGAGACGCAGGCGTGGCTCGAAACATGGGAGGGGCCGATCACGATCGAGCCGCGGGGTTTTGAGGTGACGATTGCCGGGGATACAGCGTTTGCGCACGGCTATATGCGGATGAAGGGGCGGAAGAAGGGCGCGGATCGCGACGTGGACTTCTGGATGCGGTTGACGCTGTGTCTGGAGCGCAAAGGCGAGGCATGGTGGATTGTGCACGAGCATACGTCGGTGCCCTTCTATATGGATGCGAGCACGCGGCCGGCGTTCGATCTGGAGCCGTGAGGGGCGCGGGCGTTGACGGGGCGGGCGGGTTCTCGCCCGGCAGCATAGAATATGCGATGATCGCCGTGATTGAGGAGGCCTTTTGCGGACGAACATCGCGACTCTGGCGGCGGTGACGCTTGCCCTGGCGCTGTTTGTGTGGGTCTCGCGGGATCTTCCGTGGACCACATGGCGCATCGTGGGTGCGGCCATCGCCATTCCGGCATTCTTGCTGTTTGCGGCGGCGCGCGTGCAGTTGGGAAACGCCTTCAGCGTGCAGGCGAAGGCGACGACGCTGGTGACCAGGGGAATTTATTCCCGCATCCGCAACCCGATTTATGTATTTGGCGGGCTGACGATTGCCGGCTTCATGATTTGGGCGCAGCGACCGTGGCTGCTGCTGTTCTTTGTGGTCCTGCTTCCTCTGCAGATTTTCAGGAGCCGGAAAGAGGAGCAGGTGCTGCACGAGAAGTTCGGGGAAGCATACGTCGAGTACAAGCGGAAGACGTGGTTTTGACGGTGGTGTGCTGACGCGGCGACGCTGGAGCGGGAATGCGAGGCTTGGGGCGAGGCAGCGCATTTGTAATCGCGAGCCGGACGTTATAGCTTCGCATCTGAACGATAATGGCGCATATTCCGACATCGCAGGAGAGGCGGGCGCTAGGGCGGGCTCGCCGCAAACAGGTGCCGCGGCAGGATCACGCGCGGTGGGACGCTTCGCTGCGACAGCACGATCCGATCGTGCTGGTCGAGGAGTCGATGCGGGGGCGGGTGCCGCAACTGGTGACGCTGAAGTACCAGCGGATGCTGGCGTCGCCGTTTGGGTTCTTTCGGGGAGCGGTGCCGGTGATGGCGGCGGATCTGGCGCTGCTGCCGCACACGAGCATCGTGAACCAGATTTGCGGCGACGCGCATGTGCGGAACCTGGGCGCGTTTGCTGCGCCGGACGGGCGGCTGCTGTTCGACATCAACGATTTCGACGAGACGATTCGGGGGCCGTTC
>JBEKIN010000223.1:0-7656 GCA_050011735.1 Acidobacteriaceae bacterium | reverse complement strand
CTCGATGCCGTAGTCGTTGTAGGTCAGCAGCGCCGATGGGTCCGCCTGGCGCGCCGCGCGAAAAGCCAGTTCGAGATAGCCGGGCCCAATCAACTCAAGCCACGGTGAGTCGCGCAGGCCGTCGGGCCGGCCGCTCTTCACGTCGACGGCTTCGTTCACCACGTCCCACGAATGCAGCTTCCCGGCGTAGCGCCCCGCCACCGTCTGAATATGTTGCGTGAGGAACTGCGCGGCGTTGCCCCGGGTCACGGTGCCCGCGAACCACCCGGGAAGCGCGTTATGCCAGCACAAATTGTGCCCGCGCACCTTCTGATCGTGCGAGAGCGCAAAGACAACCACGTCGTCGGCCTTGCGAAAATCGAACTGCTGCGGAGAGGGCCGCAGCGCCGCCCACTTCATCGCGTTTTCCGGAACGAGAATGCTGGACTGCTCGGCGACGGTACGCGCGTAGTCCGCGTCCCCATCCAGCCTGTCGGGATTCACCGCGCAGCCCACCAGCATGCCATGAGCCGCCGCGTGCGCCCGCAGCGAGCGAGGCCCGTTCACCTGGGAGAGCGTCGGCGCGGTCGCGCGGGCGTTGGGTTTCGCCTTCGCGCCGCCGCATCCCAGCGGCAATGCTGCCGACAAGCCGCTGGCCGCTACCGCTGCCGCGCCCTTCAGAAACTCTCGCCGGGTGCTCCGCCCTACGCTCCGGCTTGACGTTCCGTCGTGCATACTTCTCCCGCAAGCTCCTGCTGCCCGTTCGCTCTTGCCTATTCCCTGTTTCCGTTCGCCTGTCTTTTCCACCCCTCCATGCGATCCGTCCAGTGCAGGAAGCGCAGCAGATTCCACTTTTCGCGCCACACAAACCCCATGACGTCGCGCGGCGTCAGCTCCTCGGCGTGCATGCCGGAGTAGGTTTCGATCCGCCACTTGAGATATTCGCTGCGCCAGGGCCGCAGGCGATGGCCGCTGGTCGCATTCCAGATGAATCGCAGAGACGCAAGCAAAGCAGCGAGTCCTCTGCGCCAACGCACGCCCGGCAACGTCGAAACGAGCTCAGGCGAATCGCGACAGCGCTGCCGTGAGTATATCGGGAGGGTTGTGCAGAAAGCCTGACTCTTTCGTGGGAGCAACGCGCCGGAATCGGTGCTGAGAACCGACTCAGATCTCCATGACGGAGTCTTCAATCGCCCGGCGGACATTGCCTTCGGCGCGCGCCAGTCGCCGCACCGCTTCAGGCTTGTCGACGCCGGCTTTCAGCATCACCAGAGCCACGGGCACGCTGCGTCCGGCCGACTTGATCACTTCCACAGCCTTGTCGCGCTCGACTCCGCAGGCGTGCATCAGGATGCCGATGCCGCGCTCGATCAGCTTGGAGTTGTGCATGTGCACGTTCACCATCAGGTTCTCGTACACATAGCCCAGCCGGGTCATGGCCCCCGTGGTGATCATATTGGTGATCATCTTCTGCGCCGTGGCCGCCTTCAGGCGCGTCGATCCGGAGATGACTTCCGGCCCAACCTCGGCCACGATGGCG
The DNA here is from genome assembly GCA_050011735.1 of Acidobacteriaceae bacterium. Lineage (GTDB taxonomy): Bacteria > Acidobacteriota > Terriglobia > Terriglobales > Acidobacteriaceae > Palsa-343. Next base: position 6,137 of record JBEKIN010000223.1, on the reverse strand, counting down.
GTTTCCGCCGCCTGGCCCAAAGGCGTATTCGGATTGCAGGTAATGCACGCCGTCTTCGCGCCCAGCGTCCGCGCGTAGGCGACCGCGGCCACAACATACGGCGTCCGTCCGCTCGCCGACAGGCCGATCACGACATCTTTGCGGCTGGGGCGGCGCCGCGCGATGTCGCGCTTGCCCAGCTCTTCGGAATCCTCGTTGACCTCGACCGGCGAAGCCAGCGCCTTCGGACCTCCCGCCATGATGTACTGCACGGTCTGCGGGCTGGTGGAGAAGTACGCGGGAATCTCGCACGCATCGAGCGCCGCGAGCCGGCCGCTCGAGCCAGCGCCGATATAAATCAGGCGTCCGCCCTCGCGCAGGCTGTGCGCCACCATGTCGATGACCTGCGCGATCTCCGGAATCGCCTTCTTAACCGCTGCCGCAACCTTTTGATCTTCCTGGTTGATGGTACGGGCGATTTCTGCCGCCGAGCGCGTGTCGAGACCACGAGTGGCATCGTTAGCCTTCTCAGTCGGCAGATCCTGGATGTTGGCCGGCGAACCGTTCGATCCATTCGAACCATTCGATCCGTTCGAACCGTTCGACCCGTGTTTTGCGCCTTCGCCGGCCTCAGCGTGTGGATTGAGTGTTGTTCCCATTTTTCCTGGGTTTTGACCGTACAAGCCCTCTTTAAGTCTAACTCGATATCACCTGCACGCGTCGTCAATAATTATCGGACGAAGGTGGTAGCTGTTTGTCACGAACTTGTCAGGAAACGACGTGGAACGATGCCGGGGACAGTGGTCCTACCAGCTGTGCGGGCCTAATGAGCCCTTACCCGCTTCGATCCCGCGAATCTGCCCGTCGCGCATGTGAATGATGCGGTCGGCAATCGCCGCAGCCTCCGGGTTGTGCGTGATCATCAGCACCGTTTGATGGAATTCCTTGTTGGATCGCCGCAGCATTTCCAGCACTGCGTCCGAGTTTTCCGTGTCCAGATTTCCTGTTGGCTCATCGGCCAAAACGATCGCTGGCCGCGCGATCAACGCCCGCGCAATCGCCACCCGCTGCTGTTCCCCGCCCGACAACTCCGAAGGACGATGATCGAGCCGGCCCCCGATGTTCAGCAACCCGGTGAGCTGCGACAAAAACTCCGCGTTCAGAGGCTCGCTGTGCCCGGCAATCTCATAGGCGATCTCGATATTGGCGCGCGCGGTGAGCGTAGGCAGCAGATTGAATTTCTGAAAGATAAAGCCGATCCGCGCCCGCCGCATGCGTGTGCGCTCCGCGTCGCCCAGCGTCGAAAAATCCACGCCGCCGATGATTACCCGCCCCGAAGTGGCGCGCGTCAGCCCGCCCAGCAGGTAGAACAGCGTCGACTTGCCGCTGCCCGAGGGCCCGACGATGCTCACAAACTCCCCGGCTTCGATCGCAAAGGTCGCGTCGCGCAGCGCAGGAACTTCAAGCCTTCCCGATCGGTAGACTTTGCCGAGGTGCTCGGCGCGAATCATCGCATCCACGTGAGCGATTGTAAATGGATGCCGGCCTTCCCTGACCACGCGGAGCCCGCGAACCTCGGCTACCGGTCGTCAGGAAATGGATCCTCGACGAATCCTCGCCCCAATTCAGGATGCGATGGCGTGCGCGACCGGATCGAACACAGCGCCATCCGGCGCTCCATAAACCGGGCGATAGGACTTTTTCGGACCGCGCTTGCGCGCGATCATCACCCGAATCCTCTCCAGCATCTCCCCCGGGGTCGACGTCCCCTTCGGCAGAAATGCATCGGCGCGGTTGCCGTGGTCGTAGGTCTTCACGCTGCCGCTGATCAGGATCATTGGCACCTCCGGCGCGATTTCCTTCATCCGCCGCACCATCTCGTTCCCGTCCATGTGCGGCATCACCAGATCGCTCAGAACCAGGTCGATGCCGCCGGCGCGGAACCGCTCCATGGCTTCGGCCCCATCGTGGGCGGCCACCACGCGATAGCCCCCGCGGGTTTCCAGCAGAAATTTGCGCACTGCCAGCGCCTGTTCATTGTCGTCAACGCAGAGAATCGTCTTTTTTGGTCTCATGTCTCTTCCTGGCAAAAATCCCGCCCACGCGGGAGCATTGCAGCAGGGCGCGCGGCTGAGGCGCGCCTGTCAGCGGGTTTCAGTGGACCGCATCCGCGGCGTCCCGGCATTTTGCGCCGTCGCCTGGCTTGCCCCAGGCGCGGCGTCTCGTGCCCGCCGAGACGCAGGATGCGGGGAACAGAACGCTTGGCTTCGGCCTTCCCCCCGCTGCTCGTGCTGGTTCCGTCTGTGTCCCGGAATGATGGCGAGTAGCGGCGGCGCCTGTGCGGCTGCGTTACCGTTCCAATTCAGTTTTCAGAGAACTCAACGTGACTTCTAAAAACGCCACGCCAGACTACGAACACCACCCCACCTTGGCAATGGAGAAAATCAAGCGAATATACGGGTGCCTTTTTGCCCACGCTTGCACCGCATTCTGTTATCGCCCGATGAATATTGCCCGCGCCGCATCCCCGCTCTGTTGAAAGGGTGTGGATCACCCTGGGAAAAGGTGGGCTTTTGCAGCAATTGATGTGCGCCCCGATGGGAAGATTTCTCCGAAACCGGCCGACAGCGCCTGGCTCCGCCGCCTTTTACCGGCGGAAAATCTGCGTCATCATCTCCGACTGCACCTGATTCAGCTGCTGAATCGTGGCCTCCAGCGTCGGACGATCGTCGAGCGATGCGCCCGTCATCAGCTCCTTGAGCCGGAAGGCGGTGTGACGGATCAAGATTTCCGCGTTCTTCAGCTTCTTCGCGTCGCGCAGCAGGCTCATCTGGATTTTCTCGGCATAGCTCTGCGCGGCCTTCAGAGAGACCGATGCCTTTTCCTGATCCCCAGCCTGATACTGTGCCGTGGCGATCTCGGTCATCGAGTGCACCAGCTCGGCATAAATATACGGTTGTTCGTTGGGAGAGGCCGCCGCGGCCTTGGCCTGCAGGTCAGCCAGCTCGCGCGCGTCGGGCGCGCGGTCGTCCATGCCATGCCCCCATGCGAGGGAAGCGGGAAGAACCACAGCGGCGACGACTGCGACGATCCGCACGGCGCACCTCCGGGGAGTGCGTTCCGAGAACAATACCGCAGATTCCGCTCTTTGCGCTACCCATCAAGGTGGTACACGGGCGAACCGTCATTCGAAAGTAACGGGCGGCCCGCACCCTGACGAGTACCAACGGAACTACCGATCGCGCTCCTGAGCAGCACCGATTATTTGCCAAGAGCGGCCAGCCGGTGCTTTGCCTGCCACTCCTGATCCGGGAATTTTCCCTGGGCGGCGTCGAGGAAGCGATGGTAATACTCCGCCGCTGCCTTGCTCTGATGAAGACTATCGTACGCGGTTGCCCAGAGAAATAGACTAGCTGGGTTCTCTTCGGCATATTTTGATCGCATGGAAAGCGCCCCCAGCTCGTCCTGGTACTGGTGTGCCTCCGAATCGGCAAAAGCGATCCCCGACCAGCCGTCCGCATCGTCGGGCCGGACCGCGACCGCCTTCCGGAAGCTCGCGATGGCCTCCGGATAGCGCTTCATTCGAATGAGAACCTGGCCCCGCGCGTCCAGCACACCCGGATCGTTAGGCGTCTGGGCCAGAAGCTGCTGGTAGAGCGTATCGGCCTCGTCCAGCTTGCCCGCCTGCAGATCCGCGTCCCCCAGCATCAGCGTCACCGACGGGCTCGCTGGCTGGAGCTTGTGCAGCTTTTCGAGCACCGCCAGCGCGTCCCCCTGCTTCCCCTGGCCGTTCAGAATCGAAGCTAGCTGAGCGTTGAGCGCCGGGTCGGCTGGATCGCGCCGCAGCGCCGCCTCCACCAGCGGCTGCGCGTCCGCGTAGCGCTTCTCGTTGATCAGCAGGTGCGCCAACCCCGCCGTCGCGTCGGACGAGTCAGGATCCGACTGGAGCGCCTTGCGGTATTCCTGCTCGGCAATCTCCCCGTCGCCTGCGGCCTCGGCGATCTCGGCGGCCAGCAGCGTGTCCGCCGGAGTCTCCGGGGTCAGCTTCAGCGCGTCCACCAGCGCGTCCCGCGCACCCGTGGGGTCCGACGAACGCAGCAGCCGCGCCAGAGCCCGGTCCGCCTGCGCTTTGGCGCCCGGGTTGGGCGGGTTCGGCTCCAGCTGGGTCGCCGCATCGAGCTGTTCGCGAGCAGCCTGATCGTCGCCTTTGGACGCCAGCAGCAGCCCCAGAGCCAGGCGCGATTCAAACTGCTTCGGATCGGCCGCAGTGGCCTTGCGATACCAGCCTTCGGCGGCATCGGTATGGCCCTGCGCGTCCTCCACGTACCCGCGATCGAAGAGCGCACGCCCGTCCTCAGGATGGGCGGAAACATAAATGTCCAGGCGGCTCGCGGCCAGCGCGTATTTCTTCGCCTCGATAGCAGACTCGACGTCTTCGAGCGGGTCCGACGCCGGCTTCTGCTGTTCCTGGTCGCCGCCGCTGGTGCCGGGAGGCAGCGGGACCGGCTGGGCCATGGCGAATTGCACAAACGCGACGAACAGCCAGACCGCGCACCATTGAACAGCTCGTCGAAAAATTCGCACCTTTGAAGGGGCACGGCTTCCAGCCGTGCCGCAACCGCCGCAGTATGTTTCCGGCTTCAGCCGCTGAGGGACGCCTCGCTTTCCATTCACTGGCCCTCGTCGTATGGAGTAAATACGCGCCCTGAAACAAGGCGGCGCTGCGGCGAAAGTTTGTCTCACTGGAACACCTCGCTTTCTGTCGCGTGAGCCAGCTCGGCCCCGGCGTGTCCGCCAAGCACGCGGCCCAGCCACTGTCCTGTGTGGGACAGCTCATTGTTCGCGATTTCCTCCGGCGTTCCCGTCGCCACCACCTGCCCACCCTGACCGCCGCCTTCGGGGCCAAGATCGATTACCCAGTCCGCCGACTTGATGATGTCCAGGTTGTGCTCGATCACCACCAGCGAACCGCCGCTGTCGATGAGCTTGCGAAACGCCACCAGCAGCTTGCCGACGTCGTCGAAGTGCAGGCCCGTGGTCGGCTCATCCAGGATATAGAGCACCCGGCTGCCCCCCTTCTTCCCGTCCGACGACCGCCCTTCCGAGCGCACCGTCGCCAGATGCGCCGCCAGCTTCACACGCTGCGCTTCCCCTCCGGAAAGCGTGGTGGCGGACTGGCCCAGCCGCACGTACCCCAGGCCGATCTCCTCAAGCACCGCCAGCTTGTCTACGATCCTCGGATGACCGGCAAAGAAACGCAGCGCCTCCCGCACCGTCATCTGCAGCACGTCGTGGATGCTGCGGTTTTTGTAGTGAATCTCCAGTGTGCTCGCCTTGTAGCGTGCCCCGCCGCATTCCTCGCACGGCAGCTCCACGTCGGCCAGGAACTGCATTTCGACCGTCACCGTGCCATCACCCTCGCAAACGTCGCACCGGCCGCCGGGCACGTTGAAGGAAAAGTGGCCGGTGGTGTAGCCCCGGCGCTGCGCCTCCGGCTGCGCCGCGAACAGCTCCCGAATCGCATCGAACGCCTTGATATACGTCACGGGATTGGACCGCGGCGTCCGACCGATCGGCGTCTGATCGACCAGCACGATGTCGTTGAGCCGCTCCACGCCTTTAATGTCCTTGTAGACGCCCGTCGGATCCCCGCCCTCGACCCGCCCCAGCCGGTGCGCCACCGCTTTGTAAATCACTTCGTGTACCAGCGTCGACTTGCCCGATCCGGAAACGCCGGTGATGGCGACCAGCAGGTTCAGCGGAATGTCCACATCGATGCCCTTCAGATTGTTGGCACGCGCTCCCCTCACCCGCAGCCATTCCTTTTGCGACCCCGGTTTATGCCGCCGCGCCGGAACCGGAATCGTGAGATGTCCGCTCAAATAGCGCCCGGTGATCGACGCCGGATTCGCCGCGACTTCCGCCACCGAACCGGCCGCCAGCACCTTGCCCCCGAACTCGCCCGCGCCCGGACCAAGGTCAAGCAGATAATCCGCCGCGCGCAAAACGTCAGGGTCATGCTCGACCACCAGAATCGTGTTCCCCAGGTCGCGCAGCTCGTCGAGGATCCGGATCAGCCGAGCCGTGTCCCGCGGATGCAGCCCGATCGACGGCTCGTCCAGCACGTACAGCGCCCCCACCAGCCGCGACCCCAGCGA
>JBEKIN010000222.1:0-7660 GCA_050011735.1 Acidobacteriaceae bacterium | reverse complement strand
TCACCGGCCAGCACAACTTTCCCAACGACTCCTCCCGCTGGACCGACCGCGCGTACGACCTCACCGGCAAATACCCCGCGCTCTTTGGCGAGGACTTCGGCTTCTCCGCTGGCGACGACAAGGACTCCGTCGAATCCCGCCCCGCCATGGTCGCCGAAGTGGAACGACAGTATGCGCACGGCTCCGTCATCGCTCTCACCTGGCACGCCGTCCGCCCCACTGACGAAGAGCCCGTCGCCTTCCGCGACAGCGTTCAGGGTCACCTCACTGACTTCGAATGGCACGAGCTCCTCACCCCGGGCACCGACCTCTACAAGCGCTGGTGCACCCAGGTCGACGTCGTCGCCGGCTATCTCGCGCAGCTGCGCGACGCGCATGTCCCCGTCCTCTTCCGCGCGTATCACGAGATGAACGGCAACTGGTTCTGGTGGGGCGGCCGTCCCGGCCAGGATGGCTCTGCCGCCCTCTACCGCCAGCTCCGGGACCGCTTCGTCAACGTCCACCATCTCGACAACCTGGTCTGGGTCTGGAACGTCAACACCCCCGGCGGCAGCGCCGGTCCTGTCGCCGACTACTATCCGGGCGCGCAATATGTCGACGTGCTCACCATTGACGTCTACGGCGAGTTCAAGCCCGAATATCACACGGACATGCTCGCCCTCGCCGCCGGCAAGCCCATCGCCCTGGGCGAAGTCGGCACAGCGCCCACGCCCGCGATCCTCGCCGCGCAGCCCCGCTGGGCGTATTTCATGGTCTGGAGCAACATCGTCGACTCCGGCAACACCATCGACGGCCTCAACGCGATTTACCACTCGCCGCAGGTGCTCAACCGCGACGATGCCGCCATTGCCGAACCCATGGCCGTCGTTCGCCAGGCGAGCGCCGCTGAGACCGGCGGCAAAACGACCGGGACATTAGTAACAGCCGATGCGACAAAAGAAGCCACAGCGCTCCTCGCCCGCCTCGATGCCGTTTCCGGCACAAACACCCTTAGCGGCCAGAACAACGCGCCGGACACTCCGGCCGCTGCCACCACTGCCATCGTTGCTCTCACGCAGAAAACCCCGGCAATTTATGGCCAGGAATTGGGCATCACCGCCGAAATGGGCATCGACCCTTCCTCAGCCCGCCGCGCCATCGTCGAAGAAGCGAAGCGCCAGCACGCCGCCGGCGCCATCGTCGCCCTCACCTGGCATCCTGTCCGTCCCACCGACGATGAGCCCGCCAGCGACGCGAAGAGCGTCCGCGGCCAGCTGACCGACTTTGAGTGGAATGAGCTCCTCACCCCTGGCGCCGACCTTTACAAGCGCTGGTGCGATCAGGTCGACGCCATCGCCGCGACCTTCAAATCCCTCTCCGACGCCGGCATCGCCGTCCTCTGGCAGCCCTACCCCGAGCCGAACTCCAAAACCTGGTGGTGGTCCGGCCGCAAAGGCATCCACGGCTCCGCCCAGCTTTACCGCCAGCTCTTCGACCGCCTCGTGAACCTCGATCACGTCCGCAATCTCCTCTGGGTGTGGGACGCCGCCCCGCCCGGATTCGGCCCCAACAGCTCCGGCCCCCTCGACGACTATTTCCCAGGCCTGCTCTACGTCGATGCCCTCGAGATGAATGCGCAGGGCGGCGGCGGCGGCCGCTTCCGCACCGACGTCTTCCTCGCCCGCCTCGCGGTCGGCAAACCCATCGGCGTCGTCCTCACCGGAACCGTCCCGGCCCCGGACTTCTTTGCGCAGCAACCGGACTGGGCCTGGTTCATCGCCAACTCCCAGGCCGCCACCTCGCAGGGACCAGCTCTGCAATCGCTCTATCAGGACCCCCGCACCCTTTCGCTCCAGAGCGCAGCTGCCGCGCACTGACCTCGCGAACCACTGGCGCGCTCACAAAGGGGCGCACACGATACCGCTGTTCGCTCCACGCTCGGCTCCTGTATCATCGCCGGGTCGAAATTCTCCGGAGGAAACTGCTGATGAGGAAAATGAAGGCCTGGTTCGTTCTCTGCGCCGCGCTGCTCGTTGTTTTCGCCGCGAAGCCGCTGTTTGCCGCTTCCGACATGACCGGCAAGTGGACCACCACCATCAAATCGCCCGACGGCACCGACTTTCCTCTGACCTTCGACTTCAAGCAGGACGGCGCGAAACTCACCGGCACCGTTACCGGCCCGCAGGGCGATCCGCTCGCCATCGACAACGGCAAGATTGACGGCGATAAATTTTCGTTCACCGTCTCCTTCAACGGCACGACCATCACCCACGATGGCACCGTCAGCGGAGACGAGATCAAGATGAGCACGAAGAGCGACAACGGCGGTATGCCGCCCATGGACATGACGCTCAAGCGCTCAACCGACGCGCCAAAATAATCGGAAACGACAAACGCCCAGGATCGACTCGGATCCCAGGCGCCATCTCGCGTGCGCGCGGCAGTGGACTCGACGTCCCTGCTCGCCCTCTCGCGGAACCTCTGTGCATCCGGCGCCCCGTGCGGCGACGAACCAGGCAGCGCGCCGTCGATTCGTCTACAGGCTGTTGCCGATGCCGTTGAACTCGTTGGACATCTTATTCGCGAGCGGACCCATCGCGGCCACCGCGCTCAAGGCCAGGAATGCAGCCACCAGTGCGTACTCAATCAGGTCCTGTCCGCTGTCTTCGATCAGCAGATTCTTCAGAATGCGTCCGGTTTTCATTTTCTGTGCTCCTTGATTTCGGCTCGCCCCGATCGAGGAGACTTCCCCGGACCGCGCAGCATGGGATCGACTGTCACATTGTGACCAGTCACACCCGCACCTGCTATTCCATTTAAGTGGTAATGGCTATGGCCTGTACGGCACCCGGAATGGTCACCTTGCTCGCCCCTGTCGGGCCGGACGCCGAGCGAGCCGCTGCCGGGCCTGGTTGCCCTCTTCTCAGGCGAATGGTATGGGGTGCTTCTTCTTGTGGTTGTCAATCGCGAGCCGCACATTGTCGTCAGACTGCCAGTCGAATTCCGTCGGGATCGTGTCGTCGTCGTGGGTGAGCACCACCAGCGCGATGCCGGCCGCACAGTTCGCGCAATAAATCCCCACACTCAGGCCGCCGCCCTGGTGCTGGACCAGTCTCGCCTCCACTCCAAGCCCTTCAACCACTCCAAGCCTCATCCAATGCCTTTGCCACAGAACAAACTACTGACGAAACTGAGGTTCCGGGGCCGCATTTGTAGCCTCTCCGGCTGAAAGATAGGAGAACACACGGCGAAATTACAACTTCGGTTGAATGACGAAGACCCTAAGCTGCCCTTATTGTCAGGGTTGAGCTGCATCACCCTGCACGATCGATGACGCTCACTTGAAAGCCCTCGGGTCGGTCAGGAGCCCCTGAGGGCTTTTTCTTTGGGCGCTGGCGGATCGAGCCAACGCCAGCCCTCACCCTGCGAGAATCAGTACGGGAGCGTTCGGGAAATGGCCTGGGCCGGGAGTGCTTAAAGGAACGCGCAGCCGAGCGTGATTCACCCGCGGCCAGTCGCGCTGGCAGGGAATCGGGGCTGTGAGGGAGTCCCGTTAAGGAATGCGGCAAGCCGGAAGAGAGGTTTCCGGCCGCGCCTTCAGAGCTGTGAACGTATCAGAGACTGTTACCAACTTTGTTGAACTCGTTGTTGATCTTGTTGGTTAGCGCGGTCATTGCGCCGATCGCGGACAGGGCCACCAGCGCCGCAACCAATGCGTATTCGATCAAATCCTGACCGCTGTCGTCGTTCAGGAGATTTGTCAGGAGCCGGACGTTTCTCATCGGAGTCATTTCTCCATCAACTTCGTTTGGGAATTGTCGTGCGATTGCCCTGGGGGGCATCCCTGATATTTTGAAAAGCGCCGGCCTCCTCAGGTATCCCATACAGGTGGCATCGACATAACCATCTCGTTGTGGGTCCCGTGAAACTTTTTTGCGGTTCCTGTCGTACTCCCGGCTCGCGCGTGAATTTCGAGCGATTCTTGGAGATCTTCGCCCCACTCAACCAGCCCTGCCTTTCTGCCGCGGCGGCCAGAACCCCGCCATTCTTGCCCGATTGATCGTCCCCTGCGATACTCAGCGCTATTCTGGCCAAGCGAGCGAATTCCTCAGGAGGGAAACAATGCAACTCGGAATGATCGGTCTGGGTCGAATGGGATCGTATATGGTGCAGCGCCTGCTGAAAGCCGGCCACCAGTGTGTGGTGTATGACACCCACCCGCAGGCCATGCAGGACCTGGTCGCGAAAGGCGCCGCCTCGTCCGCCAGTCTGCAGGAATTCGCGAAAAAGCTCACCGCGCCGCGCGCTGTTTGGATGATGGTTCCCGCCGCGGCAGTCGATTCGGTGCTGGCATCTCTCGTGCCCGTTCTTGCCCCCGGCGACATCGTCATCGACGGCGGCAACTCCTATTACCACGACGACATTCGCCGGGCCCGCGAGCTGAAGGCCAAAGGCATCCACTACGTCGATTGCGGTACCAGCGGCGGCGTTTGGGGTCTCGATCGCGGATACTGCCTCATGATTGGCGGCGAAGACGCGATCGTCACGCATCTCGATCCCATCTTCAAATCCCTCGCTCCCGGTGTCGCCTCCGCGCCGCGCACGCCGGGGCGCACGGGCGAAGCCACTCAGGCGGAAAACGGCTACCTGCACTGCGGTCCCAACGGCGCCGGCCGCTTCGTCAAGATGGTGCACAACGGCATCGAGTACGGAATCATGGCCGCCTATGCGGAGGGCCTGAACGTCATCAAAAATGCCAACGCGGGGAAACTGAAGCGCGAGGCGGATGCCGAGACCACGCCGCTGCGCCATCCCGACCTGTACCAGTACGACATCGATGTGCCCGCAGTCGCCGAGGTCTGGCGCCGTGGCAGCGTCATCGGCTCCTGGCTGCTCGATCTGACCGCCGCGGCCTTGCGCGAAAGCCCCGAGCTCTCGAACTTCACTGGGCGCGTCTCCGATTCAGGCGAGGGACGATGGACCGTGCAAGCAGCCGTCGATGAGGGTGTCTCGACCCCAGTTATGAGCGCGGCGCTCTACGCCCGCTTCGCTTCGCGCGGCAGCGAAGACTATTCGGACCGGCTGCTCTCGGCGATGCGCTACCAATTCGGCGGACACCTCGAGAAGGGCGTCGGATCGGGGGGCGACTGAGCGGCGTCCTTCGCGCCCGAACATCTCGAACGGACCACGCCCGCTCGTCCGCGAGCGGCCCGCCGATTTTCAGCAGGGTTTCTTGTCTTCAACGACCGGATCGATCCACGGGCCATCGTTGCTGATCAACTGCCCGGCCTCTTCCGGCCCCCAGGTTCCCGGAAGGTACGAGTAAACGGGCGTGACGTTCCCCAGAATCGGCTCGACGACGCGCCACTGCGCCTCCACCAGGTCCTGCCGCGAGAACAGCTCCACATTGCCCCGGCTGGCGTCGCCCAACAGCCGTTCGTAGGGAGGCATTTCGTCGACCGGCTGGCTGTGGAGGTCGAGTTCCACATCGCGCCCCACCATGCGCTCTCCCGGAATCTTGACCCGCACGCCGAGCCCGATCGAGAACTCCGTGCTCACCCGGATGCGCATGTGCGCCGAGTTAACAGGCACCAGCTCTCCATAGGTCTCCCGCGGCGGCCGCTTGAATTCCACCGTCGCTTCCGTACAGGTCACCGGGAGCATCTTGCCGGCGCGGATATAGATGGGCACTCCCGCCCACCGCCAGCTGTCGATGTGCAGCCGAATCGCGACGAAGGTTTCGACATTCGATCCCGGAGCCACGCCGGGTACCGATCGATAGCCTTCATATTGTCCACGCACCACTGCATCCGGGGTCAGCGGGCGAATGGCTTTCATCAGTTCCGCTTTGCGATCGCGGGTGGCATCGCAGTCTTCGCCCGTGGGTGGATCGATGGTCAGGTTCGTCACCACCTGCAGCATGTGGTTCTGCACAACGTCCAGCAGCGTTCCTACTTCATCGTAGAATTTGCCCCGATCCTCCACGCCAAAGCTCTCCGCCATGGTGATCTGAATGCTGCGGATGTGATCGCGGTCCCAGATGGGTTCGAACACGGGATTGGCGAATCGCATGTAGAGGACGTTCTGCACCGGCTCCTTGCCCAGATAGTGATCGATGCGGAAGATGTCCTCTTCGGGGAAAAACCGATGCAGGGTGCGGCTCAGCTCCTGCGCAGACTGCAGATCGCGCCCGAACGGCTTCTCCACCACCACGCGGGCGTTGGTTGCACAGCCGGATTTGGCAAGGTTTTCCGCGACCACCGCAAACAGGCTTGGAGGAATCGCCAGGTAATGCAGCGGCCGCTGCGCCTGCCCCAGCTCCTGGCGAAGCTGCGTAAAGGTGGCCAGGTCGTTGTAGTCCCCGTCCACATAGCGCAGCAGGCCCATCAGCTTTTCGAACGCAGGCGGGTCGATGCCGCCATACTTTTCCAGACTGTCTTTCGCGCGAGCCTTCAGCTGATCCAGATTCCAGCCGGCCTTCGCTACGCCGATGATGGGCAGATCGAAGCCCTCGTCGCGCACCAGGCCCTGCAGCGCCGGAAAAATCTGCTTGTACGCCAGGTCGCCCGTGGCGCCAAGAAAAACCAGTGCGTCGGACCGAACTATCGCCATTCATTCCGCTCCAGGATTGAAATCGAGTGTCGCAGCGTGCACCCGGGCGGGAAACAAATCCGCGCGACATGCAAAACGCCTACCCACACTAACCATAAGAACAGATGCCCGAGCTCGGCATGGCGGATTGCCATTTTTCTTCGCGGGGGCGATACTTTTTTCAGGCGCGTGTTTTCAAGCGTGTGGATGCGCAGCCGCTGTCCATCGATCCCGTTGACGGGGCCCGATAGGGCGGCAGTCGTTCCCTGCACCCCAATTCCTCTGATTCCCAATTCCTCTGATTCATCGACCGCGTGCCCGGCAATTGCATTCCGAGGCTGCGCAAAACAGCGGGGTCATGATCGGTGTCTACGTGTACAATGGTCGATGATATTCCCCACAACACGCGGCATTTGCATCATGCTGCTATAGATTCGCTCGGCCGATACGGTCTGTCGAAAGGCTTGTTGGCATGTGGAAAGTTGCGCTTGACGTCGCGGGCGGGATCTCCAGCGTTCTTGGCTTCTGTGTCGCGGTATCCATAGCTATTGTTCAACATTTTCAACTCAAAAGGTTGAAGAAGATTAGTGAGGACACAGGCGAGACTGTTCAGGAGATTGATCGCGAGAAGCATAAGCACTGGGTAGTCGTGCGGTTCTTTGGCTTAACTGACGGCGTTAATCGGTTCAGGTGTCTTCTCCCGGTCAAGTGGGCTGGTAAGCCGCTCCCCTCGATCTGTGCCGGCGACTATTATGCTCTGCATATATTGCAGACACTGCTCGGAAACGAGACGGTTGAGCTGGCCTTCCAGAATTGCGAAGGCCAGGAATGCGAGGATGACGGCAACGGCAACGCCATTTTTCTCTGCGCGCCCCAGGCTAATCCGGCACTTGAAAAGCATGCCCACGCCCTCATCCTAAAGGGCGGTCGAACCGACGATATGCCGCGGTTCTATGGAATGGTAATACCGTGTTGGTTCGCAGATGATGGGCCAAACCCGGGGAGAGATACGGATTCGGCAATCAAGAAGATCTGGATTCCATCCGTTAACACCGTGTTAGAGTCGGGTGCCGAGGAGGAGCACCAACGC
>JBEKIN010000221.1:0-7740 GCA_050011735.1 Acidobacteriaceae bacterium | reverse complement strand
AAGGAGACGGGGCTGGGCTGGGCTGGCAAAAAGGACTGGATGGTCTGAAGGTGGCCGTTGTCAGTGAGCGTGATGTCAGCGGCGGTGAAGTTCTTCACCGGATCGCCCTTTTTGTCGACGACGGTAACGGGGATAGAGATGGGCAACCCGGCAGCCGGCGCGGCGGCAGCGGCTGGGGCCGGCGCAGCAGTCTGGGCTGGGGCAGGCGTGGTCGCCTGGGCTGAGGCGTGGGTTGCGAAGAAAGTCAACGCGGCAACGGCGGCCGCAGGGAGGCAAAGGCGAATGCAGGCGGGAATCTTCATGGTGCGCATCGGTGTCGTTCGACCAACCATTAGACGTTAGCACCAGGGAAGGGGTTTCGCCCCGGCCTAACAGCCCTGGCGGCGCCAGATGAGGTAGTCCACCGAATAGCGCCCCGCCCCGAAGATGAGGGCGATGAGGGACGCGAACAGAAACGTGAAGGGGTCAGCCCCATAGAACTTACCGGGATCGCTGAGGATGGCCTTGAGCGCGGCATGATCGGCGAGCAGGTAGGCGACGATCATATCGCCGGCGAGCAGAAGGCCAAAGAGCCGGGTGGCCAGGCCGCCGATGAGCAGGATGCCGCCGATGAATTCCAGAAGGGAGATGGCGACGCAGGTGAAGCCGGGCGCGGGCACGCCCAGGCTGGCAAAGAAGCCGGTGGCGCGGTCGAGGTTGTGCAGCCGGCCCCAGCCGGACTGCGCGAATTGCCATCCCCAATAGACGCGGACGAGCAGAAGGAAGGGCGACTCCAGCGCTGCGGAGGCGAGCTGGAAGCGGCGATAGAGCCGATGGATCAGTCCCAGGGTTTTCTGGGGCGCGGGCGCGGCAGGCGTAGTCACGAGTTATCTTCCCTCTCTTTCCGGTGACAGGGCGCGGCGTCAGGTGGTGAACCACCCCAGCATAGCCCAGGTGGCGAAAACCTCCTGGAGAAATGCGGGACGCTGGTCTTCAGGGAGAGGGCTGTTGGCGAGGGCGAGGTCAATGGCGTCGCCCAAAGCTTTGCCGGCGATGAGCGCCGAGAGCAGGCCGAATTCCTCCGGCGAAAGCGGTTTGTACCAGACCGAATTCTCGTGGCGATGCACGGCGAGATGGATGGGCCGCGGCGCGAGCGCCGCGACGTGGCGGACATGGCGGCGCTTGTGGGAGGTGCTGGCGTTGTTGGTGGAGGAGGCGCTGCTCCCGTTCTCCGTGCGCACCTGGAGGAGCAGATCGTCAACCGGCCAGGAGAGCGCAAGCACGCGCAGGTGCGGCTGTAGCCGCAGAGTGGAGTTCTCATCGATCGCCGCCAGAGCTTCAGCGCTCAGACGCGGGCGCTCTTCGGAATCGAAGGCCTCGATGTGCGCCCACTCCAGGCGAACCATGTCGCGAGCGAGGATGGGCTTGGGTCCAAGATGCTCCGGGTGCCGATCGAGCCACGCCTCGAGACGGGATCCAAGGTTGCGCAGGGAGAAGGATTCGGACGGACAGTCGGTGAGATAGGCGCGCATGAGCGCGTCGAATTTGGCGCGGCCGAGGATCGCCTGAAGACCCGGAAAATCCTCTTCGAAACAGGTGTAGAGGCGGAACCAGTACTGGCGATTGTAAATTTCGAGCCGCTCGAACGAGGTCAGCCGGTCGTTGGGGCGGATGATCGAGTCGGCCTCACTCAAGTTGGAAGCCCCATCGCGACGGCGGCGCGGCATGGTTTCGCTACGGGTGAGCGGATGCATGACGGCCGCAGCCATGCGGCGCTGGATATCGAGGAGCTGGCTGGCGGGCTCGCTCACCGTGCGGCTCCCGCGGGCTCGAGCAGCGTGGTTGCGGCAGCCTGGACAGCCGCAGTTGCCGTGTTGGGCGCGGCCTCGGCAGCGGCCTTGAGAAATTTATTCGCCTTCAGCGCCTCGGCGTGGACTTCATCGAAAGTGGGGATGTTGTCGTCCCACTCGAGCAGGGTGGCCGTGGGTCCGCAGCGCTCGATGGCGCGCGCGTAGAGCCGCCAGACCGCGGGCAGCACGGGGTGATCGTGCGTGTCGAGGAGGTACTTCTCGAACTTGCTGTGGCCGGCGATGTGAATCTGCGCGACGCGATGCGCGGGCACCGAGTTGACGTAGGTAAAGGGGTCGAAGCTGTGGTTCTTCGACGAGACATAAATATTGTTGACGTCGAGCAGAATGCCACAGTCGGCGCGCTCGACGACTTCGTTGAGAAACTCCCACTCCGTCATTTCGGAGGCGTGAAACTCGGCGTAGCTGGAGACGTTTTCGACGACAACGGGGACTTCGGTGAAGTCCTGGACCTGGCGGATTTTCCGCGCCGTCACCTCGACCGCTTCCCAGGTGTACGGCATCGGCAGCAGGTCGTGCGTGTAGCGGCCATCGACGGAACCCCAGCAAAGATGGTCGCTGAGCCACGGAGTATTGGTCCGGCGGACGAGCTGCTTCAGCCGTTTCAGATGCTCGCGGCTGAGCGGATCGGCCGAGCCGAAGTACATAGAGACGCCATGCTGGACAACTTTGTACTGCTCGATGATCTGGTCGAGGACTTCGAGCGGCCGGCCGCCATCGACCATGTAGTTTTCCGAAATGATCTCGAACCAGTCGACGACCGGGTGGCGGCTGAGGATGTGCTGGTAATGGGGAATGCGCAGACCGATGCCGACGCCGTAATCGGTAAAGCTGTTGAAACGGTTTGCGGGCACCTCAGGACCTCGGATGAAGATGGGATGCGAAAGGGCCGCGGGTTACGCGGCCCTGTTCGCGGGGTGGAACTAGTCAGGCATCTTGGAGCCGTCGGTAGCGCAGCCGCCCTTGCCCTTGCAGCTGTTCTTGCCCGAGCAGCCGTTGTCGCTACTCTTACAGCCGCCCTGGCCCTTGCAGTCGTTTTTGCCTTTACAGGAGTGCTTGGCAGGTTTGTCGAGATTGACGCCGCTGAACGACAGTTTACCCGCCTTCAGGATGGGCGCAGTGCCGGACGAGCTGAGTACCGACGCGTGCATCGCTGTCGCGCCGCTAAGCAGACCGGACACGGCCGCCGCGACCATCATGGTCTTCAAGGATTGCTTCATTTGTCATTCCTCCATCGGATGTCGAGGACCAGACCAGGCGCAACATTTTGGGGAAATGGGGAGCGCCAGGCGGGAGACCTCGCAGTGCGGATTAGACTACATAATCTGATACGCCTTGTGCTACTCTCCCGGATTGTTTTTTCCTCGGCGTTCACGGGACTTTTACAGGACTGAACCGCGGGACTGGCCGAACCAGCTCGCGCTGGCGTGGTACATCTCCAATAACAAGAGGGACTCAGGGACGAATGGCGCTTTTTGGCGGATCGACGGGTACGCGTGCCGGCAAGACCGCGCTGCGCTTCGTGCTGATGATCGGGGTGGTCAGTTTCTTTGCGGATTTTGTGTATGAAGGCGGACGCAGCATCAGCGGTTCGTTCCTTGCAACGCTGGGCGCGAGCGGCGCAATTGTCGGCGTCGTCGCGGGACTGGGTGAGTTGCTTGGCTACGGCCTGCGGTTTTTCTCCGGGCGCATCAGCGAGCGGACGCGGCAGTTCTGGCCGATGACGCTGTTCGGCTACTTCGTGCAAATGGCGGCGGTGCCGGCGCTGGCGCTGGCCGGGAACTGGCAGATCGCCGCGGTCCTCATCGTGCTGGAGCGGGTCGGGAAAGCGATTCGTAATCCGCCGCGCGACGTGATGCTGGCGCACGCCGGGAAAGAGATGGGCATCGGCTGGGCGTTCGGGTTGCACGAGGGACTGGATCAGGCTGGTGCGCTGATCGGGCCGCTGGTGCTGGCGCTGATTCTGGCCTATCGCGGAGAGTATCGCGTCGCCTTCGCGACGCTGCTGATTCCGGCGTGCATCACGGCGGTGCTGATTGTGGTGACGAAGTTTCTGTATCCGCGGCCCGAGGATCTGGAGCCGCATTCGCCGAAGATGCACGCGGCTGGGTTGGGCCGTGCGTTCTGGATTTATCTCGTCGGCGCGGCGCTGGTCGCGGCCGGATTCGCGGATTATCAACTCATTGCCTTTCATTTGCAGAAGCATGGGATTGCATCGGCGATCTGGATTCCGATCTTCTATTCAGCGGCCATGGCCACCAGCGGAGCTGGCTCGTTGCTGTTTGGAAAACTGTTCGACCGATTTGGCGTGACGGTGCTGATTCCGCTGACGCTGATTTCCATTGCGTCGGCGCCGCTGGTCTTTATGGGCGGATTCCGCTTGGCGCTGGCGGGCGCGGCGCTGTGGGGACTGGGCATGGGTGTGCACGAATCGATCATTCCGGCGGCCGTGGCGTCGATGGTGCCGGTGGAGCGGCGGCCGTCTGCTTATGGTCTGTTCACCGCGGCGTACGGGATTTTCTGGTTTCTGGGCAGCGCAGCCATCGGATTTTTGTACGACGTCTCGATCCAGGCGGCTGTGGTTTTTTGCGTGGCAACGGGCGCGGCGGCTCTGCCGTTTTTCTTCGCGGTCAGAAGGAGGGTTGCGGCGTGAGGCTCTACCCCTACCCCCGGCGTTTTTGTTAAGTGTGTGATTTAAAGGCAGCCAGTAGCCGGTAGCCGGTAGCCGTAGGCAAGCCCATCCCCTACCCTCGGCGCTTTTGTTAAGTGTGTGAAAACAAGCTCTTTCTGGTTTACATCCTGGATTAAGTGATTGAAAATGGGTCAGTTGCGACTCGGCCGTGGTTGTTACAGAGACGGTCGTGATCGTTACAGTCTCGGCCGTGTTTGACGGCACCTCAGCCGAGGGACTGGCGCCATTCTGCTCCTTTGTACTGCGAAGCCGGTGAAGGCAGGCTGTTCGGGCACCCGCGCTTCGCGCAAGGCGAAAGCGGTTGACACGGTTCGGGTCTCGCTGCAGCACGGGTTCCTCCTCTCTAAAAACAGAAAAGCCTCGCCGGAAAGCGAGGCATTTCTGATGCGATGTGTGGGGAAATTTTTTCTTTACCCCCTATTATCAGGATACCAAGTCCAGCCTAAAAATCGGCCAAAATTCTTTGAAGGTATTGTGGCGGAAGTGGTTTTGAATGTGAGACAACACTTTGGTACCGTACGCGAAAAGCTTGACAATTTTTCCACATTTGGGGGTTTCGGGACCCTTCGGGCGATCAGCGGGAGAAAACGCCCCGATTTCAGGGCAATCCATTGCCTCGAAAATGGCTGCGCCTGTGGTATTCGAGATAGCCGAGGCCCACGCGCATGTGGTGATGAATGTAGTTCGGGACCGTGACGGCCAGGCACATGCCGAGGATGCCGTGCGCCAGAGCCAGGGCGTAGAGGTTGCGATAGCGCAGGAAAAGCAGGCAGGAGATTGCGCCCCAAACCAGAGTGAGGGAGACCAGTACCGGATTGGGGATGTGGGCGATGGCGAAGAGTACGGTTGCGAGCGCGACGGCCGGAGTGCGGCGCATGCCGAGGCGAAGGAACCGCAATAGGACGTAAACCTGCAGGATGAACTGCTGCATCAGGGCCCAGAGGGCGTATCCCGCAATGTGGACGATGACGGGCAGCGGACCGTAGAGCGGGTGCAGGGTGTGCAGGTGGTGGGCGAGGGCGACGCCGGCGAGAAAAATGGGGAGGGCGGCGGCGGCGATCCAGAGCGAAGGCAGGAGGCCGCGGAATCCGAGGCCGTTGGGCGCTGTCTGTTTGCGGCGCAGGAACGCGGTGACGGCGATCCAGGCGAAGGCGGTCCAGTAGAGGATGCGCTGGGCGGGGTTGGGCGTCCAGATCGTCGCGAGGATCAGGCCGTAGCCGATAGCTAGCTCGGCTATGTCGCGGACGCGGGGTGAGAGGCGCACGGATTCAGGGTAAGGGATGGAACAGCCTGTAGCCTGTAGCCGGTAGCGGGTAGCTGGGTCCTGGAGGCTTAAGTACGAGGTGCTCAGGGGCTAAAGCCCGAGATTTTTCCTGGCCCTAACGGCACGAGTGAACTCGTGCCCTGACACGGTACCTTGCTGGTTTGGAGAAGGTGGCGCGCTCCCACCCCATCACGCAAACAACCGCAGATCCCTCCGCTTCGCGAGGCTCAGCGTTCGGGATGACAGGGTGCAGTGGAAAGGGCGCGCGTCCGCAAACCGGAAGTTTCGAACGCTGCCGCTTACTGCAGCAGCGTTCCGGTTTCGGGTTCGCCTTTGGCTTCTTCGGGTGGAATCACGACCGCTGCGGCGACTTTGTCGCCTTCTTCGAGGTTGAGCAGCTTGACGCCTTGCGTGGAGCGACCGGCTGCGCGGACCGTGGTTGTGTCGATGCGGATGATTTTGCCGTATTGGCTGATGACGATCAGTTCAGAAGTCTCATCGACCAGCTGAATGCCGACCACTTTGCCGTTGCGCGCGGTGGTCTTGACGTTGATGACGCCTTTGCCGCCGCGCGACTGCAGGCGGTATTGCTCGACGTCGGTGCGTTTGCCGAAGCCGGCTTCGGTGACGCTGAGGATGCGGGCAACGTGGCCATTGGATTTTGCCGTGATCGCGAGGCCGACGACGTAGTCATTTTTGCCGATGTCGATGCCACGCACGCCGTACGCGGGACGGCCCATGGAGCGGACGTCTTCTTCTCCGAAACGGATCGCCATGCCGTCGTGGGTGGCGAGGAAGACGATCTGGTTGCCGTCGGTGACGCGAACGCCGATCAGCTCGTCGTCTTCGTCGATGCCGATGGCGATGATGCCGCGGGCCATGACGTTGGAGAAGTCCCTGAGCGGGGTCTTCTTGACGGTGCCTTTGCGGGTGGCGAAGAAGATGTGCTTGCCCTCTTCTTCGAGGTTGCGGACGGGCAGGATGTTGCGGACGGTTTCGCCAGGCTGCAGGCTGAGCAGGCTGGCGATGGATTTGCCTTTGCCGGCCGCGCCGACGTCGGGAATCTCGTAGACCTTGAGCCAGTAAACGCGGCCCTTGTTGGTGAAGCAGAGCAGGTAGGCGTGGGTGGAGTCGACGATGAGCTGCTGGACGAAGTCTTCTTCGCGCGTGCGCATGCCGAGACGGCCGGTGCCGCCGCGACGCTGCTGGCGGTAGGTGGAGATGGGCGTGCGCTTGAGATAGCCGGAGTGCGAGACGGTGACCGCGACCTGCTCGTCGGCGATGAGGTCTTCAAGCTGCAACTCGGCGGTTTCGTCGACGATCTGGGTGCGTCGCTCGTCGCCGTAATCCTTGCGGATGGCTTCGAGCTCCTTCACGATGACGCCGCGCAGCTTTTTCTCGGAGGCGAGGATGGACTCGTACTCGGCGATGTTGTCGCGGACTTCGCGCAGCTCGTTCTGCAGCTCGTCAATGGAGAGCTGGGTGAGGCGATAGAGCTGGAGTTCGAGGATGGCGTCAATCTGGCGGTAGCTGAGAGTCAGCGTGGCGCTGATCAGCGTGGCGGCATCGATCGCGTATTTGGCGGGATCGAGTTTGACGCCGGTGAGCGCCTGGTCACGGACTGTGATCCTTCGGCCGGAGAAGAACTGGAAGAGGTTCTCGCGGGCATCGGCGCGGGACGACGATCCGCGGATAATTTTGATGACGTTGTCGAGGTGGTCGAGCGCGATCTGATAGCCGATCAGGATGTGCTCGCGCTCGCGGGCTTTGCGCAGGAGGAAAGCGGTGCGGCGGCGGACGACGTCCTGGCGGTGGTCGATGAAGATGCGGATGGCGGTCGGGAGCGGGAGTTCGCGGGGCTGGCCGTTGATGACGGCCAGGAAGATCATGGAGAAGCTCTCCTGCATCTGGGTGTGCTTGTAGAGCTGGTTGAGGAC
>JBEKIN010000220.1:0-7764 GCA_050011735.1 Acidobacteriaceae bacterium | reverse complement strand
GCCTTTTTACCCCTTCCGCCGACAGCAATTCCGCCCCTGAGCTCGCCCGAATCACCGGATCCAGTACCACCCGCTCCCGCGGGATTCCCGCCCCCAGCAGAAACTCAGCCACTACTCCCACCACCTCCGCCGTCGCCAGCATCCCGATCTTCACCCCGGCAATCGGCCCATCCTCCCCCAGGCAGTCCAGTGTTTCCCGCAGCAACATCCCCCTCACCGGTTCTATTCGACGCACCCCCCTGGTGGACTGCACCGTCAAAGCTGTAACGGCCGACACCCCAGTAACACTATGGTCTGCAAAGACTTGCAGATCGGCCGTGATCCCGGCCCCCGAAGAGGGGTCGTAACCCGCAATAGTAAGTGCTCGGCCCGTTATTGCCGACTCAGCCAAGTCCTTGACAACATTCACCTTGGAGCGCAAGAATCGTATCCTCCTTGGTTTTCAGGGCAGCATGATACCTCTTTCTGCCATCGTACCTTGCAGGTCTATCTTCCGGTCCGTTGTTCATCCAATACCCGGAGGAGGGCTGTTTGTTTTTTGGTAGCCCAAATTACCGCATTCCGGCACTACCACAGAACGCATACTTAAGCAAGCTCGGTGTTGAACTAAATGGTTCTGGTTGTTTGACTTACGGCATCCGGATACCTACAATTGCAGGAGGAGGATTATGCACGCTATCCGACAATCAGATAACACGCGTCCTCACCGTTTCCTTCCCATCGCCGGTGCAGTTCTCGCCACCATTTTGGGCGTTGCCGGCGCTCAGGCTGCTTCTCCGGCCGAACACCTCAACCCGCAGATCATTGTCAGCCACCACCACTGGTACCAGCTCGGCATCGCCTCCTGGTACGGCAAGTTCTTCCAGGGCAAGACCACTGCCAGCGGCGAACCCTTTGACCAGAATCAGCTCACCTGCGCCCATCGCACTTTGCCCCTGGGTTCTGTGCTCAAAGTCACCAACCTGCGGAACAATAAGTCGGTCATTGTCACCGTCAACGACCGCGGCCCGGTCCCCGAAAGCCGCGTAATCGACCTCAGCTACGCCGCCGCCGAAGCCCTCGGCTTCAGCGACCAGGGTTTGACCCCGGTCAAGGTCGAACTCATCGGGACCGCACCCCAGGTGGCCCAGCTGGACCAGCTCCTGCTCCCCGCCGGCCTCGACCCGACGAAGTAGAGCCTCTTCTCGACCTCTCGGACCCCTGCTCAGCCCGCACCAGCGCCTGAACGATCAGGCACGCCCGCGCATGAATTCGCCTGGGCTGGGGTCCGGAGAAGGATTCGGTCGAGCTACCGGACCCCCTCAATCCACGTTACAATCGGCCCCCAGTACTCCGTCTGCGGATGGTAGTACGGCTCCGCGTGCCGCAGATTCGGCACAAGAATTGTCTCCGCCCCGCAGCACGCCGCCAGTTCGGCCCCCATCTTCACCGGAAAAATCCGATCCCGCTCCCCATGCACCACCAGGATCGGCAGCGAGCACCCCTGCAACGATTCCTCCGCTCGCCACAGCGGCGGAATCAGGGGTCCCAGCCACACCGGAATCCCCACCGAATGCGCCGCCGCCCGAAACGACGTGAACCCGGCGCACAGCACCAGCCGGCTCGCCCGCACCCGCCGCATCACCGCGGCCGCGATCCCGCTCCCCAGCGAAAATCCCAGCACCGCAATCGGCGCCCCCGGCGCCAGCCGCTCCAGAAGCTCGAACGCCGCGATCGCGTCCTGCTCGCACTGCACGGCCTCAATCCGGCCCGGGCTCCGTCCATACCCCGAATAGTCGAAGACCAGCGAAGCTGCCCCATGCGCCGCCAATAACCTCTGCACCGGAACCCAGTGCTCCACCGTTTCGCAAATCCCGTGACAAATCAGCACCACCGCCCGCGCCGGCGCCACCGTCGGCCTCACCCATACCGCGTCCAGGATATTCCCCCCGCTCACAATCCGATGCCGCTCAACCGATGCCTCCGGCCCGCTCCCCTCGACGAACGGCCGCACCCGCCCCAGCATCCGATCCCGCAGCAGCAGCGCCCGGCTGATCCCCGTCAGCGCAATCGTGAACGATATCCCATGCGACCGCATCCCCTACGATGCTAATCCGCCGCCGGTTCCCACGCGATCCCGTTCCCGCTCCGCTACGCCGATTTTCGTCCCCTTCGTGCCGCCTCTCGTGAACTCGCCATCGCGTGCCGCAACAGATGATTGACCCTCGTCTGATAGCCCTTTCCATAACTCTTCAGCCAGGCCACAATGTCCGTATCCAGCCGCATCGTCACCGGCTTCTTCGCCGGCCGATAGAACTTCCCCATCTCCGCACCGCTCCAGTCCACCACTTCCGCCATTTCCGACAAATCAATGTCGGCGTCCTTTTTCGCGGCGATGGCGGCGATCTGGCGCTTTTGCTCGCTTGTGCGCTTCCTCATAACTTTTCCTTTCCCGGCTCGTTGCGGCGCGGGCCGAGATGAACCGAATCACTTCTTCCCCGTCCCGTCCGGCAAACGCCGTGTGAACCACAAACAGCACCCGCCTGCCGCGATCTCGCCCAGCGTGATGAACCGCTCTTCTTCGTCATGAATTTCGTCGCGACGGGTCAGAGCGTATGCATCTTCGAAAACAATCTCGGCCGTTCGAAAGTCAACGCCATGCTTCAGAAGGTTGTGGCGATTCTTGCGTTCGTCGTATTCGAATCGCATCCGGACCGTTCGCTTTCTCTACAGAATGCGCCATGTACATACAAATGTCAATATAATCAGCCCTGGGTCGCCGGCGGCTTCGCTGAGTCATGGGGAACACAGATCCTTGTTCCTCACTCTTTTCCGAAGAATTGCGGCATTGAGTCCGATCGACAACATGGCTGCGAGCATCAATCCGGCGTATTCGAGAATTCCGTGCGTAAATGGAACCGCCAGGACGCTGAGGGCAGGATTATCCAGTTCACAGATCGATGCATTGCAATATCCCCTCCCGTTCACTTCTCGTTGAAGGGTGAATAGCCGCCCCGGTGCAATTATTGCTCCGTATCGCTGTCGATCCAATACTCGCTCCGCGCCCGGAACACCAGCTCCGGCCGCCCTTTGATCTCCAAATGCAGCGCATGCAATCCCGGCGTGACCGACGAAGGCCGAAAACTCAGCACATAGTAATTCGGCACATCGTTCCCAATCCGGATCAGCCCTGCCTTCAGATCCTTCGCGTCGTGGAAATGAAAAAACTCCCCGCCCGTCAGCTCCGCGATCGAGGACGCCGTGTTCTTCCGCAGCCCATCGCTCGCCGCCAGAAACGCCATCGTCGCCAGCCGCAGCGGCGGCGCCAGCTCGCTGATGCAGTCCAGCACCTGCCGGCTGTAATGCCCCTGGTATTCCGCCATGCCTTCCGGATCGGTCCCGTCCCGGCTGAAGCATCCGTGCGCCGGCCCCGGCTCGTTCTGGTTGAACTTTGACGCCTCACGCCCCACCGCCGCCTTCGCGCTCGAAAACCCGAACGCATAGATCGTCGTGTTCGTGTCGCTGATCAGCCGCAGGGCCTCCGTCAACGTCGTCTTACTGCTCTGATCGTGCGTCTCGCTCAGCAGCAGAATCGCCCGCCGAAACCGCGGCGGCTGCGCCCGCAGCTGCTCCACCGCCTTCGCGATCCCATCCAGAATCGCTGCCCCATTATCCCCAGGATTCAGCCGCGACAACTGCTCCGAAACATCCGCCGCATTGTGCGTGAACGCCATCACCAGATGCGCCCTGCTGTCGAAGCCAATCAGCGCCACCCGGTGCTCTACGTTAGCGAACAGCGTGTCGAGGATCGCATCCAGTTGTTCGTAGTCCACCAGGTGCCGCGCGCCCGCCCCGCCCGTCTCCACCACAATCGCCAGCGCCAGCGGCTGCCCATCCGTGTCCTGCTCGATCCGGATCGCCTGCGCAACCCCATCGTCGGTCAGCCGAAAGTCGTCCGCCGTCAGCTCAAAAACAACCTGCCCGCCCTTCGTCTTGACGAGCACCGGCACTTCCACCAGCGTGGACCGCACCGTTAATGTTGTCGGATTCGCCGCGCTCGGCTGCGATGCTGACGGAGCCGCCTGCCCCGCGCTGCTCTGTTGCGCACCCTGCCCGGCAGCTGTTGCCTGCGCACGCCCGCTCGCAACCGCACAACCAACCAGCACAGCGAAAGCGCAAACAGACCGCATCCCTGCGCATCATTCTAACGGCTGTGCTACCGGCTACAGGCTACAGGCTACCGGCTACAGGCTGCCTCTCACGCTTTCAGAAAATAAGCATCCACTGCAACCCGCAGCGAAGGCCGATCCAGAATCGGCCGCCGATCCTCATACTGCGCCGCCCAGCACACCTGGTTCACCAGATCCCGCGGCTGGCACGCCCGCAGTTCCTGTTCCAGCCCACGGATAGCCACAATCAGATCGCTCAGCGCGCTCTCATCCACCGACAGTCCGCGCCGCCCCGCCACCCGCCGGAAAATCTGCCGGAACTGCTCGTCCGTCGCCGTGTCCACCCGAATCTTCGTCTGCATCCTCCGCAGAAACGCCGCGTCCACCAGATCCGCCGGATCCAGGTTCGTCGAAAACACCACCAGCATCTCAAACGGAATCTCGATCTTCCTTCCCCCCGCCATCGTCAGAAAATCGATCCCGCGGTCCAGCGGCACCACCCACCGGTTCAGCAACTCTTCCGGCCGCACTCGCTGCCTCCCAAAATCATCCAGGATCAGCACTCCGTTGTTGGCCTTCATCTGCACCGGCCCGCTGTAGAACTTCGTCGTCGCATTGAACTGCAGGTCCAGCATGTCGATCGTCAGCTCGCCGCCCACCAGCACCGACGGCCGCTGGCACCGCACCCAGCGCTCGTCATACGTCTCGGCTTCCCAGCCATCCACGCGCTTGTGCACCATCGGGTCGAACACCGCGATCATCTGCCCGTCCACTTCCACCGCGTACGGGATCCACACATCGTCCTCGGCCAGCACCCGCGACATCGTCTCCGCGATCGCTGTCTTGCCCACACCCGCCGGCCCATGCACAAAGATCGATGCGCCCGAATTCAGCCCCGTTCCAATCTGTCCCAGCACCTTGGGGTCGATGATCAGATCCCCAAACGCCCGCTCCACGTCCGCCTTCCGCACCACCATGTTGCGCACGCTCTGCTTCCGCACCGTCGCCACATAGCTCTCCAGCGACACCGGCGCCGCGCCCGTGTACTGGCTCAGCCCCAGGAGTTCGAGCCCACGCTTCCTGCCCTGATCTGTCAGTGCCACCGTCGCCAGATTCGCCGTCATCCCTGTCACCTGGCACAGCTGCGCGCTTCTCATCCGCCCCACCAGCTCGTCCGCGACGTTCACGCTCAGATGCATCTGCCGCCCCAGGTCTCGCGTCGACATGGTGCCGCCCAGGTACAGCGCCTTCAGGGCAAGATCTTCCACAATCGCGCGCCGCATCCCCAGCTCGGCCGCGGTCCGCGGTCGATGCTCCGGCGTCAGTATGGATTCTGCCGCGGCGTCCTTCGCTTCCGCCACCGCCTCCGGGTCATTCCCTTCCGCCACCGCTACAGGAGTCTCCACGGCTGTCGCCAATCCATTTCGCGCCCTCACGGAAGGCCGCGCATCGTTCGCACTTTTGTTTCCCGATCGAAGAAACTGCAGACGCGACTCGATCGCAGCGTTGTTGGAATTCACGAAACTCGCCCTCTGGCCTCTTTTTCGGCGCTCGGCCCCGCCAACATTAGATAAGGATTCATCCCCGAACAGGATTGCTCTTTTGGGTAATTACCCTCTCGCCAGGAGGTCCCACTCCAGTCACCATCCCCCCACGGAACCGCCGTCAGTCGCCCTTTCGATTACTCCAGTGCGCTATCGCACCGCCAGCGTGGCGCCCGCACTCGTCTTCGCCAGGTCGTATACGCCGTAGTCGCAGCTGAACACCGCCCACGCCTCGCTCGTATCGGCGGCATCGGTCGTCGACGTCCAGTAATACTCGTTCCCCACGAAGCTCGTGAAAATCGGCGACTGGTACACCTCGCCGCCCAGCTTCCACACATACGTCGCGTTGAAGAAATCCGCCTGGTTGTTCTCCATCCGGTCCTCGAGACTCTGCATCTCGTTCCGGTTCGGCATCCTCCATGCGCCCGCCGCCGACCCATCCGTCAGCCCGCACTGTCCGCTCCCCAGCGACTGCACCCCCGCCACCGCTTCCGCCCAGTTCCCCGCAAGGCAGTTCGCCTGCTTCAGCCACACCAAACCTGTAACCGTGTCGGTGACAGTTCCATTCCCGTTGTCCACAAACCGCGGATACGTCAGCGGAACCCCCGCCTGAATACTCCCATCGTCCCCCGCCACCACCTGGCCCGGCTCGTCGTAGTACCCCGTCGCCGCCAGCTTGACCGCTCCGCCGCCGGCGCCGCGCACCGCCCAAACGCCATTCTTCGCACCTGTCTTGTCGTTCAGAGTCCCGTCATTGATGTACCGCCCGTCCTCCATCCGGATCGCCCACGCCGCCGGTGACCCCGGATCGCCGCCAAAATAGCTCGTCGACGACCAGTAGATCCCGCCCGAAACATCCACAAACGGATTCCCCGCCGTCAACGCCGGCCTGCTCGCCGAAACATCCACCAGGCTCTCCAGCTCGTTCAGATTCGGCAGCCGCCACGCGCCCACATTCGACCCGTCTTTCAGTCCGCACGCCCCGCTCGCCAGGCCGCTCACCTCCACGAGTGCCGAACCCCAGGTCGCCGCCGGCAGGCATCCCGCATCCTTCAACCACACCAAACCTGTAACCGTGTCGGTTACAGTTCCATCCCCGTCATCGGTGAACCGCTCCGCTCCCCACGCCACGCCTTTGTGTTCGGCGCCATCATCGCCCGCCGCATAACTCGCCTGCTGCCCCGTCGCTGCCAGCGTCACCCGCGGATTGCTCCCGTCATACCCAATAAAATTCGCGCCCGTCAGCGGTGCATTCGGCAGCGAGACATAATCGATCACCGTGAAATAGATCGCCGTATCGGTGACCCCGTTCCCCTCGAACTGCCCCGTATAGTCCCACCGCATCACCTTCGCGCCGTTCCCCACCGCCGGATAAAACCCATACCCCGGCTTCGCCGCCCACAGCTGATACTCCTCCGCCACATCGCCCGTGTCCGGCAGCCCTGTGAAACTGTAGTTGCCGTCTCCATCGGTGGTCACTTCCTGCGCGATCACATTGTTGTTCGTGTCAAACAGAGTCACCGTCGCTCCAGCCAGCACGCCGCCCTTCAACGTCACCGTCCCCGTAATGCTGTTCTTCGCGATCGCCACGTTGTCCGTCTGGCCGCCGGCCGGATCGCTCCCAGCGCTCGACCCCACCGAGCATCCACTCAGCCCAATCAGCAACGAAATCGCCGCAACCCCCCATTCCCGCCGGCCCACGCCACCCATCGCGCCCCTCTTTCCCGCCCAACCGAATCCGCTCCCCAGCGCCACGCGCAATGGGGGTCCATCGAAAGAATCATCGGCGAAAACAGCGCGACTTCATGCGGAATCGATCAGTCTCCTGGTCCACGATTCCCTTTACGGAATCTCAGCGCGCCCCTTTCCCCTTTCCGAACTACCCCCTGAGTCTCTGCGCCTCGCGCCCTGCACTCTGTTTTTCTGATCGCTGATCGCTGTACGCTTTATTCGGTGCCCTGGCCCTGTGCCCTGGCCCTGTGCCCTGTGCCCCGTGCCCTGTGCCCCGTGCCCTGTGCCCTGTCCCCTGTACCCTGTGCCCTGTGCCCTGTGCCCTGTGCCCTGTGCCCTGT
>JBEKIN010000219.1:0-7765 GCA_050011735.1 Acidobacteriaceae bacterium | reverse complement strand
GGTGACGTTGGTGGGGCTGGCGATGATACGGGAGACGAAAGACGTGGAGTGGGAAGCGGCGGGGTAGGGAGCGGGGCAGGGGGCGAACGCGGACGGGAAGAAGCAAAGACAAACGCAGGGTCCTTCGGCCGCTGACGCGGCTCTCAGGATGACAGATGAAAGGCAAACGCGAGGTCCTTCGCTTCGCTCAGGATGACAACTTGAGAACAGGTCAGGCCTGGGCGATGGGGACCTGCGGCCTCCACGCGCCGGTGCGGACCAGCGCGTCGATGGCGGTGGGTTCCATGGGGCGAGCGAAGTAGAAGCCCTGACCGCAGGGGCAGCCCATGGTTTTGAGTTCTTCGAGCTGCTCGGCGTCTTCGATGCCCTCGGCGACGACATCCATACCGAAGGAGCGGGCGAGCGAGAGGATGGAGCCAACGATGAGGCGCGATTCGCGGTCGTGGGCGATGCCGCGGACGAAGGAGCGGTCGATCTTGAGGGTGTCAAAGGGGAAGCGCTGGAGGTAGTCGAGGGAGCTGTAGCCGATGCCGAAGTCGTCCATGTGAAGGCCGACGCCGAGCTTGCCGATGGCGCACATGGTTTTTTGCGCAGCGGGAGCGTCGGTGATGAGGCTGCTCTCGGTGACTTCGAGGCGGAGACTGGCGGGGCTGAGTCCGGTTTGCGCGAGGACATCGCGGACCTGGCGGACGAGGTCGGGCTGCTCGAGTTGTTTGGCGGAGAGGTTGACGCTCATGCGCACTTTTTTGAGCTGCTCGCTGCCGGTCTGGCGCCATTCGACGAGCTGGCGGCAGGCCTCGGCCATGCCCCACTGGCCGAGGGGGACGATGAGGCCGGTTTCTTCGGCGAGGGGGATGAACTCGGCGGGCGGGAGCAGGCCGCGGCGGGCGTGGCGCCAGCGAACGAGGGCTTCGAAGCCGATGATGCTGTTAGTGCGGAGATCGATCTCGGGCTGATAGAACATGACGAGCTCGCCGGCGCTGATGGCGCGTTCCAGCTCGGCGGCCAGATTCAGGCGATCGAGGGCCTGCTCGCGCATGCCGTGGGAATAGCAGACGACGCCGGGCGGGTCCTTTTTACGCGCGTGGAGGAGGGCGCTTTCCGCGTCGGCCATGAGCTCCTCGGGATGGGAGTAGAGCATGCCGGCTTTGACGATGCCGACGGCCAGCTGGGGAACGATGGTGTGACCGCGCCAGTGAAACGGCTCACGGAAGGCAGCGATGGCCTGGGCGGCGAATTGCGCGGCCTGGTCTTCGGCGTGGATGTCCTCGAGAAAGAGCATGAACTCCGCGCCTACGAGGCGCGCCGCCACGGCGTGCTCGGGGAGGATGGACTGGAGACGCTCCGCAGTGGCGATGAGAAGGTGTTCGCCGCCGGCTGAGCCGAGGGTTTCGTTGAGCTGCTCGAAGTGGTGGAGAGCGATGGAGAGGAGGGCAAAATCCCAGTCGGCATGCTGGAAGCCGCGCTCGATGCGGCGCTCGAGGTGATCGACAAAGAAGGTGCGGTTGGGCAGGCCGGTGAGGGGGTCGGCAACGCGCTGCGCGGTGTTGTCGCGGAGGGAGCCGGCGACATGAGTAACGCGCCCTGCCGCATCCCGAGCGACTACGCCGCGCGCGAGGACCCATCGCCACGCACCGTCTTCGCCGCGGACGCGATGCTCGTTGGCGATGGTGGGCGCTTTGCCCCGGCGCAGCACCTGCAATTCCGCTTCGAGACGCGGCTTATCCTGGGGATGGATACGGTCGAGCCAGGTGTCGAGGGTCGAGCACGGTTCGCTGACGCCGGTCATCGATTGCCATTTGGCCGAGCCCCAGAGGCGGCCGGCCACCAGATCCCAGTCCCAGAAACCCTCTTGGGACGCTTCGAGCGCGAGTGCGTATCGAAACCAGTCTTCGCCGCCGTGCGTTTGCTCCAGTGGCATGTCCGCTCATTTCCAAAAGCGTGGTCAGACGCAGAACGCCTGTATGCGTTGGTTATCGGCGCAGGGCAAAAGGGTCGTTAGAGTCGAAATGGTATTGCGGAGAGCGGGATTCCCGTTATGGCGATGAAGAGTGGGAGCGGTGGGAGCGCGGCGACCAGCGCCGGCTAGTGCGCGCCGAGATAGCGGAGGAAGGCGCGGGTGAGCTCGCGGCGCAGCGCCTGATCGTCCTGGGGGAGCAGGGTCTTCCAGGCCTTGAGGTCGGTGGTGTGCAGGATGAATTCGTGGAGGGTGCTGACGATCATGGTGAGACCCAGGGAGACGGCGATGCGGGGCTCAGGATGGTCGATGTTTTTGGCCGTCGCGAGGAACAGCTCGACGAGGCGCTCGAAGGAGCGGATTTCGAGCTTCGATACTTTGCGGCGAAATTCCTGATTGACGCTGGCGCGGGCAAACTGCTGCATGGCGCGCATCAAACCCGCGTTGGCGCGATAGCTGACGAGCAGATTATTGATCATGTTTTCGGCAAAGACCGGGAGCGGGATCTGGCCGGCCATTTCCCTGGTGATTCCGGTGCGCAGCCGCTCGTCCTGGCGCTCGAGGATGCCGAGGATCATGGTTTCGAGGAGGACTTCTTTGTCGGGAAAGCGGCGGTAGATGGAACCTGGGGTGAGGCCGGCGTGGGCGGCGATGCGGGGGATGGTGGTTCCGGCGACGCCGTGCTGGCCGAGGACTTCGGCGGCGGCCTTGAGGAGCTTGCGCTCGGATTCGCGGCTGCGGGCCTGTTGCGGCTCGAAGGCGAGGGAAGCGTCTTTGGCGCGGGATTTTGCGGAGGGAATCGGGGTCCTGAGGCTTTTGGATTTGGCTGCGGGAAGCATTGCACCCTTTATAAGCGCTGCGAAGCCGGGAGCGGCTCCGGAATTTTCATCTTGACATGGAGATAATGTAAATGTAAATTCACGTTTACACATCTGGAGCGCCGACTTTCGAGGCAAATGCTATGGCTGCCGCACCCGTTCCCGTCCCTGCCGCGCGAAAACATCCTTTGCGCAATGCGCAGTTCCGCCTGCTGTGGATCGGCAGCACGATCTCCGGGGCAGGCGATCAGTTTTATTTCGTGGCGCTGCCGTGGCTGGTGCTGGGGCTGACGGGATCGAGCATCGCGCTGGGCACGATCGCCATGGTGGCGGCGATTCCGCGCGCCGGTTTGATGCTGCTGGGCGGAGCGGTGACGGATCGGGTGTCGCCGCGGCGGATCATGATGATGACGGCCTCGACGCGGACGGTGCTGGTGGCGGCTGTGGCGGCGCTGCTATGGGCGCACGAATTGCATTTGTGGCAGCTGTATGTGCTGGCGCTGTGTTTTGGGATTGCGGACGCGTTCGCGGCGCCGGCAGCGCAGACGTTTATGCCGTCGCTGGTGGAAGCGGATCAATTGCCGGCGGCGCAGTCCGTGTTTCAGTCGACGGGCCAGATTACGACGCTGGTTGCGCCGGGGCCTGCGGGGCTGTTCATCAAGGCGTTTGGGACGGCGTGGGCCTTCTTCATCGACGCAGTGAGCTTTCTGTTCATCATTGGCGCGCTGTGGAAGCTGCCCGATCCACCGCGACCTGCTGCAGCGGCGGCGCGACGCAACATGCTGCAGTCGATTCTCGATGGGCTGCGTTACGTGAAAGCGGATGTGGCGCTGCGTTCGCTGATGCTGGTGGTGGCGGTACTGAATTTTGCGATTGCGGGGCCGGCGTCGATTGGACTGGCGTGGATTGCGAAGCAGAGGTTTGGGACACCATCGGCGTTTGGGTTGCTGATGTCGTGCGTTGCGGCGGGGAGTCTGGCGGGGATGCTGCTGGCGGGGCTGGTGAAGCATCGGCGGCGGGGGCGGACGCTGCTGCTGGTGGCGACGGTGATCGGAATTTGTTTGATGCCGCTGGGGGTGCTGCACCGAATGTGGTCGTTGGCGGCAGTGCTGGTGGTGATGAGCCTCGCGGCGGCGTTTCTGAACGTGCAGCTGATTGCGTGGTTTCAGCAGCGGGTGGAGCGGCCGATGATGGGGCGGGTGATGAGCGTGCTGATGTTCGCGTCGCTGGGGCTGATGCCGATTTCGCTGGCGATTGCGGGAGTGGCGATCCGGGTGAGTCTGGAAGGAATGTTCGTGGTGGCAGGCGCGACGGTGCTGCTGGTGACGCTGCTGGCGGCGGGGCATCGGACGGTGCGGGAGATCGATTAGTTGATGAAAGGAAGGCCAGCGATGCGCCGACGGTACTGCTAAGAGTTCTGGAGAAGCAGCCGTAACATGCTTTCCAGTTGGCACTGTTCCAAAACGGTCAGGGAAACGGTACTTCGGTTCGGAAGCGCGGCATCCATTTCTGGATAATGGTGCGCCAGGAGCTTTAACTTCTTGCTGTGGGGTGAACCTGGCCGGGGGGGCAGTGGGGGTGCCGGGGGCAGTTTGGGTGCCGGGTGCATGGGGTGAATGCCGGATGCGGTGATCAACCAGCGATTCGCGCGGATCAGGATCAGGGTTCGAGCGTGCAGACTGCGTCGAAGAGCGCTATCTCCTCGGGAGTCGGCGGTTCGAAGACGCGGACCCAGCTGCTGTGGTGTGAATGCCGGGTGCGGTGATCAACCAGCGATTCGCGCGGGTCAGGATCAGGGTTCGAGCGTGCAGGCTGCATCGAAGAGCGCTATTTCCTCATGAGTCGGCGGTTCGAAGACGCGTACCCAGCGCTCGAGTGCCTCTCGCTCGATGGGAGGACCTTCCATTCCTCTGCGTTGAATTCTCTCGAGGAGGATTTCGAGGGGTGCGGTGAGGTAATGCAGTTCAACGGCGGCGCCGGTGGCGCGAGCTTCCATTCGCAGCAAATCGCGCTCGGCGCGGGCCCAGGTGCCCCATTCGATGATGACGGTGAGGCCACACTGCAGGAGCTTTCGTCCGAATTGCCACTGCAGGTTCTCGATTCTTTGGCGTTGTTGCTCGTCGTAGATGTCGATGCTGAGTGCGTTCATCCAGTCGTCGGCGGACAAACGGATGGCGTGCAGTTCTTCTTCGAGAGCTGTGGCGTGGGTGGTCTTCCCGGAACCGGGCAGACCGCAGACGAGGATGAGCCGCGGACGGGGCTCGCGTCGGATGTTCACCCAGAAATTATGACCCGAATCGGTTTGCACTGTGGGGTGCAGGTTGCCGCTGGCGATGCATCGGACGGTGCGGGAGATCGATTAGCGGGACCTCAGCTTTTTGGTTGCGTCGTCACGCGATTGGTGTAGAACACTTTTGTGAGCGCGGATTCGAGAATCGCTGCGTTGATTGAGAAAGCTTTGGCTGCGGGGATTCCGCAGGAGTCGCTGGTCGGAATCCTGGCGGCACGTGGATGGCCCGAGAAGGAAATCTACGAGGCCCTGGCGGAGCATTACGAGCGCGTCGCCGGGCTTGAGATTCCCTACCGGACCGGGTCCGGAGCGTCTGCGAAGGACGCTTTTTTCTATCTGCTCCTTTTTTCGACGCTGGCCACATGGACGATAGGCTTCGGAGTTCTGGCTTCTTCGCTGATCGATCGATGGCTTGCCGATCCGCTGTTCTCCGGGTATGTCCAGGGTTTCGAGACTTACACGATCACTTCTTCGCTGGCGGCGCTGATCGTGGCGTTTCCACTGTTTCTGCTGGTCTCGCGCGCGGTTGCCGGGGATGTGGCTGCGCACCCGGAGAAGCTGGACTCGCCGATCAGAAAATGGCTGACCTACATGGCGCTGGTGATTGCCGCCGGTGTATTCATGGGCGACCTGATCACGGCGCTTTCTTATTTGTTACGCGGTGAGTTGACCTCGCGGTTCCTGCTCAAAGCCCTCGTCGTACTCGCCCTGTCCGGGGGCGTTTTCTTCTATTACTTTGGGGGCCTGAGAAAGACGGATGGGAGGTCGCGGCGGGATCGGCTGATGGCGGTCGTTTCCTCAGCGGCCGTGGCACTAATGGTCATTCTGGGTTTCAGCAGTTTGGGAGCGCCGGCTCGTCAACGGGAGATGCGTGCGGACGGGCAGCGGGTGACCGGGCTTTACCAACTCAGCAGCGAAATCGACAACTACTGGACCACGCATGGCTCGACGCTGCCGACCGGATTGGATCAGCTTTCCGGGCGGCACTTTGATCCGATCACGCACAAGCCGTATCAGTACCGTCCGCTGCAGGGAAGCCACTATGAACTGTGCGCGAGCTTCGCACGAAACAGCGACGGGGGTCAGGAATCTGGGTCTGCTGCAGGCGCCGATGAGTGGATTCACCCGGCCGGGCAGCACTGCTTTGAGCTCGATGCCACGATCATGACGCAGTTTCCCGTGCGTTATAACGCCTACTGACCGTTGGGCCACAGGAGCTTGAGCTTTTTGTCGGAGACGCCGATGACAGTGTAACTGGCGCCGAGGACTTCGCCGTCGGCTTCGACGAGGAGCGGCTTGCGGTAGTCGCTGCCGTTGAGCGGGCGGCAAATCATGCGGCTGACGGTACCATATTGCGCGAAGGGGAGGCGGCCCCATCCGCCGTAGCCGTTGCTCTTGCCGGTGGCGAGGGCGTGAAAGCTGGCGTGGCCGAGGCCGAGGCGTCCGGTGGGCGGGACCCAGGCGACGCGGAGCCACGCGGCCTGCGGATCGCCGCCGGGCCGCCAGCGATTGATTTCGGGGACGTGGGTGGCGATGGCCTCGCAGGCAGTCTCGATGGTGGTCGAGCCGTCGGCGTGGGTGAGCTCGATCTGGAAGGGCTGGACGGGGTGCTCGACGAGGAGGCGAAAGCCTCCGATGAAATAGGCAAGGCGGCCGCCGCGGCGCTTACCCTGACCGGTGGGGGCGAGGTTCATGAGCGCGGCGTGTACACCCATGCCGGCGGCGATGAGGAAATACCAGCTCTGTGTGCGCTTGTGGCCGACGGGGTTCAGGGTGATCTGGCCGAGCGAGACCTCGCGCGGGTGCGCGTTGAGGAGGAGCCGGGCGGCGGCGAGCGGATTGCGGGGCATCTTTAAGTTTTGCGCGATGACGTTGCCGGTGCCGAAGGGGAGGACGCCGAGGGTAGCGTCGGAGCCGGCGAGGCCCTGGATGACCTGGAAGACGGTGCCGTCGCCGCCGCAGACGAGGAAGGTGTCAAAGCCGGCGGCGACGGCTTCGCTGGCCTGCTGACCGGCGGAGTGCGCGGAGAGCGTTTCCTGGAGATGGACGTCGCTGCCGTAGCCGCTGAGGAGCTCGGCGATCTGTTCGACCTGGGCGCGGCGCTTCCGATTGTGGATGAGGAGCGGGTTGAGGAACATCATGACGCGGCGCATCAGGCGGGGCTCCGGGCGGGAGGAAGGGGATGGGGAAGGCCGGAGAACTCCATATGAGAACAGTTGTAGGGTGTTTTGGCTGAGGCCGATGTGAACAGACGATGAGATGCGAGGGAGCGTACCAGGGTGGTCAACGGGCCTCCGTTCGTTGTGGGGCTGCAGGCTGCAGTGTCGCATCGCCGCTGCTTTTTTCCGGCCACGCCGACCGTGCTATGCTCCTCGCATTCTGCCCTTGTGAGGTTCATTGCGTGTTTCAGCGGCTGGCGGTTGCGGCTCTTCTTGTCGTCCCATTGACGTTATCGGCGCAGACGGTGGCGCATGATACGGGTGTGATTTCGACGCCGGAGGTCGCGATCGGGTATGAGACGTTCGGGGCGCGCGGGGCGGCGTTGCCGGTGATTGCGGTGAACGGCGGGCCGGGGTTGTCGCATGCGTACATGATGATGAACGACCTGTGGGAGCAGGTGGGGCGGGATCGGCTGACGATTCTCTACGATCAGCGGGGGACGGGGGCGTCGCAGAAGGTGGCGGCGGGCGCGGCGCAGAC
>JBEKIN010000218.1:0-13257 GCA_050011735.1 Acidobacteriaceae bacterium | reverse complement strand
TGCTGACGCTGGAATACGGTGTGGCGCAGGTTCGCGCGGCGCTCAAGTGGAGCGAGATGGCGCTGAAGGTTTTGCAGCAGATTGGGAGTGAGGGCCGGCGGGGAGCGGAGGAGAAGCCGCGCAGGCCGGCAAAAGAGGCAGCGTTGAACCGCGCGGCACTGAAGGCGCGCAGAATGGGCAGGGCAAGATGAAGGGCGAAGTGAAGCGCGTGAGGGGAAAGCAGATTCTGAGCTGGGGAGTTCTGGGGATTTTTATTGCGGGGTTTTTCTGGGCGCCGGTGGGAGTGTGGACAGGGCCTGTGCTGGGGGCGTGGTTTATCGGCACGCAGCGGCTGCGGCGGGGATTTGTGTGGATGATGTTGCTGACGTTTGTTCCCATGGCGATCGGGAACTGGCGCAAGGCGCCGTTGAGGGCGCCGTTGGTGGGGCTGGAGACGCTGGGGTGGATGCTGGTGGCGTCGCTGGCGATCGTGGCGCCGTTTGTTTTCTATCGTGCGACGCGCGCGCATCTGGCAGGGCTGCTGAAGACAGGGTTGCTGGAGACGCTGGCTTTGCCGGTGGCTGGAGCGGCGGTGAAGATGGCGTCGCTGACATGGCTGCCGAACCAGGCAGTTGGGTTTGCGTACCACGGAGAGCGGCTGACTCCGTTGCTGACGGAGCTGAACAGGGAGTTTGGAAGCGTCGCTGTTACGTTTGTGGTGCTGTGGTTCGCGGCGATTGTGGTTTGGATGTGGAATCGGGAATTTCGCGGGGTGCGTTTTGCGATGGGGATTGCCGGATTTGCTCTGATCTATTTTGGCGCAACCTGGTATGGGGCGATTCGCGCAAGAAGTGGGATTTTGGGGAGTGGCGCCGGGCTGGGTTGGGTGTGCGCAGGCGGCGTTGCTTTGTTGGGCGCCTGGGCGTTGATGGATGGAATGCGGCATCGGCGGAGTTGGGCCGATCGGCGGGAGACGATTGCGCTGCTGCGGAGTCCGACGAGCGGAGATGCGCTGCAACTGGAGGAAGGGCGGGGTGGGGAAGCGCTGGCGAGCGCGTCGGGGGAGAGGTTTCCGATTCGCGCGGGTGTACCGGATTTCCGGACGGCGGAGGATTTGAGCGGGGCGAATGGGAAATACAACCATCTGTACGAGACGATCGGCGGATTCTACGACGACTTTCAGCGAGTGGCGTTGGCGCTGAGCGGGGTGAATCGCGATGCCTATGTGATGAGCTATCTGCGAAGGCTGGAGGTAAAGCCGGGCGACAAGGTGCTGGAGACGTCGGTGGGGACGGGGCTGAATTTCAAGTATCTGCCGCGGGGGATCCGGCGGTACGGACTGGACCTGGCGTGGGACATGCTGGTGAATTGCCAGGAAAATTTCCGGCGGTGGGGAGTGGAGGGGGAGTTGTTCCTTGGCAATGCGGAGCGGCTGCCGTTTGCGGATGAGAGCATCGACGTGGTGTTTCACACAGGCGGGATCAATTTCTTCAGCGATCGCGGGAAGGCGATCGGGGAGATGATTCGCGTTGCCAGGCCGGGGAGCCTGATCCTGATTGTGGATGAGACGGAAAAGCATGTGAAGGGGACGTACGAGAAGATTCCCTACACCAGGGAGTTTTACAAAGGACGAGACGAGACGGTGGTTGCGCCGGTGGCATTGGTGCCGGCGGAGATGGAGGAGGTGCGGACGGAGTCGATCTTCAATGGGCGGCTCTATGCGCTGACGTTCCGGAAGCCGCGCGCAGTGGATGGAGCGGGTGGGGCGCTGGGGGAGCACGCAGCAGGGGTGTGACGGAGAAGCCGCCCCGTGGGGCACCCGGAATATCTCTATCCCACATCTGCCAACACCGGGCAGAGCCGTTCGACTCGCTTCTCTCGCTCAGGCCAGGTTATGGGGCACCTGGCGTGACTAAACGCGCGGAGGGATATACGGCGTGGTCTGGCTGACGGGGACGACCTTCCACTCCATGAAGGCGAGCATATAAAGCGCGACGATGTTGACCAGGGGCACGAACATCAGGAGGCTCAGCCACGGGGAGAAGCCGGCCTTCTTCCAGATCATCCAGTAGGGGATGAGCATGATGGCGATGCCGATGAGGATGAAGATAGGCAGGATGGCCATCATGGCGGTGAGCATATGCATGGTGTGCGGATCGACCACGGTGCACCTCGGAGATAGCGGTTTCGCGCCAGCTTAGCGGAGAGCGGGTGCGGAGGCAAGGGGAAAGCGGGCCGAGGGGTGATGGGGCGGGTTCCGGAACGCGGGAGCCGGCTTGGGTTGTCGAAATTCGCAGAAAAAGGTGAACAACGCGTGTGGCAGAGCCGTCTTTGCGGATGAAGGCGTGAGGAGCCGCGCGGGTGCGATCGGAGGACGGGGCGGAGTTCACGGGTCTGGTCGAGCGGCAGTGGAGGTTTGCCTACAGGGTGGCGTGGGCGGTGCTGCGCAATCGCGCGGATGCGGAGGACGCGGCGCAGGAGACGTTCCTGAAGATTTTTCGGGCGCGGGCGTGGCGGGGATTGCGGGACGAGCGGGCGTTTGTCGCGCGGGCGGCGTGGAGGGCGGCAGTGGATCGACTACGAGGAGGACTGGCCGTCCAGGGGACGGGCCGTCCAGGCAATGGCGCCTTCGGCGCGAAGAAAGACGAGGGAGCGGGACGCGAGGTGATTGAGGAAATCGCGGATCGGGGGTTGAGTCCTGAGGAGCAGGTGGCGGCCGCGAACTGGGAGGCGGCGGTGCATCGGTTGATCGACAGCTTGCCGGAGGAGTTGCGTCAGCCGCTGGCGCTGTCGGCGGAGATGAACTCGCGGGAAATTGCGGCGGCGATGGAGATTGCGGAGGGCACGGTGCGGACGCGGCTGATGCGGGGGCGGCAGATGCTGCGGGAAAAGCTGACGGCGATGGAGGTGCGACGGTATGCGCGGCGATAAGCGAGATTTCGGAACCACGGACCAGGCTGGCGATCCGACGCAGGACCGCCTCGACACGCTGATTGATGTAGCGCTGCGCAGCTATTCCGAGCCTCGGGCGATTCCCGACGCACGCACCGCGGCGCTGACTCTGCTGGAACGGGTGAGGAAAGCTGAATCGCACCGCAAACGGCCGCTTTGGATTTGGGCGATCCCCGTCGCGGTTTGCCTGATCGCCTTAGCTATTGGGGCAACATGGCTGGCGAGGACGCCCTGGATTCCCGAAGTGGCGCGCACCCCTGCGCCGCCGCGAATCGTTGCGCAGGCGAAGGCTCCCGCGCCTTCGGCCCGACACGCATCGGTGACCGCTACGCTAAAGTGGCAGCCGCGCTTCGCAGTGGTGAAGTCTCAGCCGCTACCGAAATTGGAGGTTTTTCCCACGCCCACATCCCTCTCCCCCCAGGAACAGGCGCTGGCAGCTTTCGCGAAGTATGGACCGCCCGCGGTGCAGCGTGCGGTCCTCGAGGACCAGAAGCACTGGGATGACCCCATCATCGTTGCCGACTTGCGGGAGCAGCCTCTCGAGGCCGGCAATCCGCAGGATCAATAACAGGAACAGGAGCCTTTATGAAAACGATTGCCACCTTCACCGCAATGCTCACCTTTTCTCTGCTCCCGGTTGTCATCCGGGCACAGAATCCCGGAGCTGCCGCCGCTCCGTCACCGCAGCACTTCTACCGTCTGCACTTTGCAGTGGCAGAACTCGACGCTCTTGGAAAAGTAACCAACACCCGCATCTACGAGGAAACGATTGCCACTGCGGGCGGCGGGCCACCGGTTGGGGATCAGCAAATCAAGACCGGGTCCCGGGTCCCGATCGCTACAGGCTCCTACGGATCGAACTCGACTGCGAATACCCAGTTTCAGTACATCGACCTTGGCGTGAACCTGGATGTGCACGATGCAATCGAGCACGGCGACATGCTCGGTCTCCGCCTCAAAGCGGAAATCAGCAGCATCGCTCGTCAGACGGAAATCGCCGGCACGGGAGAACCGGTTATCCGGCAAAATGTCTGGGATTCCATCGTGCTGGTCACCATCGGCAAGCCGACCGTCGTCTTCTCTTCCGACGATCTGGACAGCAAGGGGAAGATGCAGGTGGAAGTGACGGCGGCTCGGGTGGAGTGAGTGGTACGCCGCATCCACCGGCCCGCGGCCCATCCGGCCGGCCCGAGTTGACCAACTTGACCAACCGACGGCCATGGCCCATACTGGGACCATGGCGAAGAGCATCAATCTGTACCAGGCCAAGACTTATCTTTCCGATCTGGTGGAGCGGGCGGCGGGCGGCGAGGAAATCGTGATCGCCAAGGCAGGCAAACCGATGGCGCGGCTGGTGGGTCTACCGAAGGCGAAGGCGAAGCGCTCGTCGGCGTTCGGCCGGAATCTGATGGGCGTGACCTATGTTGCGCCCGATGTTGAGAAGGACATTCCCCTCAGGGTTTTGCTAGGCCGGAAGGCCGGTCGGTGAGGGAGCAGTACCTCCTGGATTCGAACGTACTGTTGTGGCTGAACCTCGATCCGGGGCGGATTGCGGGGGCGATCATCGCGGAACTGGATGCGGCCGAGGCCGTGTATTTCAGCGCGGCATCGGCCTGGGAGCTGGCGATCAAGCAGAGTCTGGGCAAGCTGCGGATGACGGGATCAATTTCCGCGTTCGTTGCGAAGGCAGGTTTGCTCGAAATCGCGGTCACTACGAAGTTCGCCGAGGCCGCCGCCCAGCTTCCGATGCACCATCGCGATCCATTCGACCGGATCATCGTCGCCCAGGCCAGGGGAGAAGGGCTGACGCTGATCACGTCGGACCGGCGGCTGGCGAACTACGACGTGAAAATCCTGCGCGCGTAGCAGAAGCCCGCCAGTAGGCAAGGCGCGCAAGTGAAAAGGCTGCGGAGGTGATCCGCAGCCTTTTTGTTGGACGGAAGGGTTGGTTAGCTGACCAGCAGGATGCCTTCGCTGACTTTGTCTTCGCCTTCTTTGACGACGGGGCGGTAGAAGAGCTGGTTGTTGTCGAGGTAGACCTCGAGGAAGGCTGGACGTTCGCTGATGTGGCCGGCGATGAGGGCCTCGGAGAGCGGGTCTTCGACGTAGCGCTGGAGGGCGCGGCGCAGCGGGCGAGCGCCGTAGCTGCGATCGACCAGAGTTTTTTCGAGGATCCACTTCTTGGCGTCTTCGGTGACGGCGATGGTGATGGCCTTCTGCGCCAGGTTGGTGTTGAGCTGCTGGACGAGCAGCTCGAGAATCTGGATGAGATCGGCATCGGTGAGGGACTGGAAAAGGATGATCTCGTCGATGCGGTTGAGGAACTCGGGGTTGAAGGTGCGCTTGACCTCGTTCTTGACGAGGTCTTCGATTTTCTCCATGACCAGGTCTTCGCGGTCGCTCTGGAAGCCGAGCCCCTGCTTGCGCTGGAGATGGCGGGCGCCGATGTTGGAGGTCATGATGATGATGGTGTTCTTGAAGTCAACGGTGTTGCCGAGGCCGTCAGTGAGCTGACCATCTTCAAAGACCTGGAGCATTGACGCGCTCGGTGAGCTGGCCGCCTTCCTCGTAGCCGACGTAGCCGGGAGGCGAACCGATGAGTTTCGAGACAGAGTGCTTCTCCATGAACTCCGACATATCGAAACGGATGAGAGATTTCTCGCTGCCGAAGAGGAACTGGGCGAGGGTGCGAGCCATTTCGGTTTTGCCGACGCCGGTAGGCCCGAGGAAGAGGAACGAACCGATGGGGCGAGCGGGCGATTTGAGTCCGGCGCGTGAGCGGCGGATGGCGCGGGCGAGCGCGGAGATGGATTTGTCCTGGGAGATGACGCGCTTGTGGAGCTCCTCTTCGACGCGGAGGAGCTTCTGGGTTTCTTCTTCCTTAATCGAGGTGACGGGGACGCCGGTCCAGCGGCTGACGACGTCTTCGATGTCTTCGCGGCCGACGATGCCGGCAGTGGAGTCGTCGAGGTGGTATTTGTCGCGGAGGGCGCGGAGGTTGTCGCGTTCTTTGCGTTCTTCGTCGGAGTAGAAGCGGGCCTTCTCGAACTCGTGGTTCGCGATGGCGTTTTCCATGCGATGGACGATGAATTTGATGCGCTTCTGGACTTCGGTGATCTCCTCGGGCAGGGAAGTCTGGCGGAGTTTCACACGCGCGCCGGCTTCGTCGATGAGGTCGATGGCCTTGTCGGGGAGGAAGCGATCGGAGATGTAGCGATTGGAGTGGGCGACGGCGAAGTTGATGGCCTCGTCGGTATAGCTGACGGCGTGGAATTTTTCGTAGCGATCCTTGATGCCGTTGATGATCCTGATAGCGTCTTCTTCGTTGGGCGGCGGGACCTTGACGGCCTGGAAGCGGCGCTCGAGAGAGCGATCTTTCTCGATGGACTTGCGGTATTCAGCGGGGGTGGTTGCGCCGATGCACTGAATTTCGCCGCGAGAAAGCGCGGGCTTGAGGATGTTGGCGGCGTCGAGGGAGCCTTCAGCGGAGCCGGCGCCGACGAGGGTGTGCAACTCGTCGATGAAGATGATGGAGTTCTGATTCTCCATCAGCTCTTTCATGATGGTCTTGAGGCGCTCTTCAAACTGGCCGCGGTATTTGGTTCCGGCGACGATGAGGGAGAGGTCGAGGGCGAGGACGCGCTTGTCGGCGAGGAAGCTGGGAACGTCGCCGTCGGAGATGCGCTGGGCGAGGCCTTCAACGATGGCGGTTTTGCCGACGCCGGGCTCGCCGATGAGGACGGGGTTATTCTTGGTGCGGCGGCAGAGGATCTGGACGACGCGCTCCAGTTCCTGGTCGCGGCCGACGAGGGGATCGAGCTGGGAATCCATGGCGGCCTGGGTGAGGTCGCGGGAGAACTCGGCGAGGAGCGAGGATTCGCGGTTGCGCTGCTGCTGCGGAGCTTTTTCCTGGGTGGCGCGGGCTAATTCTTCGCGCACGGCGAGGAGCTTGAGGCCGCGCTCGTGGAGAATTTCGGAGGCGAAGCATTTCTCTTCGCGCAGGAGGCCGAGGAGCAGATGCTCGGTGCCGATGTGCTTATGGGACAGGCGCTCGGCCTCTTCAGCGGCGTAGGCGAGGACGCGCTTGCACTCATTGGAGAGAGGGAGATCGACGGAGGTCGAAACCTTCTCGCGGATGGTGGTGTGGCCTTCAATTTGTTTACGGATGGATTCGACCGAGGCGTGCGAGCGAAGAAAGCGGTTGGTGAGTGCCTTGTCTTCGCGCAGGAGCCCGAGCAGGAGATGCTCGGTCTCGATGTAGGGGGAGCCGAACTGGCTGGCCTCATACCGGGCGAAGAAGATGACGCGCCGCGCTTTTTCTGTATAGCGTTCGAACATGATTCCTCTGAGAGACTCCGTTTGCCGTCCAGGATGCCAGTCGTTTGCGCCGGCAAGCCCGGGGGCGATCGGGACTCTTCGTTCATTAGAGCCTCAAAACAGCTGAGGCTCGAACCGCCGCCCATGCCAAGAAGCGAGGGGCCAAATCGCGGGCGGCCCTGAGGCTGGTGCGTTCGTCCGCATCCATCCCACTTGCGAGGTCAACGCCGACCCATCCGTTTCCAGCCGTCGGCGGCGATCCCGATCCTGCAACTACAAACCCAGGTTCCAACTCTCCGTTGCCTTAGACGGTTAGCGGAGAAACT
The DNA here is from genome assembly GCA_050011735.1 of Acidobacteriaceae bacterium. Classification (GTDB taxonomy): domain Bacteria; phylum Acidobacteriota; class Terriglobia; order Terriglobales; family Acidobacteriaceae; genus Palsa-343. The sequence continues at coordinate 5,683 of JBEKIN010000218.1, read as the reverse complement.
TCGTCCAGAAGGCCTTTGTCGAGCCGCAAGATCCTTGTACAGCGGCGCGCCAGGGCCATGTTGTGGGTCACGATGACCGAAGTGAGGTTGTGCTGCCGATGGAGGCGTTCGATGAGGCTGAAGACCATGTCGGCGGTGAGGCTGTCGAGGTCGCCGGTGGGTTCGTCGGCGAGAAGGAGTTTGGGTTGCGTGACCAAAGCGCGGGCGATGGAGACACGCTGCTGCTCGCCGCCGGAGAGTTCGCCGGCGCGATGCGTGGTCCTGCGCCCAAGTTCAACTTCGTTCAACCAGTGCTCCGCGCTTCTGAAGGCCTGAGCCTTCGATTCACCCCTGGCAAGCAGGGGCATCGCGACGTTCTCCAGCGCGGTGAATTCCGGCAGGAGGTAATGAAACTGCCAGACATAGCCGACTTCGCGGTTGCGAAAAGTGGCGGCCTGTCCGGGAGAGAGAGTGCGCAACAGAGTTGAGGCGCAGTATACGTCTCCTGCGGAAGGGGTATCAAGAGCGCCGAGCATGTGCAAAAGCGTGCTTTTTCCAGCACCGGACTGGCCGACGATGGCGAGCATATCGCCCTGCGCGAGGTCGAAGCTGAGCGAGTCGAAAAGGATCAGACGGCCGTGGCCGGTGGAGTATTCCTTGCGCAGATCTTTGACGCTGACAAGGATTGGATGATCGAAGCCCGCAGAAGGACGCAACCCGGCGGGAGCGGGATGGGTTGCGGGGATTGCAGAGGCGGGAACGGTATCCATATCTACCTGTACCACTGTAGCTCCCAAAAAGGAAGATGGGAGTTACCCTTTGGACGCAACAGCGGACGAAAGCGGTACAGGAGTACCGGAGTTGCAATTACTGGGGTGGGATAAGGGGGTGATTAGGAATGAGTTGGGAGATTTGCGATGAGCGCGGCGCGAGGCGCATCCGGATGTGCGCGACGATGGAGAGAGCCGTTGATCGGTGGCAGTCAACGGCCCAGGAGGCGTCACGCATTGGCCGCCTAGTGAATCTTTTCTTCGGCCATGAGCTGGGCGAACTGCGGTGTTTTGCGGAGCTGGGCGAAGTCGGTGTCCTGGAGAAGACGGTTGCGGTCGCTGAAGCCGTTGTTCAAAGCGCGGCGCAGGTAGAAGAGAGCGCTGTCCTGATTGCCGGCCTGGGCGAAGAGCTCGGCGATGCAGAAATCCTCGCGGGCGCGATCGCGAACGCCGCTGGGCCCGGAGATGACACTGGGCGCGTCGGAGTCGAAGACATCGGGGTCGAGGCGGAAGGCGGTTTGATAGGCTTCGAGACCGGATTTGTAATTACCGCGAGCGAAATAGGCCGTGCCCAGATTGGCAGCGATGACGGCGGATTGGGGCATCAGCTGGAGGGCCTTGCGGTAAAGGCGAATGGCGCGCTTGTAGTCACGCTGAGCGAAATCGGCGGCGCCGAGGTTATTGAGGGCTTCGGGGTAGTTGGGGCGGATGAGGAGAGCTTTTTGGTAGTCCTTCCTGGCCTGGTCGATGGCGGAGAGGTGATGGAAGGCGATGCCCATCTTGTTGAGGGTTTCGGCGTCCGTGGGGGCCTGGCGGTAGGCATCGATGGCGGCGAAATATTCCTTGCGAGCCATGAAGAGATCGCCCCGCTCCTCGGGAGGGAGGGATGAGAGCTCCAAATTGGCGGGGGAGGCGTTTTGTGGCACCGATGCAGCACGGACAAACGGGGCCTGGAACAGCAGCAATGCGGCGGCGGCGAGACAGAGTCTGGGGAAGAGACCTGGGGTTCTCACGGTTCACGCTCCTCGAACAACTGGTTGGTAGTTTGACGCGATCGGACGGCTGGTGGCCATAGCCAATTGTGGAAAATTCGGCATAGCCAGTTAGGATGCGGCAGGGCGCGGGCTTGAAGGGCCGCCCATCCAGACATGGGTGAGAGGTTGGACGCTCCGGAAAAGAGGACCGGGCCGAGTGCCGGGCTGCGAGCGCCGGAACGGCGGGCGTCCCGTACAAAAGTGCTGTCTGGGGCCCCCCACCCCCCTCCCCCAGTGCGGTGTGGTGATTGATTCTGCTGGAGTTCGCTTGTGTTGACGAGCTCGACAACAGTGGGAAAGGGGCCACGTATCTGAAAACGAGTCAATTGCGAGACGGCTGTGATTGTTACAGAGACGGTCGTGGTTGATTCAATCTCGGCCGCGTTGGGGCTCGATGATTGAGAAGAAGTCAGATGGGAGACGGGTGCGTTTGATGCACGGTCGGGCGAGTTTGACGGGGACTCGGCCGAGATTGATGCAGGGGCGGCCGAATGTGCGTCGGGGAAGAAAGGGACAGGAGGCAGGAGACAGGTAACCGGGCCTTCGGCCCTTCGCCCATCTGCCAACCCATTCGACTCGCCTCGCGATCCCACATCTGCCAAATTCGGGCAGATGTGGGGCACCCGCACCCACGCTGCGGGGGTTGGCTGGGTTGCTGGCATGGCGGGTTCTCCTCTCCAAACAGAAAAGCCTGCCGGAATGGGCAGGTTTTTCTTTTTTTACTCTATAAGTTCAGAATATCATATGGAGAGAAGAAATCGGCCAAATATGATTTGGTGTAAGTGGCGTGATATCACCCTAAGTTACTTTGGGTAAGTGGTGGAAGCTTGACAAAAAAGGCACAGGGGTCGGTTTTGGGGATGGAGGGCGGTTCGGTTGCTCGTGAGCTGCTCGCGAAGGGGGGCTTGCTCCGACACGTCGAGCCCCGGTGCTCAGGCGATCGAACCGAAAAGACGCGGTGTTCGGTCGCGGCAGCGTGCCAGAGCCGCGCGGGAGAAACGAAAGTAACGGGAGAGGGCGAGTGGGCTGCGGTCGCTGCGCGCCTCCGCCCACGGCCTGCGGCAGCAAGGAAGGCGCTTCGCGCCGTCTTTTTATGGCACGGCTGAAAGCCGTGCCCTGACACAAACCAAAAGGCGGGCGGTTCACGCAATCACGGTCTCAGAATCGAGAGCCGGCCAGCCCCTATCGACAACAGTCCGCGCTCCTGTAGCGACCGCAGGAGTTTTCGGCTGCCCCGCTGAGTATGCAACGTGAGACTCCAGGCTGGCCTCGTCCATCGTCTTACGAATACGAACGGCAGCAATCACTCGCTCCAAAAAATCCGTTGCGTTCACGACTGCTCGCCATTTGGCGGCAATCTCATCCGGCATCTCGTGATCCAAAGCTTTTGCCAACTCGTCTCCAAGAGGAGTGATCGCTTTTTTCTGCCCGGCTTTAATGATCCCAAGTGCAATCAGAAATTTATTATTTCCGCTGACACTTGTTTCGCCCATGACGGCGAGCTTCGACACGTCGCCAAGGCTGGCTTCGGTCCCGATCCGACCATAGGCGCGAATGATCTTGATCAATTCCTTATAGGAAGAACTAGGTAGAGGAAATTCTTCAGCCATCAAGATTCTCCTAAGTCGCTACTTTTTTGGGGAAGATACAGTGTAGCTGAAATCGCCTACCTTCTCAAACCGAGGCGGTTCAACTCAGCATTGCCTTTTTGTGTGGCCCGGCTATGAAAAAGGCTCCCCCGTTTTCCCGCGAAGCGGTTCGAGGAATTGAAATACAAGACTGGCTCAGCTGTCGATCGTCTCCGTGCGCGAACGCTGAATCAGGAATACGTCCCCGCAAACGGGCTTGTGGCCACCGACGAATCTTGCCCGGCTCGGGACGGCGCGCGTTGTTATTTCAGACTTCTTGTTGTATGCGGAAACGATAAACGGCCTCCCCGCTGCAGATCTTTGTCGGGCCGCTTCGCGACCGATTCCCCTTCGACCACCCCAGCGAGCAAAACCGGCTCGCCGGGGGCCCCGGATCTTCGGGGGGTCCTTCGACTGCGCGCCGGCTAAATTCGTTCACCGCTGGAAAGTGCTGTGGCGGCGCTCCGCTCAGGATGACGTTTTTGTTCTTAAGTTGGGGATTGTTGGAGTTCGAGCTGCAGCTTCTTCGCTCATTCGATTCGCCTCAGGGTGATATTGCTGCGCTGGTCCCGGGATGAGGAGTGCGGGTCAGAGCGAGAGGGCGTGGCGGAGGCGGCGGACGGCCTGAGGCATCTGGTCTTCGGGGGTGTTGCTGAATCCGAGGAGGAATCCCTGGCGGGGCTTGCCGGTGTAGCACTGGGAGAGAGGCCAGAGCCAGAGTTTTTCTTTGGCGGCGCGGATTCCGACGTCTACGTCACTGAAACCGCCGCGGGCGCTATCGCTAATACCGCCGCGGGCGCTATCGCCGACCCCGCCGCGGGCGCTATCGCCGACCCCGCCGCGGGCGCCGTTGCTGATGCCGGCGCGGAAGCTCTCGGGGATGGTGACGGTGAGGTGCATGCCGGCTTCAGAGCCGTGGATGGTGAGGAAGTCGCCGAATTCGGCGTGGAGGCTTTCGACCAGGGCGGCGCGGCGGGCTTTGTAGAGGGAGCGCATGCGGCGGATGTGGCGGGCGAAGTGGCCATCGTGCATGAAGTCGGTGAGCGCTTCCTGAAAGAGGTAAGAGGGGAAGATATCCATGGCGAAGCGGACGGCGGCGAAGCGGTCGATGAGGTCAGGGGGGATGACGATGTAGCCGAGGCGCAGGGAGGGGCGAAGGACTTTGCTGAAGGTTCCGATATAGATAACGCGATCGCAGGGGTCGAGTCCCTGGAGGGAGGGGATGGGCATCGAGTCGAAGCGGTATTCGCTGTCGTAGTCGTCCTCGACGATCCAGGCGGAGGCCTGGCGGGACCACTCGAGGAGCTGGAAGCGGCGGGAGGCGCTCATGGTGACGCCGAGCGCGTAGTGATGCGACGGAGTGACGAAGGCGGCGCGGGCGCTGGGGGCGAGGCGGACGCCGGCGGCGACGTCGAGGCCGTCCTCATCGACGGGGACCGAGATGGGATGGCAGCCGGAGCCGAGGAGGAGAGAGCGGACGAGCGGGTAGCAGGGCTCCTCGATCCAGGCGGCGTCACCGGGGTCGAGCAGGACGCGGGTGACGATGTCGAGGGCCTGCTGGGAACCGGAGACGACCATGATCTGCTGGGGATCGCAGCGGACGGCGCGGGCGGTGCGCAGGTAGGAGGAGATGGCCTCGCGAAAAGGCATGAGGCCGAGGGGGTGCAGGTTGTTGGAGGGGTGGATGTGCAGGGTGCGGCTGTGGCGGGAGAGGAGTTTGGACCAGAGGTCAAAGGGGAACTGGTCGAGGGCGGGCTGATGGACACCGAAGGCTCCCCAGCCGTGACGCCAGGGATTGGGATCGTAGGCCGGGAAGAGCATGGAGCGGCGCGAAGTGCGGCGAGCGGCCGGGGATTCTTCAGTGGTGCGTTTGGAATGGGCGGCCTGCTGAGGCAGGGATGCGGCGACGAAGGTGCCGGCGCCGACACGACTTTCAAAAAAGCCCTCGGCGAGGAGCTGCGAGTAGGCGTCGAGGACAGGGAAGCGGGAGATTTCCAGCTCGGCGGCGAGAGCGCGGCTGGAGGGTACTTGTTGCCCGGCAGCGAGGTCGCCGCGGAGAATAGCCTCACGAAAACCGGCGTACACCTGGCGATGGAGGGGTGCGGCGGCCTCGCGGTCGATGGGGATGACGGGGACGATTCCGGAGGAAACGTCGATCATGAACAGGGATGTTAGTGGTTATGGCAGATTGGGCGCAAGTTGTCATGGGGAGATGCCACTTTTGGGGGGAAAGTGGTCAGGGGAGCGGAGCGGGGAGCTGGGAGCTGGGAGC
>JBEKIN010000217.1:0-7799 GCA_050011735.1 Acidobacteriaceae bacterium | reverse complement strand
TGGAGTACTGCGTTTTGCCGGCGAGCCAGCTTCCGTTTTTTCGGCGCAGAGGGACGCGGGCGCCGGTGGTTTCATCGAGGAGGAAGAGAAGGCTGCTGCCCTGGGCGACCAGGACCTGGGAGTGGTAGCCGCGATCGGCGAGGAGATTGTCGCGGGTGTGGAGCGCGGATTCGAAGTCGGCGGCGTGCTCGATGGCTTGGCGGAGGACGGGAGCGCCGAGGGCGTGGAAGGCGCGCGTGGAGGCGTCGATGACGACCAGGCCGTAGTCGGCGAAGGTGGCGGCGATGAGGCGCGCGAAGGCGGAGGCGAACGTGGCCTCGGGGGTGTAGGCGGCGGTGAGCAGGTCGAATTCGGGCGTACCGCCGATCAGCTCAGCGGCGCGTTCGAGGACACCGGTGATTCCTGGGCCGAGCGGGAGCGCGCCGACGGGGCGGGAGTCCGGGGGCTGCTCCAGATGCAGGCGCAGCGTGTGCAGGGCGTGGCGCGAGGGGAGGATGACGTGGTCGGCTTCGGCGAGGTCGTGGTCCTCCGTAGCGAGCCAGAAGATGGGCACGGCGTTCGCCACCTGCGCGCGCTGGATGATGGTGGCGGCTTTGAGGAAGGTGAAGAGGGGTCCGCCGAAGAGGGCGACCTGTTGGCCGCTGACAACGGCGCCAGCGCCCTGGCGGAGGCGCTCGATGTTGGCGAGGGTCTTTTCGCCGGCATTCCACCTCTGGTTTTGCTGGAGAAGATGATCGGCGAGGGCGGAACGGTGGGCGGGGTCCTGCGCGGGGACCGCATTGGCCCAGGACTGCGACCAGGGAGTGGCGACGAAGAAGGGGGAAAGAGGCTCGTGGCTCGAAGCGTAGTCGAGGAAGAGCCGGCTTTGCCGGGGCAGCATCGAGATGGGAAAACAGTCGACCTTCACGGCAGAGCCTGCTCAAATTTTCTCATGCACGCCAGCCGGGGACGGGGACAATCGCGGGGCCTCTGTGACGAGTGACGCATCTTTCCGATGCAAGGATGGGGCGGGAGGATGCAGATTGATCGTCACTTCAGCGGGGTTGGCCGGACTCGTTGAGGATCGTTTGGGCGGAGCTGAAGCAGCAGCGGATGAAGGAGGAAATTGTCATTCGTGCGGGCAAGTTCGGCCGATGTCCAGTGAGCAGGCCGGTTAGTGCCGGTCGAGGATCGCCCAGTTTCCATCTCTTTTGGCGAACGTGAAGCTGATGCTCCCCGAATGTTGCATGGGTCCACCGTTTCCTGGGAGCATCGTGGTTGCGGTACAGGTCCAGGTGGCGGTGTCTCCGGAGAGGCTCAGTGCGGAAGCTGGACAATCGTCGGAGATCCGGGCGCTCGGATTAGACTTGAAGAGCCTCTGTAACCCCAGGACCTGCTGCGCCCGCATGCCCGGCCAGATCGCCTGCATGCGAGCGGTGTCGTGCCGGTTATACGCGGCATCCCATGCCTTGACCAGGGCTAAAAAGGCGGGCGCGCCATTCGCCGGCGAGACGGCTTTCACAACTTTGGGCTCGACCACAACCGTGACCGATCGTCGCTGTGCACTGCCCAACCCTTTCGCGGTCAGTACATAGGTCGTGCTGATCGAAGGATGAACCGTTATTTCTCCGTTGGTATCCACGTGGTCGATCCCATTGTCCATGGAAGCCTGCGTGGCATTGGTGGTCTCCCACTTCAGCGTGGTGGATTGTCCTTCCTGGATGTGTTCGTCCGAGGCAAAGAAGGTAACGATATCAACCGGCAGGGATTGAACAGGAGCTTCGACCGGGCTCAGAAGCGCGGTTAAGTACTTTTTTTCTCCGGCTTCCAGCACAACACCTTCGTTCCTCGGCTCATAACCATCCCGCGATATTTCCAGCGAGTGGTTTCCCGGCTTCAGCGGCACGACAATCGAGCCGCGAGCGTCGGCGTTTCCCATCGGAACATGATCGACTTTCACCAGTGCAGCAGGAATCGTGTGCAGGTTCAAATTGCCTTCTGTTTCGACCGGAGACATGGGAGGGTCGAATTTCGTCAGGGTGAAATGCAGATCCGCCTCCTGATTTGCAACAATCTGCACCCTGGTGTCCGGATAGTCGGTGTATCCGGCCTTCGACAGTCGAATCGCGTGTGTTCCCGCGCCGAGAGGGAGTTTCAGCGTGCCGTCGCTCTGGGTAACACCTTGCACAGGACCATCCACGAGCACGTTCACTCCCTCGACATTCCCCTGCACGAAAAGAATTCCCATCGGCGGAGCCGTCGCGCGCGCTGAGGCATTCGCTGCGGCGGGGGGAAGGAAGCCCGGGACCTTCCGGAGAAAAATCGCGGCCCCATGGTGAAACCGCAACAAGCCGCCACCGGTTGCCAGCACCATCAGGGCGAGAACGGCGAGCACAACGGGCAGCGCACCTTTGCGACGCGGCGCAGCAACGGGTAGAGAGGCCGGTTCAGGATGAGCCGCAGCAGCGCGAGCAAGGGCAGGCTGCAGCAGCGCGGCGGTGGCCTCGGCAGAGCTCTGGTCCACCGCAACCTGTGTCTTGCTCAAACACTCGATGACGGCGTGCAACGCGGCGCCAAACTCCTCCGCCGTTGCATAGCGCCGGTCCGGATCTTTGGCGAGAGCGCGGTCGATAATTCCGTCGAGTGCGGAGGGATGGCCGGAGAGGCAGGCGCCCAGCGGGGGATGAGGCGTGTTGACGAGTTGGTGCAATACCGCCAGGTCTTCGCCGCTGAAGGGCAGGTGTCCGGTCAGCAGCAGGTAGAGCATGACTCCAGTCGAAAAAATGTCGGAACGACCGTCGAATGGCTGGCCCTTCAGGCGCTCCGGGGCCATGTAGTCGATCGTGCCGACGAAAGTTCCGGTTCGCGTCAGCCCGCTGTCGGTGCTCTTCATCCGCGCAATGCCAAAGTCCACAATCTTGGGCACGCCATCCGGTTGCACGATGACATTGGCGGGTTTGATATCGCGATGGACGACGCCGTGCCGATGCGCGTAGCCCAGCGCGGCGCAGATCTGCTCCACCATTTTGAGCTTGTCGATGAGCGACAGCTCGCGGCCGGAAGCGATCAGTCGATCCAGCCCCTTGCCCTCGACGTACTCCATGACAATGAACGGAATTCCATCCTCATCACCGAGATCGTAGACAACGACGATGTTGGGGTGATGGAGAATCCCGGCGTGCGCTTCCCGATAGAAGCGCTCCATCATGTCAGCCTGACTGGAGAATCCTTCAGTCAGGGTCTTGATGGCCACTAGACGTCCGATGCGCTTGTCTTCGGCCTGATAGACAACGCCCATACCGCCCCGACCCAGAACGCCGGTGACTTCGTACTTACCGATGTGTCGGCCGATGTTGGTGGAAATCGAATCCACTGTAATTGTCCATGGCGCTGAATGGCAGCGAACTCTGGAAAGGGGGAAGAGCCGCCGGAAAACCAGCGAAGTCACAGCAAATGCGGCTGGGGGTTCACACCTGAGCGACATAAGGACCGTACCATGATCTGCGCTTCCCGCCAAGACACATGGAAGCCATCAATCTGCCGCGAACACGCCCCGGGCCTTCCTGGGCGCAACCGCACCCGATTCGCAGCTCGGCCCGATGTTAGGGTAGGAAAGGAGCGAGGAGACGCATGGCGAAGAAGAAGAAAAAGGCGGCAAAGAAGGACGCGCACGCGGTACCGGTGGTGAAGAGGCTGAAAATCCGCGAGGGCGGACCGGCGAAGGTACTGTCGTCGAAGGTTTCGTACAGCGGGCCGCTGTTTCGGGTGCTGACCGACGAGATCCAGGAGCCGAATGGCAAGAGGGTGCGCCGGGACGTGATCCGGCACGGAGGATCGGCGGTGATTCTGGCCATCGACCGCTCCAGGAGCAAAAAAGATCCGCTGGTGCTGATCGAGCGGCAGTTTCGGCACGCCGCGCAACATTATCTCTATGAGGTTCCGGCGGGCAAGATGGAGAAGGGCGAAGACCAGCTGGCGAGCGCAAAGCGCGAGCTCATGGAAGAGACCGGGTACGCGGCGAAGAAGTGGACAAAGCTGGTGCGGTACTTCGCAAGCCCAGGTTTTCTTGGGGAATGGATGCAGGTTTTTCTGGCAGAAGACCTGACGCCGGGCAAGGCGCAGCCGGAGGAGGATGAGTCGATCGAGCTGCAATTTGTGCCGCTTTCGGAGTTACTGCGGTTAATCGATGCGGGGGAAATCCGCGACGGTAAAACGCTGATTTCGGTGATGTATTACGCGCGCATGAGGCAGGAAAAGAACAAGAAGAAGAAATGAGGGACGGTTTCCTGCCCGTGGGCGGGAAACCAAAGCGGGGAGCGCGGCGTCTGAACCAGAGCGGGTTGGAATCCCCAACCGCACATCTGCCTGAGAGGAAGGTTCGCGTACGTGGCTCAGTACAAAGGCAAGGTGAAGTGGTTCAACAACGCTAAGGGATTCGGGTTTATTGGCCGGGACGACGGACCCGATGTGTTCGTTCACTACAGCGCGATTCAGGTGGATGGGTACAAGAGCCTGAAGGAGGGCGACGATGTGGAGTTCGACATCGTGCAGGGCCAAAAGGGGCCGCAGGCGGACCAGGTGATAAGGGCCCGCGATGCCAGCGCCAGCGTTGACGCGGCCTGACCCCCCAAGCGCACCGCGATCCAGCTCCCCCTTATTCGCAAAACACTCTCGTTGTGCTCGCACGCCTGTTCGTCGAACCGGCGTGTGCCTGTCGTGGGGTGTGTTTGCGACGAGGTCCGGTCGCCTGGATTCGACTTTCCTGAACATGATGTAATCGTCTGCGATGGATAATCGCTCGATCGCGCAACTGCTGGCGGACACGGCGGATCTGCTGGAGATCAGCGCGGGCGATCCTTTCCGTATCCGGTCGTACCGGCGGGCCGCGGAAGCCGTCGAGTCGTCGACGATTCAGCTCAGCACCATCGCGAGCGATCCGAAAAAACTGCAGGAAATTCCCGGCATCGGCAAGGGGATGGCGGCGAATATTCAGGCGATTGAGAGCGCGGGAACGCTGCCGCTGCGCGAAGAACTGCTGCTGAAGTATCGGCCGACCATGCTGGAGTTGCTGCGGCTGCCGGGGATGGGTCCCAAAACGGTGGCGCTGCTGTGGGACGCACTGCAGGTGGGTTCGGTGGAGGATCTGGAGAAGGCCATCGCGGACGGACGGCTGGCGGGGTTGCCACGCGTCGGCGAGAAGCTGATCGAGAAGCTGCGCAAAGGCATCGCCGATTACAAGGAGCGCAGCGGGCGGTTCCTGATCGACGATGCGGAAGAGGCGGCGGAGAAGCTGATCGCGTATCTGAAGGAGTTTCCGGGGATCGAGACGATTCTGCCGGCGGGATCGCTGCGGCGGGGACGCGATACGGTGGGCGATCTGGACATTCTGGCGACGGGGCCGGCATGCGCGGAGACTCAAGTGGGCGCGGCGGTCGAGTATGTGGCGAATTATCCGCCGGCGAACACGATGCTGGCGAAGGGACAGAACAAGGTCAGCTTCCGGCTGCGCAGTGGCCTGCAGGTAGATGTGCGGCTGCTGCCGGTGGGCTCGTACGGGGCGGCTCTGCAGTACTTCACGGGATCGAAGATGCACAACGTGACGGTGCGGCAGCGGGCGCTGAAGCGCGGCTACACGCTGAGCGAGTATGCGCTGGCGAATGTGAAGGACGGGTCGTTTGTGGCGGGCGCGACGGAAGAGGAAATCTACGCGACGCTGGGACTGGACTGGATTCCGCCGGAGCTCCGGGAGAATAACGGCGAGATTGAGGCGGCGGAGGAGCACCGGCTGCCGGTGCTGATCGAAGAGGCAGACATTCGCGGCGACGTGCACATGCACACCGTGGAGACGGACGGGAAGAACACGATCCGCGAGATGGCGGAGGCGGGCCTGGCGCGGGGGTACGAGTACATCGCGATTACGGACCACTCGAAGAATCTGGCGATGACGATGGGGCTCGACGACAAGCGGGCGATGGAGCATATCCAGCGAATTCGCGCCGTGGACCAGGAGATGAAGGGGAGGATTCGAGTTTTTGCCGGGATTGAGGTCGACATTCTGGCGGACGGCGCGCTGGATTTGTCGGACGAGGTGCTGGCGCAGATGGATGTCGTGATCGCCAGCGTGCATTCGCTGTTCAATATGCCGGCGGAAGAGATGACAACGCGAATGCTGCGGGCGATCGAAAACCCGTTCGTGCGGATTCTGGGACATCCGACAGGGCGGCTGCTGTTGCGGCGGGAGCCGTACCAGATGGACCTGGAAGCTGTGCTGCGGCGCGCGGGGGAGCTGGGCGTGGCGGTCGAGCATAATGCGTATCCGGACAGGCTGGATTTGTGCGATCGCGACCTGCGGCTGGCGAAGCAGCTGGGCTGCCGGATCGTCATCAACACGGATGCGCATCATACGAGTCATCTTGCGAAGATGCGGTACGGAATCGAGCAATTGCGGCGCGCGTGGCTGCGCAAAGAGGATGTGCTGAACACGCGGGGAGCGGAGGAGTTCCTTTCGAGCCTTCGACCGCGTCCCGCATGAGCCGGAAATAGACTCCAGTAGAATCGAGGATGTATGTCCGACACGAGTGAAGCCGGCAATCATCCCTGGTTTACTGGCCTGGCCGCGACGTTCATCGTCGTGTGCTGTATTGGCGCGTACGTCTGGATTTTCAACACGGGCCCGGTGCACGCGGGCCAGGTGGTTTCGGTCCAGGTCTATCCGATCCATCGGGAGCTCTCGACGGGTTCGGGACTGGGCGGCGTGAACGGCGGAGCCAATGTCTACGACGAGGTGATCGTGATTGCCGATGTGAAGATCAAAAGCACGACCAAGCTTCCTCTGTTCCTGCACGATATGTGGGCCGACGTGACGATGCCGAACGGGGATGTGCAGCAGAGCCTGGCAGCCAGCGGCGAGGATTACAGGAAGGTCTTCGTCGCGTATCCGGCGCTGGCGGCGCAGCAAAAGACGCCGATGCCGCGCGACATTACGCTGACTCCGGGACAGGAGGTGGAGGGGCAGATGATCTTCCACTTTCCGATTACGGAGAGCGACTGGAACGCGCGCAAGCAGTTCGATGTGGTGGTTGGGTTCATCCACCAGAAGGACCTGGTGCTGCACACCATGGCTGAAAGCAGCCGGTAGCGAAGAGTTTAGAAATTAGGAATTAGAAATTGTTCGCCAAGGCGCAGCGGGTTCATTTCATCGGCATCGGCGGGATCGGCATGAGCGGGATCGCGGAGATCCTGCTCAATCTGCATTACCCGGTCAGCGGGTCGGACCTGCGGCGGTCGGCGGTGACGGAGCGGCTGGCAACGCTTGGCGCGACGGTGTTCGAGGGCCACGCCGCAGCCAACGTGGTGGGCGCGAGCGTGGTGGTGGTCAGCTCAGCGGTTCACGAGCAGAATCCCGAGGTCGCGGCGGCGCGGGCGCGGAAGATTCCGGTGATCCAGCGCGCGGAGATGCTGGCCGAGCTGATGCGGCTGAAGTACGGCATCGCCATCGCGGGGATGCACGGGAAAACGACTACGACGTCGATGGTGGCGTCGGTGCTGACGGCGGGCGGGCTCGATCCGACGGTGGTGGTGGGCGGCCGCGTGGATGCGATGGGGTCGAACGCGCGGCTGGGGCAATCGCAGTATCTGGTGGCCGAAGCCGATGAGAGCGACCGCTCGTTTCTGCGGCTGTCGCCGATCTTGGCCATCGTGACGAATCTCGATCGCGAGCACATGGATTGCTATCGCGACATGGAGGATGTGGAGAGCGCGTTCGTCGAGTTCATGGAGCGGGTGCCTTTCTACGGAGCGTGCGTGGCGTGCGCGGACGA
>JBEKIN010000216.1:0-7833 GCA_050011735.1 Acidobacteriaceae bacterium | reverse complement strand
CAGGTGAGACTAGTCCCGATGGCCCCGTACCGCCTCCACCGAAAGGTGGAATTTCGCCCTGCCCATGGTCACCGTCGCCGCGCACCAACGGGTCACCAGACCGCCCCGCCTCTCCTGGTTCCAGGCTCTCGAGCGGCCGACTTTGGAATTCTCCCGCCATCGCTCGCTCCCCCGCGCCTAGCGCGGGCCCCCACTTCCGCTCTGCGCCTGCGCCCGATACCGCGCCAGGTTCGCCTCCAGTGACGCAGCCAGCACGCCATTCTGCTGTTGCCGGGCCAGATCCAATGCCGCCTGCGCTGTCGCCGCCGCATTCGCAAACTGCCCCGTCTCCGACTCCATTGCCGCCAGCATTTGCAGCACCGCGGGATCCTGCCGGTTCGTCAGCCGCGCCGCCTCTTCAAACTGCGGCAGCCCCTCCGCAAAGCGGCTTTGCGCCGCCAGCACCCGTCCCAGGTTATATCGATACCCCGCATCCTGCGGCGCCAGATCCACCGCCTTCAGCAGGTGCGGCGTCGCCTCTTCGAGATTCCCCTCGTGCGCCAGCGCCACGCCCAGCCCGTTCTGCCCATCCGGAGAATTCGGCGCCGTCTCCAGCCCCTTCGTCAGCAGCTCGATCGCCTCCTGCGTGTGACCGCCCTCCGCTGACAGCGCATTCCCCAGGTTCACTTCCGCCGACGCATTGTCCGGGTTAATCCCCAGCGCCGTTTCGAAATGCTGCCGCGCCTCTTCCAGGTTCCCTTCCTCCGCCAGCGCGCTGCCCAGGTTGTTTTCCGTCTGCGAGCTGTGTGCGTTCAGCGCCAGCGATTTCCGATACTCCTCGACCGCCGCGCTCATCTTCCCCGCCCCGGCCAGCGCAATCCCCAGGTTGTTGTGCGCCCGCGCATCGTCCGGATCGAGCGACACCGCCTTCTCCCACGCCGGAACCGCCACGTCGTATTGCTTTTTGTCCGAAAGCTGCACCGCCGCATCGAACATCCGGTAAAAATCCGTGGCCGGCGTGTCGATCCTCTCCAACCCCCCGCGCGCCACATTCACGAACTCCGGAATATTCACCGCCCGGTTCGACGCTGTCGCATTCTCCACCAGAATCGCCGGGCTCGCGTTCCCCTCCCCATCGATGTGCGTCAGATACAGCTCCGTGTAGAGGTACGGAGTCTTCGACGAAAACGCCAGCCAGTGCCCGTTCGGCGACCACGTGTGCCACGAATTCATCACCGCCAGATTCGAAGCCAGCGGCCGCGCCGTCCCGCCTTCGAATGGCACGATGGTCAGCTTGCTGTCCGGCCGCATCAGCAGCCCGTTTTTGCACTCCACAAAGACAATCCACTTCCCGTCCGGCGAAACCTTCGGGAAGTTGTTGCTCATCCCGTTTTCTGACGCGCCCACCACCCGCTCCGGGGTCCCGCCCTTTCCGTCGTTGAACGGAATCCGATACAGGTCGTACTGAATCTGCGTTTCGTTCGGATCGTTAGCGTACGTCGCCTGCTTCTGTCCCGGCGCGTACGGATCCTTCGCCGCCGCCCGCGAATACACCAGATACTTCCCGTCCGGACTCCAGAACGCGCTCGTCTGCACGAAGTTCGGATCATCGGCGCCCGGCAGCGGCGTCAGCTCACCCGCCGAGCGGCTGTACCAGGCCAGCACCCCGCGCGTCGGAAAAAACACCTGCCCAAACCCGTAGTTCCGATAGAACCCGTTGTACAGCCGGTCCACCACCCGCGTTCCATGCGCATGCGGCACGTCAATCGACGTGATCACGTACTTCCCGTCCGGCGACACCTGCGACATGAACCCGAACCGCTTCTGCGCCCGCTCCTCGCTGAACGCGCTCCAGTGGATCACGTATTCGTTGCTCATCGTGCTGATCGGTTTGATCGGAATGAGCGCGTACAGCCCCTTATCGTTCTGCGGCCCATCCACGTCGATGCCCAGCGTCTTCCCGTCGCGCGCAACGCTGTGGCAATTCGCGCACGTCGGCAGTCCCGTCATCACCGTCTTGCTTTCGCTGTCGGATACATACCGCAGCTGCCACTTGATCAGCGGCAGCACCGAATCCGGCAGCGGCTTGATCACGCCGCGCTCCTCGCTCTCCGGCGGCGGCGGAATCAGCGGCACATCCCGGTACATAATCGGAGCGCCTACCGGATCGGGCGACGTCGCCATCCTCACCTCGCCTGTCGAAATCGCCTGTTTGTCATCCTTCTTGATGTAGCCCGTGAATCGAACCGTCACCGGCTCGCGCTGCGAATGCTTCCGGATCTCTTCCCACGTCTTCGCATCCGGCCGCCACGTGTGCGCCGCGGCCTGCTCCGGCGTCAGCGTGGGCGGCACATAGCCCACCAGCGACCCGTCCACCGGCCCGATCTGCATCTTCTCGCCCGCGGACCACACCTTCACCCGCGGCTTCCGTCCCGGCTCGCTCACCTCGACCCGCCACACCGTCGCATCGGGACTCGCATCGCGCCATTGAAACAGCGGCGCGGCAAAGTCCGAGGGAAACAGCGAGCCTTCCCGAGGGTAATCGACAGTGATCGCACTCAGCGCCGCATTCGTCGCGCCCAGATCCGCGCGATGCTCCGCCAAAAACTGCGTGAACTCCGCGACCGCCGGGTTCTCGCGCACCGGCGCACTCTGCTGCCCGTACGCTGCGAGCAGGCCGAGCGCCAAGCCCGGCACAATCACCCTCTGTATCGCCGTCTTGATGGGGACCTCGCATCCGGGCCTCGGCAGATGCGCAACCTTATAGATACGGCCCGGAGACTATCCGAACTGTAGCGACCCCCCAAAAGGCTTGGCTGTGAGCCACATCACAAAATCCCAGAGGCAACCCCACCTGCTCCCCCAGCCAGGTTCACCCCACAGCAAGAAGCTAGCTCTCCCGCTCATTCGATCGTCAACCGCCAAGCATTCTCCCACTACACCTTGGTGATGCTTTCACCCATTTTGGAACAGCGCCGCATCGAAACCCTCGGCCCAGCCCGATCCAGTTGCAAAGTGAACTGCAACCCGAGCTTCCCGTGCCAGCCTCAAGCCGCCACCCATCTGGCATCATTACTTATGACCACGAAGGCCACCGTCGACCAGGTCCATGAAGCCGTCCAGGCCCAGTTCGGCGCAACCGCCCCGGCCTACTCCGTCAGCGCCGGCCATGGCGACCAGACCGCCCTCAACACCCTCGTCGCCCTCGCCGCCCCGAAAAAAACTGACGCCGTCCTCGACATCGCCACCGGCGCCGGACACACCGCGCTTGCCTTCGCGCCCCACGTCGAGCGCGTCGTCGCCTACGACCTCACCGAAGCCATGCTCGCCGAAACCGCGAAGAACGCCGCCCTGCGCGGACTCTCCAACCTCAGCACCCGGCAAGGCCCGGCAGAAAAACTCCCCTTCCCCAACGCCGCATTTGACATCGTCACCGTGCGCCTCGCCTCGCACCACTTCGCCGACAACGCCGCCGCCGTACGCGAAATGGCGCGCGTCGCGAAACCCGGCGGACGCGTCGTCGTCGTCGACAACTACGGCCCCGAAGACGAAGCCCTCGACGACCGGCTCCAGCACATTGAAAAGTTGCGCGACCCATCCCATGTCCGCAGCTATCGCCTCAGCGCCTGGCGCGCCTTCCTGCACAACGCCGGCCTGAAGATCCAGCGCGAAGTCACCGACCACTACAGCGAAAGCCAGCGTGGCATGGACTTCGACGACTGGGTCCGCCGCTCCAAAACTCCGCCCGACCGCGTCGCCGAGTTGCGCCGCCTCTTCATCACCGCCGCGCCCGATCTCCGCGACCTCCTCAGCATCCAGCCCGACGGTGACGCCATCTGGTTCCGTCTCCCGCAAGTCACCTTCATTGCGGAACGTTGATTCGTTTTTCGCTAAGCGTTTTTCGCGAAGCGCTTCTGGCTGGCTTTTCGCTGGCTTTCTTCGGCTCACACCAGCATTTCGAAATAGATCAGCGGAGCACGCCGGTAGGTCGCGCGGCCTACCTCCCGGAATCCGCATTTCCGGTAAAACTCGCCGGCTCCCGCGGCCGCGTCATACGCATCCAGCCGAATCGCGTCCCCCGGCCATCGCGACACAATCCGCCGCGCCTCCTCGATGCAGCTTCTGCCCACGCCTTTTCTTTGCAGACCGGGCTCGACAGCCATGTTGGTCAGGTAAAGCGGCCTCTTGCTCTTGCTGAAGTACGTCGCGTCGATCGCCCACGGCTTTTTCGTCGCAAGCGTCAGCGTGGCCACCAGCTTGTTTCGACGCCTGCCGACAAAGACCTTCGCATTGCGCATCCCGAACAGCGTGCCCTTTTCCGTCGGCCTCGTCAGCCAGGTTCCCTCGCCATACTGCTGCGCAAGATGCTCGTTGACCGCTACCCGGAGAGCAACCAGCTCCGCAACATCCTCGGCCGTCGCCTGCTGGAGGTGAACCCGCATGCACTCTTACCCCGTCTCCGCCTCTCTCGAACCGCTCTTCGCTGCTCGTGCCTTTGCTCGCTTCTCGCTCGTCTTCCGCCCGCCTCTAGCTCGCTTTTCGCTAACCGGACCTCAGCCAACCGCGTTTCCGCTGACCGCTTCTTAGCTCGCCGTCTACCTCGGCTGCGCCGAGGTAGACGGCGTCATCTGCTTCACCAGACTCGAATCCGCCTTCTCGTGCAGCGCCCGCGCCTTCGCAAACTCCGCCTTCGCCTCTTCCGTCTTCCCCATCGACTGGTACAACCGCGCCAGCCGCCAGTGCGCGTCCACCCCATTCGGATCCATCTGGATCGCCTGCTCGAAATCCTGTGCAGCCTCGTCGTTCTTCCCCTCGTCCGCCAGCACAATCCCCAGGTCCAGCCACGCCATCTCGATCGCCCCCGGCTGATGCAGCGCCCGCCGCAGATCGGCCTCCCCCTCCGCCGTGTGCTCCAGCTTCATCTCCGTGTCGCCCAGATACGCCAGCGCCGCCGCATGCGTCGGCTCATTCTCGATCTCCAGCTTGAACTCCCCCTCCGCCTCCTGGTACCGATGCTCCTTCCACAACAAATATCCCAGCCCGAAATGCACATTCGGCTCCGTCGGCGCAGCCTTCTCCGCAGCCTGAAACTCAACAATCGCCTCTGGCGTCTGCTTCATCGCGTCCAGCGCCTCGCCCGCCAGCATGTGCGCCTGCGCTGACTCCGGATTCGCCGTCAAAATCTGCTTGTACTGCTCCAGCACGCAGTTGTATTGCTTCGCATACAGGCAGCTCTGCGTCAGCACCCCCCGCATCTCCACGTTTTCCGGCGCCTTCTCCAGCGCAAACCGCAACTGCGGAATCGCCGCCGCGTAATGCCTCGTCCCGTAGTAGCTCATGCCCAGCAAAATGCGCGCCTGCACGTTCGCCGGAGTCCCCGCCACCACCACCTTCAGCGGCGCGATCGCCTCCTCCAGCTTTCCCTGCTTGAAAAGGGCCAGCCCCAGGTCCAGCTGCACTCCCGGCATCCGCGGATTGAGCTTCAGCGCCCGCCGATATTCCTCCGCCGCGCCTGCATAGTCCGTCTCGCGTGCCAGCACCAGCCCCAGATGCGCCCTGGCCGTCGCGTCCCTCGGGTTCTGCTCAATCACTTGCCGCCACGCCGCTTCGGCGTCCTTCCACGCTCCCTGTTGTTCCAGTGCCAGCGCCTGCTGCGTCGCTGCCGATCCGCGCGCGCCACCCGCCCGCGCCATCGCCAATCCGCTCCACGCGCCCAGCATCGCGCCCGCCAGCAGCATCTTCCATCGCCAACCCGGCAATATCCTCAATCTCGACCCTCAAAAATCATTAGACCATTCCAGCGCGATCGCCGGTCTTCGCGTTCCCCGCAAAGAAAAAGCGCAATGGAGCATTGCCCCACTGCGCCTCTCGCTCGTCTCTTGCTCGCCTCTTCTTCGCCTCTCGCTGTCCTTCGCTGATCGTCGTTCGCTAAAAGTCCTTCGCTAATCGCCTTTCGCTAATCGTTTCTCGCTCCCAGCTCCAGGCTCCCGGCTGCCTCAAAACAAATGTTCCTCATCATGCAGCACCACCGCGCTCGCAATCGGATTCCCCGCTTCCGCCGCCTCCCGCACCTTCGCCACTTTCAGCCAGTTGTCCTTGGTCGGATGCTCCATGAAAAATGGCGGCAGCGGCATCACCAGATACCGGCTCAGCGCCTCGGCATACCCCTCGTACAGCTGCCGCAGCTCGTTCAGCCGCGCGCCGCTCTGCCCGTCGCGGCACACCCGCACTCCCGCCGAACACAGCTTGTCGTAAATCAGCTGGTACTTGTCCCCCGGCAGTCGATCCTGCCCGCTCGGCACCGGCTTCTGCGACAGGATCTGCGACAGATCCACCAGCGCGTGCCGCGCCACCGCGAACGTCAGCTGCGCCTGCCGCGCGCTGTGCTCCTGCACGCTGGCGATCAGCACCGCGCACGTATCCAGGATCGCCGTCAGCGCGCTCAGCCAGCTCTGATTCGTGTGCTGCGATCGAAAAAGACACAACAGCGGATACGAAATGTGGCTCTCCAGCAGCTCCGCCGACCACCGCTCCCACTCCTCCAGCAGCACCACCAGCGCCGCGCTCCCGCCCTCGAACGAATGCCGCTTGATCAGCTCATACGCCGTCGGCGGCGACCCCGCGCGAGCGTCCAGCAACGCAATGTTCACCTCGCGCCGCGAAAACGCCCCGTAGAGCACAGGAAAATACCCGATCACCAGCGCCACAAATCCCAGCCCGATCCCTGACTCCAGCACCACCAGGCATCGCACCGCAAGGATGCGTGGCACCACGTCCCCCAGCCCCAGCGTGAAGATCGTCGTCCCGCTCGCGTATAGATCCGTCATAAACGGATGCCGCAGCCCGTGCGGATCGACAAACGGCTCCGGAAACCCGGAATAGACCAGCGCAAAACCCAACACCAGCGCCGCCGCCCACGTCGCGATCAAAAACACCAGCGAAAGCGGCCCGTAGAAGCTGAGCATCGTTTCCTGCTTCTTCGCGTGGTGCACTCGCCGCGCAACCCATCGCCACGGCCGCCACGTGATGATGTAGAACAGCCGCGTCAGCCGGAACCGCCCATTCGCGCGCCGCGGCAGAATCACCGTCTCGAACGCGTCCAGCAGTCCGGAAAAAATACACGCAATCCCGAGAATCAATGGCAGTGGATGCACCCCGCCAGCAAATCAGGAATCCGCCCCGCCGTCAACGCCACCCGCCTTCGCTCCGCGCTCCCAATCCCAAGCTCCCTCCAACGCCCAGGCGCATTCTTTGACAGGCTGTGTATATAATCCACGGCATTTGTGGGGCTGCTCGTAACGCTCTCGCCCATCGCATCACCATTCGACGAAGGAGAGCATCTTGAGAAAAGTCCCAGTGCCCCTGGCCACGCCGTGGCTGTTCGTGCTCTTGTTTGCCGCAATCCCCCTCCCCACCTCCGCGCAGTCTCCCTGCTCTGCCCTCAATGCCGCCAGAGGTGAAGGCAAGTTCACCGGACAAATCTCCACCGCGCCCGACGGCAGTTCCATGACCGTCACCTACGCTGATCAGAGCGTCCTCGTGCACTACAGCAGCTCCGTCACCGTCTGCCAGGGTGGACAGCCTGCCTCCACCAGCGCCCTCTTCCAGGGCGCGAGTGTCTCCGTCTTTGGTCCCGAGCGGCGCAACGGCAACACGATCGAAATTGACGCCGCCAGAATCTTCGTCGCCGGCCAGCCACGGCCAAACACCCAACAGACGCCGCGGCCGAACACTCAGCAGACTCAGCCGACGCAGGCGCCAGCCCCCCGGCAGACACCACCGCCGACCCCCGAGCCCACGCAACCCCGCGCTACCGGCGAGCACCCCGTTCCCAACTCGGTGATCCTCGGTGGC
>JBEKIN010000215.1:0-7884 GCA_050011735.1 Acidobacteriaceae bacterium | reverse complement strand
GATCAGGAGAAAGCCGCGTTGCGTGCGGTTAAAGACGTAAAGGGCGGCGGGCACGTGGGTGCGATGACCGGGGCTATGGTTGCTACATCCATCGTCTTCTTTCCAGCCGCTCCGCTGTTCCTCTTCATGCATGGCAAGGACATCACGATTCCCCAGGGTACTGAGATGACGGCTTTCGTACAGGGGGATATGCGCCTCGACATGTCTCAATTCGGTGGCGCCGCGGGGCTCCAGGCCGCTGCCTTGGGAAGTCCTGCGGCCAGCTCGGCGGGACCGACCCCATCGTCGTGTTCGCTGGTAGTTCAATCGACCCCCCCGGGGGCGGATATTGAAATTGACGGTGCATTCGTTGGAAACACACCCTCTACTTTGACCCTTGCTAGCGGGAGCCATCAGGTTGTCGTGAAAAAGCAGGGCTTTGCCGACTGGAGTCGCAATCTTAACGTGACTGGAGGCACGATCAATCTCAATGTCGAAATGAATCCGGCAGGGAATTGATTACTCCCCGTTCACTATTTGCCGAACACCATCTCCTCGACGACCGGCGGCCTCTGGTCGAAGTCGCTGTAGCGAATCCATCGAGGCCGCACCACGAACCAGGTGATACCGGGCCAGGACATGCGTGCCGCACCGTCCGGCCAGACAGCGAAGTAAAACTCCTGGCTGCGCTTCAGCTCGGCTCCGGTCGGCTCTTCGGCGATGCCTTCAAATTGCACCGTCTGCTCTCCGCCCCACCCCACAACAAAGGAACAGGCCGGCCGCGCGATCAGGTTGGGGTACTTTCGTGAAGACTTCACCGTGTCGAAGATGATTTCGAGCTCCGGGCTGGTCGCGATGCCCACCAGCGCCGATTGCGGGGCGCCGTCGCCGCCGATGCTGGACACGACGCCATAGCGATGCTGCGACATAAAGGTGTGCAGAGCGATTCGATCCATGCTGCGCCCTCAGGGTTGGTGCGATGGATGGGGACATCCGCGCCCGATGAATGGTTTAGCACACTTTTTGAGGGAAGAGCCTGTTTCCCGTCTTTCCGCCCCCCACTCTGATATTCTCAAGGGTTTTCTTCCGTTCTGTGGTCACGCCGTGCAATGCGGTCGAAGGAGTTGGGGCGATGCCGGAGCAGCGAGGTCGAAAGTATCACCAGGAACGCGTGGCAGAGACGCTGCGCGACGAGATCGGCGCGATGATCGAGGGCGAGCTGTCCGACCCGCGCATTAGCTTCGCGTACATCAGCCAGGTTGTGCTGAATCCAGGAGGCAAGTCGGCGCTGATTTATATCGCAGTCGACGGTGGCGCGCAGGAGGAGGCAGACACCCTGGAGGGTCTGATGGCCGCACGCGGCTTTATCCGCCACGAACTGCTCGAGCGGATGGGAAAGCGCTACGTTCCCGAGCTGACCTTCCACATCGACCGCTCCGAGAAGATGAAGGCCCGGATCGACGAGTTGCTGGGCAGGAAACGAAGGACAGGACTGAGAGCGGAGACCACGGAGCAGAGCGGTTGAAGGGCAGGAAAGAGGCGATGGTGGCAGGGCGGAACATTCCGTTGCAGCACGCCAACGACGGAGGCGACTCCGGCCGCAGCCAGGCCGTCCCCGCTGCAACGGGCCCTGGCGAGGGATTATCCGCGGTGCTGGATGTTGTCCGGCGCGGGCAGCGGTTTGCAATCTGCTCGCATGCTCGCCCCGATGGTGACGCGGTGGGCTCGATGCTGGCCTTCGGGATGATGCTCGATCAGCTCGGCAAGCAGGCCGACCTCTTCTCGGCCGACCCGGTGCCGCTGATCTATCGTGGCCTGCCCTGTGCATCGAAGATCCGGCAGGCGACGCGGCTGGACGGCAACTACGATGCGGTCATTCTCCTGGAGTGCGACGGCGTCCAGCGTTCGCGTCTCGCCGGCCTCGAGGGTCGAGTTCTCGTTAACATCGACCACCACACAACCGGCCGCGCCTTTGCCGGCGTGAACTGGATCGATGTCGAGGCCTGCGCCGTCGCGCAGATGATCTGTCGGCTGGCCATGGTAGCCGGCGCGGAAGTCACGCCGCAGATGGCCACCTGTCTCTACGCGGGCCTGCTGACCGATACGGGCTCGTTTTGTTACGAGGGAACTGACGCCCACGCCTTCGAGCTGGCCCGCGAGCTGGTTGGCAGTGGGGCCGATCCGGCCGGCATTGCCCGGGAAGTGTACTTCTCGAACCCGCTGTCGAAGATGCTGCTGCTCGGGGCGGCGCTCTCGAACCTGCGGCGCGAAGGCAGGCTTGCCTGGCTGTGGGTGACGCACGACGACATGATTCGCACCGGAGCCGCCGAGGAGGATTGCGAGGGCATCGTGAATTATGCCATCGCTGTGGGCGGTGTCGAGGCGGCGGTTCTGCTGCGCGAGCTGCCCGATCGTCGCGTGCGCCTCTCTCTGCGCAGCAAGGGCCAGCTGGATGTGGCGCGGATCGCGGCCCGCCTGGGTGGCGGAGGTCATCTGCACGCCGGCGGCTGCACGTTGGAAGGCCCCCTGCGCGAGGCCACCGAAACCATTCTCGCAACCATGCGGCACGAGCTGATGACGATGGTTCCTTCGCGATCCGGAACGACGGAAGAACCGAACCGGAATCTGGTAGGCTGACTCAATCGTGGTGCATCCATGCCTCAGGTATCTGGCCAGCAGTACGAGCCTCGCGGCAATGAGTGTTGCGCGAGAGAGCCGAACCGGTTACCAGGATGAATGAATCACCCGCCGGGAATGTGACCGAGACTTCGAAGTATCAGGAAAAAACTGAAACGAGTTCCGGTGATTCTGAGGGCCACGCGAACTCTTCGCGTTCCGGGCAGGCCGTTGACGCGCCGGAAGCGCCGGCGCCCGCGCGGCCGGATCGCCGCGCGCAAGCGCGATCGCCGGGCCTGCTGTCTCGGGTGCGAGCTCGATTTCCCGCGATCGGCGAGATCGCAGAAGCCGCCACCCTGTTTGGCCTGACCGCCTTTTTCCTCTTCTACGGCCTGGTGCCGATTTTCGGCGGCGATGGTCTCGGCCTGGTCGGCGCCGACGAACCCCGTTACGCGCAGGTGGCGCGCGAGATGCTCACGCGTCGCGATTACGTGACGCCGGTTCTGTGGGCACACCCCTGGCTGGAAAAGCCGGCCCTCTACTACTGGCGCGCGATGTTCGCCTTCCGCGAATTCGGCGTGCACGACTGGTCGGCGCGTCTGCCCTCGGCCAGCTTCGCCTTCATGCTGGTGGTGCTCATCTACCTGCACATCCGGCGCTTCCGCAACGGAGGACAGCTGGACGCGGCGCTGATCACCGCATCCTGCGCCGCGGTTCTCAGCTTCGCGCGAGGCGCTTCTACCGACATGCAGCTGGCTGCGCCTTTCTGCATCGGCATGCTCGGCTGGTACGCGTGGTATGAGACCAACAGCAAGTTCTGGCTCTTCGATATTTACTTCTTTGTGGGCGCGGCGACGCTGGCCAAGGGCCCCATCGCCCCCGTGATGGCGCTCGTGATTATCGGGATCTTTGCCGGCCTGCGCCGCGAGTGGTCCCTGTTCCGCCGCAGCTTGTGGTGGCCTGGCATTGTGCTCTATTTCGCGATGGTGCTGCCGTGGTTCATTGCGGTCCAGCTGCGTAACCCCACCTTCCTCCGAATCTTCTTTCTGGAACACAACCTTGAGCGCTTCGCCACCGATCGATTCGAGCACTACCACCCGTTCTGGTATTACGTGCCGGTCATGCTGCTGGGATTAACGCCCTGGGCGGTGATCGCAGCCACCGCTTTCGTGGATGCGGTCGGAGGATCGTTCAACGAATGGCGCGTGCGGCGCGCCAAGATTCTTTACGTTGGCCACGGTCGTGCGGGCGACGCTTTCCCTGAATTCCTGGTGTTGTGGGCACTGGTGCCCATCGTCTTCTTTTCCTTTTCCGAGTCCAAGCTGCCGGGGTACATTCTGCCCGCGGTCCCTCCGCTGACCATTCTCGCCGGTGACTATCTGAACCGCATCCGGGGCCGCGGCCTCAAGCCCTGGCTGCTGGTTTTGCATGCGGTGCTTACCGGAATCCTGACCATGTTCGTGCTCCTGATGCCGCTGCACCTGCACAACCCCGAGGCGGTGCCGCCGCGCATTGCCATCATCGCGGCAGGCATGGTGGGCGTGGCGGCGACGGTCTTCATTCTGATTACCGTTGCCCGCTTCGGCCTGAAGCGGTTGCGTATCGCGACCATGACGCCGATGGTGATCCTGCTGCTGTACATCTTCGGAATCGGCCCCGTCTTCGGGATCGGTCCGCTGCCCAACACGAAACGCAACATCAACCTGATGGATATGACGTATTCTGCGCGTCCGCTGGCGCAAATCCTTGACCAGATCAGCCCCACGCCGGCGATCGTCGCGGTGTGGCACGTGCGCAGGGATGTACAGTACGGACTTTCTTTCTATCGGAACCAGCGCACCGTGAATTACGATGTTGGCATCACGGTGAGCGACCCGCCGCTGAGCGCCGGTCCAGGTCCTCATGGTGTGGTCGTCGACGATGTGAAAGAAGGATCGTCCGCCGAGCAGATGGGCCTGCGCAGGCTCATAGGCGACGAGCTGGTGGCGGTGAACGGCCAGCCTGTTCTGAACGCAGCGGATTTCTACGCGATCAGGAGAGGGTGGAAGCCAGGAGTCAAGCTGGAATTCGAGGTGCTCGATCCCAGGATTCCGGATAAAGCGCCGCAGTTCGCGAGCGGCACCATGCAGGACGGCATTCCGGGCAGGCAGCATCTCCTGGTAATTCCGGAATCTTCGGCGGCAGAGCTTCGTCAAACGCTGCAGGGCAGGCGGTACGAACCACTTTTCACCTATCCTGCCCAAAACCTGGTCGTGTACGAGGTCATGGCCGGCGATTCAGGCACAGCAGTCCGCAGCCGGTGAGCAGTTTATTGCAATGGGGTGGGAAGGGAGCCTCCTGGGCGCATGGAAATGCGCCGTGGCAGTGCCGCATCGATGGGTTCCACGCTTCAATTCGAGCTGTTGGACCTGCGTCACTTCTCGGCGGGCAGTCTGCGCCCGCTGCTGGAAGAGGAAAGCCGCATCTGGAGCGAGCGCCTGCGTTGGGACTATCGCGGCTCGGCTGACCTGTTACTGCAGTATCTTGATTCCCGTGTGCTCCCCGGATATGTGGCCGTCGATAACGGGCGCATCGTCGGCTATGTCTTCTGCGTGTACGAGGGGCATAAAGCGGTCATCGGCGATGTCTTCGCGCTGGACTCGCGAGATTCCGCAACCGAGATTCGCAATGAGCTTCTGGTGCGCCTCTTCGAAATGCTGAAAAACTCGCCGGGCGTGTCGCGGATTGAATCGCAGCTGTTGCTTCACCCGCACGGCGTGCATCAGCGGGTCTTCGAGGACGCGGGATTCGAAATCCACGAGCGCATTTTCATGGAGTGGCCGTTGCAGACCGCGGGTGCCGCGCAGGGTGACGGAGCCGGCTTCGCACACGGCGATGGAGCTTCGTTGCCCCCCGGCCTGGGGCTGCGCCGCTGGGCCGAGTCCGACCTTGGCCCCGCCGCGCGCCTGATTGCCATTTCCTACCAGGGCCACCTCGACAGCCACATCAACGAGCAATACCGCACCGCGGCCGGTTCCCAGCGGTTCCTGCACAACATCGTGCGGTTCCCCGGGTGCGGCTACTTCGATCCGGAATCCTCCTTCGCCCTCGTCCAGCCGGGCAGCGACGACCTCGCCGGATTGCTGCTCTGTTCGCGCGTCCGTGAAGATGTCGGCCACGTCACGCAAATTTGCGTTGCACCGGAATACCGCGGGCAGGGTCTGGGCCGGCTGCTGATGGTCGAATGCGCGCGCGCACTGGCGAAGCGGAACTTCACTCTGCTCACTCTCACCGTCACTGCCTCGAATCGCAAAGCCGTATCGCTCTACGAGTGGCTCGGTTTCAGGGGGACCCACCGTTTCGACGCCATGCTATGGGACGAAACCGAAGAAGGGCGTACCAGCCAATCCTGGAACTGACGCCTTTCTGGGATAACGCTCGGTGCTAGCTGACGGCGGCCTGATTCGTGTGCTCCGCGGCTGCGGTGACCGCATGCAATCCCGCGGCTTCCACCGTTGACTCGACCATCGCATCCATGCCCATGCACGAATTCAGCATCAGGTGGTAGAGGCGGCGATCGTCCCACTCGCGCTGATGGAATCGCCGGATATATTCCGCGCGCCGCCGATCGGTGGACTGAATCTGGTTTTCGGCGTCTTTGGCGTGCTCCGGGAAGTGTTCCTCAACGTAGCGAATCTTGCGCGCCAGCGAGGCGTAGACAAAGACGTGAAATGCCCCCGGCGACTTGGCCAGCGTACAGGCGGCGCCTCGGCCCAGCACCACGCAGTTGCCGTTGGTGGCCTGCTCCTGCACGTAACCGCGCACGAACTCCACCATGCGTGCGCTGTCGAAAACCTCGGGATCTCCCGGGAGGCGCTCCAGTCCGCCGAGCCAGATGGCTTTGCCGAAGCGATAGAACCATGGATCGACTCGCTCGTCGCAGCGCTTCACCAGCGTGGTCGCGACGCCTGCCTTGCGCGCGACGTCCTCGATCAGGCAGCTGTCGATCAACCTCCATCCAAGGCGGTGGGCCAGGTGATGCGCGTACTCCGCGCCCTGGCTGCCGTACTCCCGTTCCACCGTGATGACTCGAATCATGGCCTTTTTCTACCCTTCGCGAGCCGATAGTGCAACTTTTTGCCAGGCTCCGTCAAGCGCTTACCGGTGTGGCAGCCACGCTCGATTGCATCGAAGTGCGCCGAAGGCGCGTACACCTTGGACGGTTAGTCCTCCCGCAGCTCAACGACGGTTGCTCCGGCCCCGCCCTCGTTCTGCCCCGGCTCGGTAACCGAAGCCACCTGAGGATGCTCCTTGAGCCAGGCGCGCAGCGTGCGCCGCAGCACCCCCATCCCCGTTCCGTGAATGACGCGGATGCGCGGCAGCCCCGCCAGGAAAGCGCGGTCAAGAAATTTTTCGACGTCGTCGCGCGCCTCATCCGCCGTCTTGCCGATCACGTTGATCTCGCTCGATACCGCATCAGGCTCGGCGACCGAAACGCTGATGCCGCGCCGCCGGGCCGACTCGATCGGTGTCTGCTTGCGCGCAGCCGGTACAACCTCGGCGATGTCATCGCGCGCCACGCGCATCTTCATCGGGCCCACGGCCACTTCGAACGTCTTGTCGTCGATCTGCCGCTGCACCGTTCCCGTCCTGCCCAGGCTGCGTAGCCGCACCGTGTCCCCTTCTGCGACGTGACGCACAATGTGCGGCTGGGCATTCTGATCGCCGCGATCCGCGCCCGTATGCTGCGCGACCACCGCCGTATTGAAGCTCTCTGAAAACTCGCGCCGTAGCCGGGCGAGGCGCTGTTCGGCCTGCTTCGACAGCTTCTGCTGCGCCGCCCGGTCTTCAATTGCCCGCACCGTCTCCCGCATTTGAAATTCGAAGCTCTTGAGCAGCGACTGCAGCTGGCCTTCGAGATCTTTGACCTTCGCCCTCCACTCTTTCATCCCCTCGGCGTCGAGACGCGCGCGTTCCTTCGCTAATTCCTGTTCGAGCCCGGCAATCCGGTTCCGTTCCTTCGTCAGAGTCGCGAGCTGCTCATGCAGGCTGTCAAGAAAGCGAGCAATGTCCAGCGTCTGCGTGCTGAGTCGCGCCCGAGCGGCGTCGATAATCTCTGAACTCAGGCCCAAACGCTGCGCGATGTTGATGCCCGCCGACTGCCCAGGCACACCCTGGCGCAGCTCGTACGTCGGCGCCAGCGTCTTTTCGTCGAAGCCCACCGCCGCGTTGACCGCACCCGGGGTGTTTTCCGCGTACACCTTCAGCGAGGTCAGGTGGGTCGAGACAATCGACCACGCCCCGGCCTTC
>JBEKIN010000214.1:0-7932 GCA_050011735.1 Acidobacteriaceae bacterium | reverse complement strand
TTCGTCGCGATCCCGTCATACTGACCCGCCACCACGTGCGCGAAGGCCCACACATTCATCGCATGCTCCGACGGCATCGACGGGTTGTTCGGCCAGCTCTTCGGCCCACCCGGCCAGAACCCGCCCTTCGCGTTGTCCGCCATCGGATACTCCCGGTCCAGCGCGTATTTCAGCCCCTCATCCAGAATCCCCGCATCCGCCATCGCCTCCGCCGAGAGCACTGCCGTCTCCTTCAGATAATCGTCATGCCGCAGGGAACCAGCTCCATACCCAATCCCCGCCGCCGCAAACGGAGCGTAGAGTCCCGCATAATCCGACAGCTTGTTGAAATGATCCTCCCGCGTCGTGTGCACGCCGAGGTCCTGGATCGCCTCCGTGTCGTAGTAAACCGCCACGCCCGTTGCTGCCCCGAACGGCACAATCCACCACAGGTCCTCCGCCGGCGCATGCAGCGGGCTCAGCACAATTCCCTTTTCGTCTTCGGCCACATGCTTCACGCACACCATCAGCGCATTCAGATCGCAGGCCCGATCGTCGGCCGTGGGAGGCAAACTCTGCACAGCAGGCGCACTCGGTGCGGAAGGCAGGCTCTGACCCAACCCCGCCACGCCCCAGCTCAACAGAACCGCACAGAACAGCAACTTCTTCATCTGCCCATCATACGAAAGCCCTTCTGACTTCTCCGTCACATTCCCGGGAACCACCCTGCATCCAACTCCGTATCGTCACCAGAGGCTGACCCCATGCAGACCCTGCGCCAGGATATTGCCTACGCGCTCCGCCAAATGCGCCTGTCCCCTGTCTTCACCCTCACCGCCATGCTCACCCTGGCCCTCGGCATTGGCGCGACGACCGCCATCTTCTCCCTTATCAATACCGTCATGCTCAAGTCCCTCCCCGTCGCCGACCCCGCCAGCCTCTACCGCATCGGCGAAGGCGACGACTGCTGCATCGAGGGCAGCACCCAGGACGACTGGGGCTTCTTCTCGTATCCCTTCTATCAGCGCATGCAGCAGAACACCCCCGAGTTCTCCTCCCTCGCCGCCTTCCAGGCCGGCGGATACACCTTCGGCGTCCGCCGCGGCGAAACCGACCGCGTAGCCAAACCCCTCCGCGAAGAAATGGTCAGCGGCAATTACTTCTCCACCTTCGGCCTTGGCGCCTTCGCCGGCCGCGCTATCACGCCCACTGACGATCAGCCCAACTCCCCGCCCGTCGCTATGCTCAGCTACCGCACCTGGCAGCAGCAGTACGGCTCCGATCCCTCCATCGTCGGTTCCATCTTCATCGTCAGCGACCACCCGGTCACCATCATCGGCATCACTCCGCCCGGCTTCTTCGGTGAAACTCTGCGCAGCGACCCCCCCGACCTCTGGATCCCCATCAATCAGGAACCGGTCTTCCTCGGATCCAACTCCATGATCCATCGCTTCCAGGCATGGCTCCGCGTCATCGGCCGCCTGCGCCCCGGCGCCTCCGTGAACACCACCGGTCCGCGCATGACCGCGCTCCTCCGCCAGTGGCTCGTCAATGACAGCGGCATGCCCGCCGACTGGATGTCCGGCATCAAGGCCAATCTCTCCAAACAGAACATCCGCGTCATCACCGCCGGTATCGGGGTTGGCGAAATGAAAGAGGACTACGCCGACACCCTCCACATCCTCCTCGCCGTCTGCTGCCTCGTTCTCCTCATCGCCTGCGCCAACATCGCCAACCTCCTGCTCGCTCGCGGAGCCGCGCGTCGCACCCAAACCTCCATTCGCCTCGCCCTCGGCGCCTCGCGCAAGCGCCTCATCCGCCAAACCCTCACCGAAAGCATCCTCCTTTCTGTCTTCGGCGGCATCGCCGGACTCGCCGTCGCGTATCTCGGCGTCAAAGCCGTCGTCGCCCTCGCTTTCCACGGCGCAAAGTTCGTGCCCATCGCCGCCACGCCCTCGCTCCCCGTCCTCGCCTTCGCCTTCGTCTTGTCGCTCATCACCGGTGCCATCTTCGGAACGGCCCCCGCATGGCTCGCCACCCGCGCCAATCCCGTCGAGGCTCTCCGCGGCGCCAATCGCAGCACGCGCGATCACGCCTCCTGGTCCCAGAAGACCCTCGTCATCGTGCAGGCCACCCTCTCCGTCGTCCTCCTCACCGGCGCCGGCCTGCTCACCCGCTCGCTCGCCAATCTCCAGCACCAGGACTTCGGCTATGACATCGACCACCGCGTTGTCATCGGACTCATCGCGCCCTGGCCCTCATACTCCATGCCCCAGCTCGACGCCATGTATCGCGAGCTGCAGGATCGCCTCTCCCACATCCCCGGCGTTGAGCGCGCCGCCCCCGCCCAATACACCCCGCTCACCGACAACTGGGGCGAAATGGTCATCCGCCAGGGTCACGGCATGCCCAGCATGAACGAGCCCGTCGGCTCTTCCTGGGATCACGTTGCCCCAGGCTATCTCGAGACCCTCGGCCAGCACATCGTCCGCGGCCGCTCTATCTCTGAAGACGACACCGCCGCCACCCAAAACGTCGTCGTCGTCGACGAAGCCTTCGTCAAGCGCTTCTTCAAGCCCGGCGAAAACCCCATCGGCCAGTACTTCGGCCTCGATCTCCCGCGCTACGGCAGCACCTATGAAATCGTCGGCGTCGTGCGCAACGCAAAGTACAACGACCCCGCTGGCACCGAGCCGCCGCGTCCTATGTTCTTCGTCCCCCTCGCGCAGCACGCGAAATACGAAGACGACTCTATGATGGGGCGCATCGATGACATGACCCACTACATCGAAGGCGCTGTCCTCCAGACCCGCGGCAGCATGGACGGCCTCGAGCCCCAGATTCGCCACGTCCTCTCCGACGTCGACCCCAACCTCACCCTCCTCGACGTCCTTCCCATGCGCGAGCAGGTCGACTCCAACTTCGATCAGCAGCGCGCCGTCGCCAACATGACCGGCCTCTTCGGTATCCTCGCCCTCATCCTCGCCGCCGTCGGACTCTACGGCGTCACCGCCTACACCGTCGAACGCCGCACCAGCGAAATCGGCGTCCGCATGGCCCTCGGCGCCGACCGCCCCGGCATCGTCCGCCTCGTCCTCCGCGGAGCCTTCTTGCAAATCCTCATCGGATTGCTCATCGGCATCCCCGCCGCCATCGGCTGCGCTCACCTCATCGCCGCGCAGCTCTACCAAGTCAAAGGATGGGACCCGCTCGTACTCGCCGCCTCCATCGTCACCCTCAGCGCCTGCGCCCTCGTCGCCAGCATCATCCCGGCGCAGCGCGCCGCCTCCATCGACCCCGTCAAAGCCCTCCGCACCGAATGAACAATCGATGCCGCCGGCGCCCGGCCTAATCGAAGCGAGCCACGTCAGCCCGAGCCAGTTGTCATGGAGCCTCCGAGGTTGTTCTCTGAATCAGCAGCCCGCTGAGTTCAGCTTCTTGTAACACCTCGTGCTCCTCCTCACTGACTCAGCATTCAAACAATTCGGACATCACGACCCGCCAGTGCATTTCTGACGACCCATCGGCCAAAGC
Organism: Acidobacteriaceae bacterium; assembly: GCA_050011735.1. Classification (GTDB taxonomy): domain Bacteria; phylum Acidobacteriota; class Terriglobia; order Terriglobales; family Acidobacteriaceae; genus Palsa-343. The sequence continues at coordinate 4,419 of JBEKIN010000214.1, read as the reverse complement.
GGCCAGGCTCGGTAGCGAAAGCGCCCGGCACAACGTCGCTTAACATGGTGGGAACGATGGCTCCTTTAGACCCGGCATTGATTGACCTTCCGATGCCGATCCGCACACCCCGGCTGCTCCTCCGGCCCAAACAGGCTGGCGACGGAGCAATTACATCGGCTGCAGTGGCTGAGACGTGGGATGAGCTGCACAAATGGATGCGCTGGGCTGAAAATCGGGATGTGTTCACAGCCGAACTCCTGGAGATCAGGACTCGGCATGTGATGGCCAGCTTCATCCTGCGTGAAGCAATCGAGCTAATTGGCGTGGAGGCGGCAACCGGCACAGCAGTGGTGTGGTGTGGACTGCACGACATCGACTGGCAAGGCCGCCAATGCGATACGGGATATTGGGTTCGCAAGGGCGCCCAAGGCCGGGGCTTCGCAACTGAGGCTGCAAACGCAATGGTTCGCTACGGCTTCGGTGCGCTTGGAATGCGGCGAATCGGTCTCACGTATTCAGCCGGTAACGAAGCCAGCCGACGTATTGCGGAGCGGCTCGGCTTCTCCTTCGAGGGAGTTCAGAAGGGCGCGAATGTACTCCCGGATGGAAAAATGGCGGACAGACACTGCTACGGGCTGCTCGACGTCTCTTTACTGCCCAACCTGGACGTGCATTGGTAAGCAAGTCGAGGTTCGCGGTGTGCCTATTTGCTATTGGCTACTCGCCACAGGCTACTGGCTGTCTTACTGCCCAATCACCGAAACAGCCACCGGCAAATCTCGTGGCGGAAAGCAGGTGTTGGTGTCGCAGGCCTGGTAGCGCAGCGCGCCTTCCAGAAGATGGTTGCCGCGCTGGGTGGTCAGGTGCATCGTCAGCACGAACTCGCCGCTGTAGACGCTCAGCTTCTGCGTTGGATCCGCCGGAAACGCGTAGTCCACACCAGCAGGAAAATCGACCGCCGCAATCGTCACGCCTGTCGGTTCGGCTTCCTTCAATTCGGTGCGAATCAGGCTCTTTTGCCGCGGATCATGCGAGTTGATGTGCAGGCCTTCGTTGATCCGGAAATGCAGATCGATCGTCGCCGGTTTTCCAGCCGGCAACGTCACCTGCTGCGGATAAAGAAAGCGAACGAGTTGCCTGGGATTTCCGCCTTCACTGCCTGGCGTTTGCCACGGCAGGTTTTGTGTCGTCGCTGCCATGCCGCTCAGCAAGAGCGCTCCACACGTCACCGCGGCGGTTACATATCTCACGACGATCCGCCCCCAATGGCTTTTTTGATGTCGGCCTCAATCATCTCGCGAGGAGCAAGGCCGATCGTCGATGCCACGATCTTTCCGTTGCGGTCGATGAAGAACGTCGTCGGCAGCGCATCGAGTCCGCCATACGAGTTCTCGATGGACTGAGCATCGATCAGGATCGGGTAATTCATGTGCATTTTGGACGCGAAATCCGCGATGTCGCGCTTCTCGGTGAACAGCTTTGCTGGATCGTCCTTGTCGAGCCCATCGGCGGAAACGCCGATGATTTCCAGTCCCTGGCTTGCGTACTGGTCGTGCAGCTTCTCGAACCACGGAATCTCGACCTTGCACGGTCCGCACCATGTCGCCCAGAAATCGACCACCAGCGGTCTGCCCTTGTAACTCGCAAGCGTGACTTTGTTGCCGTTCAGATCGGGCAGCGTGAAACCAGGAGCCATTTTTCCGTTGAGCTGCGTCGAGTTGTCTTCGTCGCCGGCCATTTCAGCCGGGTCAGATGAATCCGGATTCGCGCCATCCGAAGCGGAGTCGGGTACCAGAGTCATCTTCATGCCCTGCAATTTTGCCCGCTCGGCATTCCGGCGATGCACAAAATTGATCGCGCCCGCTGAAACCATCAGCGCCAGAGCCGTCACCATCGCTGCCAGGACTAAGATGTTCCGCTTCAAACCCGTTTTTCCTCGCCTTTGCCCATTCTACAAGTGGAGCGGCACTTGCTGCAGGCGCGAGTCGGGCGGCCGCGTGGTGGTAGCATCAGGAGTTTCAGAGCATGAACGACGTTCACACACCGTCTCAACTGGTCAGGATCGAAGCCGAAGCCTTGCTGGCGCTGGCCAAACGCCTCGAAGGCGCCATGGCCGCCGACTTCGACCGCGCTGTCAGCCGCATCATCGAATGCAGCCAGGCGCGAGGCCGCGTGGTTGTCACCGGCATGGGCAAAAGCGGCATCGTCGCCCAGAAAGTCGCCGCCACGCTCAGTTCCACGGGAAGTCCGGCGTTGTTTATGCATCCTGCGGAAGCGGTTCACGGCGATCTGGGGATGATCGCTGAAGGCGACGTGGTTATCGCGCTTTCCGCCAGCGGCGAAACCGAGGAAATCCTCCGTTTGCTGGCAACGTTGCAGCGCATGGGCAACGCTCTGATCTCCTTCGTCTGCGACATGAAGTCAACGCTCGCTGCTGCCAGCGACGTCGCGCTCGACTGTTCGGTTCCCGCAGAAGCTTGTGGCCTCGGCCTTGCGCCAACCGCATCAACCACCGCGATGCTGGCGCTGGGTGACGCGCTCGCCATCGCCGTTTCGCTTCGCCGCGGCTTTCGCGCCGAGGATTTCGCCGCGCTGCATCCAGGCGGCAAGCTGGGCAAGCGGCTGGCCACTGTGCGCCAGCTCATGCATACGGGCGATGCCATTCCGCGCGTCGATACGAAAACGCCCATGATCGACGTGATCTACGAAATGTCCCGCAAGAAGCTGGGCATGACCACCGTCGAACGAAATGGCAAGCTGGCTGGAATCATCAGCGACGGCGATCTGCGACGGCTTCTGGAGCGCGACGGACCTGAAGGCCTTCGCAAAAACGCCGGCGAAGTCATGAATCCGGCTCCAAAGACCATTTCCGCCACGGAACTCGCGGTTCGGGGTCTGCACACCATGGAGGAAAGCAAAATTACCTCTCTGATCGTAGTCAACGCGCAAAATCGGATCGAAGGCGTGATCCATCTGCACGATTTGTGGGGAACCGAGCTGATTTGACGCGATTTCGGGAGCGCAGCCCGCTCCTCGAACGTCTAAGGAGTAGGATGGCTTTCATGCGGCGGATGTTCTCAGTCGCGTTTCTCTCGGTTCTGCTGATCAGCCTGCCGCCAGCTTTCGCCCAGCGTGGCGGACACTCAAGCGGCGGACGTGCCAGCGGATCCATCGGGCACAGTTTTGGTGGCTCTTCGGGTCCCGGTTTTGCCGGCCGATCGTCAGGTTTCGCTTCGCGCAGCTATGTGACGGCTCCGCGATTCACTTCGACGGCACCTGTACGCAGTTTCGCAACAGCCAATCGCCTGCCTTACGGTGGAATAACGCCAGCGCGGCGTCCTGATGGACGTTCAGGATCCCGTTATCGCTCGCCGTATCGCGGCTATGCCGTCTACGGTGGTTATCCGTACTACGCCAACTCCTGGCAACTGCTGCCGTGGGTTTCTGGCTATCCGGATTTCACTGGCTACAGCGATTCCGGAGCTGATGCGGCGCAGCAGCCAGCCGCTTCGGTCGCGCCGCCAGACGATGGTTATCGGCCCGACTACGAGGAACCCGCTTACCAGTATTCTTCCGGAACCGCTGCGAATTCGGTCGCGTCGGAGCCGGAATTGACCCTGATCTTCAAAGATGGGCATCGGGAAGCCATCCACAACTATGTTTTGACTCGCGACGCGCTGATCGTGATGGACCAGGCAGCGTCGGGACGCCAGCAGCAAATTCCTCTGGCGTCTCTCAACCTGCCGGCGACCGAGCAGGCCGCGCAGCAGGCGGGCGTGGATTTTTCGCCTCCTGCGTAGGACTCACTGATTCTCTTGCGATCTGATCGCGTTACGCCGCCTTTGCCGCCGCTTGCAATATGGGCTGGTAGGCTGCGTATACGCCCTCAAAAACTGCGTCCCACGACGCTGACGACGCGAACTGGCGCGCATTCGCGCGCATGTCCGCATGCAGAACCGGATCAGAGAGGACGCGGCTGATCGCGCTGGAGAATTCCGCATCCGGCGCGATCAAGCCGGTTCGGCCGTCATGCACGAGCGAGCGCGGTCCGCCGTCAGGAGTCACAACCGCCGGAACTCCGGAAGCCAGCGCCTCGAGAACCACGTTGCCAAAGGTGTCGGTGTGCGATGGAAATACGAACACATCCATTCCGGCGTAGGCGCGCGCCAAAGCTTCGCCGCGAAGCACGCCGGTAAACTCAGCGCGAGGCAGGTGCTGGCGCAGCCAGGATTCCTCGGAACCCTGGCCAACGATTCTGAAACGGAAGTTGCGGAGTCCGCGTTCTTCCAGTTCCTTCTGCACCCGGGCAAGCAGGGCGATGTTTTTCTCCACGCTCAGACGGCCGACGAAACCGAGGACGACCGTGGAGTCCGATGGATCGCGGTCGCGACGGTTGGGGCAGAACAACTGCGCATCGATGCCGCGCTGCATCAGGTG
>JBEKIN010000213.1:0-8054 GCA_050011735.1 Acidobacteriaceae bacterium | reverse complement strand
ACTGCACAGCAATCCTGCGCCTGCGCGCCCAGCCGGTAATCTGCCGCAGCAGATCGCCGCCGCCACTGCCCACATCCACAATGTGTACCGCATCAGGGAGCCCACGCGGCAACCGGGCCATCAACCGGGTCAGCCAGGTCAGCGTCGGCCGATAGCCCAGCAGCCAGCGGTTGACTTGCTCCAGATTGCCCAGGCAGCCACGGAAATCCTCATAGCTACAGTCGCCATCCATCAGCTCCGGCAGATCGCGCGGAGGAACCCGCCGTCTGAAGTCAATCTCCGCACTAGACCACATGGAAGCGCATCGTCTCCGCTGTCAGCCCAGGGCCAAAGGACATCGCGCATCCGCGCTGGCCCGGCTGCGCCTGCTGCATCATCCGCTGCAGCACAAACATCACTGTTGCCGACGACATGTTTCCGAAGCACGACAGCACCTCTCGCGACGCCGCCAGTGCATCGGCTGGCAGTTCCAGTCCCTTCTCCACCGCATCCAGGATCGACCGTCCGCCGGGATGCACCGCCCACAGGTCGATGCCGTCGCGCTCGGCCATCAGTTCGCCCTCGTGAAGCGCGCGGCCCAGCTCCTCCGGCACCTGCCCGGAGAGCAACATGTCAAATCCCAGGCCGCGGATTTTCCACGTAATCAGCCCCCTCGTCTCGGGCACCATTACTGCCTTGAAGCTGCCCAGCGCGAACCCCTGCTCGCGCGCGGTAATCAGACTCGCCGCCGCACCATCGGCAAACACCAGAAACGAGAGCACCTGCTTCAGCTCCTGCGTCTCTTGGAAGTGCAGCGTACACAGCTCGAGGTTCAACATCAGCACACCCGCCTTCGGTTCTGAGCGCACAATGTGCCGCGCCAGCTTCAGCGCATTGATCGCCGCATAGCATCCCATGAATCCAACCATCGTGCGCTCCACGACTGCCGAAAGCCCGAGGTGGTCGACGATCTCAAAGTCCAGCCCGGGCGCATAAAACCCCGTGCAGCAGGTCACCAGAACATGCGTAATACCGGAGCGTTCCTTCTCATTGAGCGCAAGCCGGTCCACCGCCTTCTTCATCAGCACCGGAGCGCTCTGCTCAAACAGCTCCATACGCCGCGCCGTGTTGGGAAAGTTGCCTGGCCGATAAAACTCACGCGCGTCATGCGAAGATAATTGGCCGGAACCTTTCTGCGGATCGAGGAATGAATAGCGATGCGCGATGTTGGCCCGGCTCACCATGCGGCGGAAGACCGCGTGTAGCCGCGGGTCGGCGAGCATCTGCTCGACGAAGACGACAAAAGTGTCATGCACATCGTGTTCGGGGACGGCAGTGGCGATGCGGTTCAGGTAAGCCGTAGTTATGTGCAAGGCCCTCAGCTTTAATTGGATTCAATGTCGCCCGTCTGGCTTCAGGAAGCTGGACCACGAAGAGACGACGGTCCGGCGACAGTCGAGCACTTGAGAGAACAGGCTCCCCATTTTCAATACAACGCTATTCTTTGAGACGAGACCATTGCTCTTTTGATAGCACTTTGCAGAAGGCGAAGAAGATGACGATTTGTTCATGGAGGACGCAATCACCGGAGCGCTCCCCGAATTTCGCCCGTCCACATGCTAGGTTACGGAACAGCAAGGCAGGATGCACCACGAGTGTTCCTCGGAATCGGTACTCCGCGCTCTGCCAGGTCCTGAATTTTTAGAGGTCGATACTTCGAAATCACATTTGCAGCATCGCTCAAATTCATCCGCCTCATGCATCGCTACCTTGGGCTATTCTTCGCACCGACGATTCTCTCTTTCGTCGATTACGGGCGGTCTGCAGATGTTCGGACTGCACGAGACCACTCGTGGCAGTTCCTACATACCTCCAGACATCCTCATACATCTTTCACAATTGCATAAGAAGGGGACGCTTTACCTTCCCCCCCGAAAGGTTGTCCCACCCAGTCAGAACTGAGAAGCCCGCAATCTGCGGCCTCGTAGGCCAGCCGCCGAACAGCGCCCAGCCGAAGGTTGATTGTCCCGGGGGCCAATCGCCGCGATTCCAGATGACTGCGATATCGAAGCACCACGATGCGATTGAATGCCAGCCGTGGTTCTGAACAGTACCAGTCCACGAACTCGTCGATCGCGTGCCGATACCCGCGCTGCGACTCGGGACTGCTAAGGCTGTTCAGAACCGCCGCTACGGCGTGTTCAACGTCGAGGAGTCGTAAAACTTTCTTCGGACCGCTGGTCCGGCGATTCCGCCTCTGCTTCATAGCTCGTGGCCACCCATGCCAACGAGCCATGAGATGGGATCTGACAGTTACCGGATTGGCGATCCAAACTTCCGGTTTGCCGACGATACAGACATTACGGAACGCGTGAGTGTTGCCCGGTATTGATTCCTGACCCATGAGTTTGGCGCCGCTCCACCGGCAATCCCTATGCTCGCGCTGAAATCTGCGAGATCTATTACCGCGAATCACAGATGTGGTGCGTCCTGGAGAACTATCTCACTTCGACGGTGGATGCATTTCCATCATCAGGGATGTGGAACCCCACATTGTGGTCCGTGCGGTCGATCTGCGTTGCAACTTCTGCCCCGTTCACCAGCACTTGGTTCTTCGAGGGCGTCCAGCCGTAGATCTCTACGCGGATCTGTTTCCACCAAGCCGGATAGAAACCTTCACGTTTGCTGATCGTCATTCGAATCTCGTCACCCTTTACCTCACACATGAAGCGCTCGCGGAGGAAGGCGCCTTTTTCATAGGCGAAGCTCCTGCCATCGTCCTGGTAGAGCTCGCCGGAGCAATTGTCGCCGGCGTAGACGCGCAAGGTGAGCGGGCCGCTGGGCGTTTCGCTGGTGCTTTCGACGAGGGGCTCGACAGGTATGATCGCGCCCGCGCGTACGTAGACCGGAAGTTGCGCGAGACTGGGAGAAACACTGACGGAGTAACGCACGGTTCGATCGGGCGCGCCGGGAGCCGGAGGATCAGGGGGCGCGAGGTTCACTTTTTCGCCGGACCAGAAGTCGTACCAGTCGGGCTCGGGAAATACGACGGAGTAGTCGTCGAGCTCTTCCGGATACGGCGCGGGGGCGACGAGGAGATCGGGGCCGAGGAGGAACTCGCTGGAAGCATCGAGGTCGATGGGATGGCCATCGGAGGCGGCGTCGGGGAACTCGAGAAAGAGCGGACGTACCAGGGGTAGCCCGGTGCGTGAGGCCTCGTCAGCAAGTGTGTAGAGATAGGGGAGCAGCTGGTAGCGAGTTTCGAGAAAATGGCGGCGGATGGCTTCGTGATCGGCTCCGCCGACCCACGGCTCCTGATCGCCGGTACCTTTCTCGGTGTGATCGCGGTCGATGGGCTGAAAGGCGGCTACTTCAAACCATTTCGTCAACAGGTCGAGTGAAGGCGTGCCGGCGTACCCACCTACATCGGCGCCGCTGAAGGCAAAGCCGCTGAGGCCCAGATTTTCCAGCATCGGCGTCGTTATTCGCAGGTGGTTCCAGCTGCTGGAATTGTCGCCGGTCCATGTGACGGCATAGCGCTGGCCACCGGCAGAGGTGGCGCGGGTGAGCACGAAGGGGCGGGTATCGGGGTCGATAGCGCGCATCCCATCGTAGGTCGCCCGGGAGTTTTCCATGCCGTAGACATCGTGAATCTCAGCGTGGGTTGCGGTACGCGGAGCGAACCCCGGCTCGTCGATGCGATGGACCACATCCAGGGGAATCGTGGACGTGGGCGAATCAAAGACGGAAGGCTCGTTCATGTCGTTCCAGAAGCCGCTGGCGCCATCGTGCAGAAAGTCGCGGTAGAGAGTGCCCCACCAGTCACGCGTCTGGCGGTGGGTGAAGTCGGGAAACACGCTGGGTCCAGGCCATACCTTGCCCACATAAACGGAGCCGTCCGGATTCCTGACAAAGTGGTCACCGGCGATACCGCTGTCGTAAGGGGAATAGCCTTGCCCCGGCAGCCGAGCGATGTGAAGGTCGGTAATCATCACTACATGGAGGTTTTCGGCTTTGAGTTGCGCGATCATGCCGGCGAGATCCGGAAAGGCCGCACGATTCACACTGAACGGGCGGTTGTGATCCTGAAAGTCGATGTCGAGATAGATAGCGTCGGCGGGAATGCGATCGCTGCGCAGGCGGGCAGCCACTTCGAGCACCCGCGCCTGCGTCATGTAGCTAAAGCGAGACTGCTGAAAACCCAGGGACCAAAGCGGCGGAAGGGGCGGCGTTCCCGTCAGCCACGCGTAGGTTTCAATGACTTGTTTGGGAGTGGGTCCATAGAAGAGGTAGTAATCGATGGGACCCGCGACTGCGCCGAACGAATACGCCGTTGGCGACTCCTTGCCAAAATCGAAACTCGAGCGCCAGGTATTATCCAGCAGCACGCCGAGAGCGTGGCCGGCGCGAAAGGCCATGAAGTAAGGAATGCTCTTGTAGAGCGGGTCGGTGGATTCCTGAAAGCGATAGGCGTCGGTGTTCCAGAGAGTAAAAGCCTCGTTGCGGCGATCGAGGGGTCCGGTCTTGTCGCCCAGGCCGAAGAAATGCTCGTCGATCGGCATGGTCTTGGAGACACGGAAGGCGTCCCCATCGAACTCGATCGGCCGCGCATCCTGCTGCAAAATGTTTCCGGCGCTGTCGCGCAGGTTAATTTCCAGCGTGCGCTCATCGACATCGACAAATAATTTTTCTGTACGCAAGCCTGCGTGATTCGCGGAGTTGGCGGGCGTGACCGCAGCAGAAGCGTGCCGCGCAGAGGCCAGCACCGACCACGATGCGTCTTCCGGAGCCTTATCACCGCGCCAGACGCGAACGCGGAGGACGTCATCGCGCAACGCCTGGATCTGCTCGTGCAGCTCGCCCTGGGATATCTCAATGCCGTTGGGTAGCGCGGCAACGCGGCTCGGGACAGCAGGCGTTTGGGGCGGCTGGGCCCAGAGGATTGCAGTGAGGAAAGTTCCAACCATGGCGATACAAAGACTGTTCGCACGCATCACGACTCCCGGTTCGAAAGCGTTGACATCCCGTTTGGAAAGGAGCTGGAAGGAAACTGCGGTTAAGGAGCGGCGGCGTGTGCGAGGGTTGGCTCAATCGGAGAAAGATCGGGATCTTCGACACGCTTGACGCCTCGCGCCTCGCGCTGCTGTTTGATGGTTTGCATGCGAGCGAGTGCGACCTTTGCGTCCCCGACATCGTCGAGTTCGCGGTAAAGCTGGAAGAGCAGGTACTGAACGGAGCCGTCTTCGTCGCTGGAGGCGCCAAGCTTCAGCTCTTCGATCGCCTCACGGGTTCTTCCCGTCTCGGCGTCAGCCTTTCCGATGAGGGCATGAATGCGCGGCAGCATTTGCGGCTTCGCTTTGAGGCTCTTTTGCAGGTAGGGCTCCGCCTCCGCGTATTCGCGCTGGTCGAGGAGGGACTGGGCCATGACGAGGTTGAGCTCCGGATCGTCGGGTGCGCGGGCGAGAGCCTTCTGCGCAAGAGCCATGGCGCCCTGGGCATTGTAGTTGCTGAGATACGCCGAAGCCAGACCAAGCATCGCCCCCCGGTCCGAAGGCGAGACGGCGAGTGCCTTCTGATACTCGGCCTGGGCGTCGTCGAATCGCTCGAGTTGCTGATAAATGTCGCCGAGCAGGACGTGGCTGCGCACGGAGTCAGGTTCGAGCTGCTGGAAGCGGGCCAGAGACTGGAAGGCCAGCCGCTCGTTGGCCTGAATGGACCAATAGAGCGCCTCCAGAGAATGAGGCTCACGCATGCGCCAGGCGGCGGCGGCGTGCGCCGCGCTCTGGTTATCCCCGGTGAAGAAGGAGCAGGCAGCCAGCAGCCGGAGCTTTTCGGTGCTGAGCGGAGCTGGCTCCGATTGCAGGCTGCCGGCGCACGACGCGAATTGTCCGGAGGCATAGGACGCGCCGACCGTGCGAGAGGGAGTTGCCCGTGTGCCGGCATCGGATGGAAGAGCCCAACACCCATCCTCCGCATCGAACGCTGCGATGAGCGCCAGGCGCAGTTCGGGATCCTGGACTTCGTTGTTCAAGTGCGCCAGGAGGGCAGATTGTTCTTCGCCGGGCATACCGTCGAGGATCGTGGAGGCGTTGCACCCGAAGAATCCACGATCACGGTTCCACAATTGCTCGACCAGAGTTGAAGCTTGGTCCGCGTTTCCGTTGTCGGCGGCGAGGCGGGCCTGACCAAGAAGAGCGAGACTGCATTCGGGATGCGCGGCGCGATCGGCGGTAAAGGCCGGTCCCGCCTCGGCTTCTTTGTGATCCCGTATCAGAGCGAAGCCCAGTTCGGAGTGCAGACAGGGCGGCTGCGGTTTCGAATCGAGGATCGACTCGTAGAGGCTGGCGGCTTCACCAAATCGCCCCTGCTTGCCGAGCGACTCCGCATAGAGCGCGCCGGCAAAAGGCGATCGCTTGTTCTCGATGGAGATGGTGCGCGCGTCGCTCTCCACCTGGTCGAGCTGGGCGATGCCCAGGTCGAACCATGCGCTGCTGAGCTTTGGATTGAGATGCAGCGCGCGATTCAGCTCCGGAATGGCCTGACTGTATTCGCGAGCCGCGATGTAGGCGCGACCGAGCGCCATCGGCACCTGAGCATCGGAGGGCTTTGTCTTTCCGGCCCGGATGAGGAATGGAATCGCCTGTTGCACCCTGCCGGAGTGCGCGTAGTCAATCCCGAGGAAGAGGTTAGGGACATATAACGACGGATCCAGGCGATTGGCGCGCTGGAAGGCTTCGATGGCAGCGGGAATGTTACTGGCTTCCTGCAGCGTGAGGCCCAGGTTAGCCCAGATGACCGGCATATCGGGGCGCATTTTCGCCGCCTGCGTATAGTCGTTGACGGCCGTTGTGAGGTCTCCGCTTGCCTGCGCCTGCTGAGCGGATTGGAAAAGCGACTCCAGGGTGACGGGTGGCTGCTGGGCGAGGCCAAGGGTGGCCCCGCCCAGCACAACCAGGAACAACGATTTGGAGAAAGTCGCCACGACACGTTTTACCAGTAGAATTTGCCGGCCCACTGAATATTACGTGGTGCGAACGTCTGCGTGATGGTGCCGAAACTACTGGCGCAGCCGGAGCCGCCATTGGGGTCACAGCCCTGCCAGGCGGTGGCGCCCGCCTCCGGCGCGTAGAAGTTCGGATGGTTGAAGGTATTGAAGGTTTCGAAGCGGAACTGAATTCGCATCGACTCGCCGAAGAGCCAGTTCTTTTCCAGTGCAGTGTCCCAGTTCTGGTAGTGAGGACCGCGCAGATCGGAGAAGTAGCGGGGCGCATTGCCGAAGCTGCCGTACGGCGCAAACGCGAAGGCTCCGGTGTTGAACCATTCGTGGATGCCGGGATGAGAAGCGTGGACGTTGCCGACAACATCCGGCCTGGGATTGCCACCGTATGTGGGCTGGTCGTTGCCGAAGATGCCGATGGGAATACCGGCCTTGAATGCTGCTATGCCCGAGAGTTCCCACCCGCCAACAACGGCGTCGGCAGCGCGGCCCATCCCTGAGCCGAACTGTTTGCCCCGGCCCACCGGCAACTGGTAGATGTAGCTGGCCACGAGTGCCTGAGGTATATCGCCGGCGTCGACGCTCTTATCCGCAGCCAGATTGTAGTTATTCGCCGGAGTTACTCCCCAGTTGGTGGGTCCATTGTAGGACCAGCCATTGTTCCCCTCGACGTTATCCAGAAACTTGGAGTAGGTATAGGAGACCAGCGCCGTGAGTCCCTTGCTGACGCGGTGGTTATAAGTGACCTGCAGCGCATTGTAGAGCGATTGCCCCACAGGGGCGTCGGTTTCACCAACACCACCATTGCAGTACTGCGGATACGGCGACATCAGCTGGGCGTTGGTTACGCTGCCATTGTCGAGGTTGCAGGAGCTCGGCGCGATCGTCCCGGAGGCTTCGAGCGCCTTGAGCGGCGCGGCGAAAGGATTGGACGCCGCCTTGCCGCCCAGGAAGTTTGCACCTTGCGACAGATACTGCGGGTTGAGCTGGTTGTAGTTGCGGCTGCCAATGATGCGCACACCGCGGTTGCCGACGTAATCGACCTCCAGCTGATCGTTGTGGGTCATGGCGTACTGCA
>JBEKIN010000212.1:0-8061 GCA_050011735.1 Acidobacteriaceae bacterium | reverse complement strand
TGTGGGGTGAACCTGGCCGGCTGCAGTGCTGGTGTTTCTCACTTTTCCCGGGTCCACAATCGAGAGCCGTTCGACTCGCTCCGTTCGCTCAGGCCAGGCTCCGTGCCAGCGGGCCAGTTTGCCGAAGGACGGCGGCTGCACGTGTAGTTCCGTTTTGGTTCCATGTACAGTACTGAGGTGCTGAAGTCCGGAATCCAGACGTGAAGTGCGGACGGTGTGAGGTTACGCTGCTTGCTGTGGGGTGAACCTGGCCGGCTGCACGAGGGCTTTTCTTCGCAAGCTTTGGGTCCTGCTCCGACAGTGCCGGCCAGTTTGCCGAAGGACGGCGGCTGCAGGAGTAGTTCCGTTTTGGTTCCATGCACAGTACTGAGGTGCTGAAGTCCGGAGTCCAGACGTGAAGTGCGGACGGTGTGAGGTTACGCTGCTTGCTGTGGGGTGAACCTGTCCGGCTGCAGCGGGGGCGCGGGAAGTTGAGGTTAGAGGGAGCGGAGGAAGTTGATGATGTCCTGCTGGTCCTGGGTGGGGAGGTGGTCGAAGCGCTCGATGATTCGGTTGGCTTCGCTGCCCTGACTCTTGTGGTCGCGGATGGCTTCGACGAGGTCGGAGGTGCGTCCGTCGTGGAGGAAGAAGACACGCTGGCCTACGCCCCAAAGAGGCGCGGTGCGGAATTCGTCGGGGCCGGCGCTGCCCTGGGTAATGCCGTCGGCGAGGCCGCGGCCCATGTGATGCACGAGGAGATCGGAGTAGAGATTCACGGTCTGATTGGAGAGCGCGGCGCTGGGCGACTTCGAGGAGCCGCTGGCGATTTGCGCGCCGGTGGTAAAGGACGGGTTGTGGCAGTGGGAGCAGCCGATGCGGATGAAGGCGGCGCGGCCGTTGACGGTGGAGGGGGTGTCGGGCGCGGGAGCGGGCGGGGCGAGCATGCGCATGAAGTTGGCGAAGGCTTCGATGTCGGAGATGACGGCCGGGTTCACGGCGCCGGTGGAGGCGGTGGTGAAGTTCAGTGTGTCATTGGGTGTGGGGAAGAGGAGGCAACCGGGGGTCTCGTCGCGCTCGGTAGGGAACAACTGATTGGAGATGCCCATCTCGACGTTGTAGGCTTCGCCGGCGAAGACGAGGAGGGATTTGTTCTGGGCCTTCCAGCCGAAGCGGGTGATGGTGCCGTCGTTGGCGCTGAAGTTGGCGTTGCCGGCGAGAAAGGCGTTGGGATGGCCGGAGATGCCTTCGGCGGATTTGACAGCTGTGTCGGCCTGGAAATTGGCGAGGATGGCGGAGTCAGGGATGGCCTCGATGAGTCCCGCGCCGAAGACGGGCGTGGGGATGCGGAAGATGATGTTGGGATTGCCGTGCTGGCCGGTGAGGGGGTTGCCGGCGGGGGTGAAGTCGGGCTGAGCGATGTTGCAGCCGGGGGCGTCGGTGCGTCCGGCGATGACGAAGAGGTCGTGGACTTCGCCGTCGTTGGTGCCGTCGGGGCTCTTCTTGAAGCGGGCTTCACGGACGGGGCCGCTGGCGGTGATGAACCAGGGGACGGTATTTTTGGCTCCGCTGAGCGCGGCGACGGCGGGGAGAGGGTTGTGGGCGGGGCTGGTTCCACCCATGGCGGGCTGTGAATGACAGGAGAAGCACTGGTTGGAATTGAAGCGGGGGCCGAGGCCGTTGTTGGCGCCGCCGGCGACGACTTCGACTTCGCCGAAGCGGACGGAGCCATCCTGGAAGAAGGCGGTTTCGTCGGAGGTAAGTTTCGAGAGCGGGGCGCCAGCGCCGGGAGCGCCGCCGCGGACTCCGGGATCGATGGGGCCCTGGGTCTGCGCGCGGAGGGTTGGGCCGGAGGCGAGGGCGAAGGCTGCGACGATGGCAACGGCGAGAGCTTTTGCGGCCCACTGTGGTTGGGTTTTCATGACTTGCTTCCCCCTGTTTTGGCAATGGCTGGGCCTGCGGCGACCGCGAGCGGGATCTCTGCGAGGAAGGCGTGCGGACGGCGCTTCTTCGAGGGAGTATTGGGGGTCTCTGGGTGGATTTGCAAGCGAAATAAGGATGGAAAAGAGAGAGCGCAGACAGTTTGATACCTCCGGAGGGGTTACGGATACCGGACGAAAGAGCAGCGCGTGGCGCGTTTCCCCAATCACGAGGCCAGTAGCGTATTGGCGAAGGGGCAAGGTGCGGATATGCTCACAGGCATGATGCTGGCAGACATGACGCTGGGCGGATCGGGGCTGGTGGGGCGGGGATTTGTGGGGCCGGGGCTGGTGGGTTTGATTGTCGCGATCAGCTTCTCCGCCGGGCTGAATGTGTATGCGACGACCGCGACGCTGGGGCTGCTGGGGCACACCCGGTGGGTGGAATTGCCGCCGGGACTGCATGTGCTGACGAGCTGGTGGGTGATTGGGGCTTCCCTGCTGCTTTTTGGAATTGAATTCTTTGCCGATAAGATTCCGGCGTTCGATTTGTTCTGGAATGCGCTGCACACGTTCGTGCGGATTCCGGTGGCGGCACTGATGGCGTACGGGGCGACGTCGCAGCTTTCGCCGGAAATGCAACTGCTGGCAACGCTGGCGGGCGGAGCGATTGCGCTGGCGGCGCACGGAGGCAAGACGGCGGCGCGGGTGGCGGTGACTCCATCGCCGGAGCCGGTATCGAATATCGCGCTGAGCAGCGGCGAAGATGTGGTGGCTGTTTTTGTGACGGGGCTGGCGACGCGGCATCCGATTGCTGCGGGTGTGATCGCGCTGGTTCTTCTGGTCGGGATCTTCTCGGCATTGCGGTGGATCTGGACGAGGCTCACTCACGCGCTGCGGACGTTTCCCGGGGTCAGGTCGCAGGCGACGAAGACTTAGGCGCTGACGAGACCTGTGTGGGATGAAAACCATCCCTGAGCGGCTGAAGCCGGGGTTATTCTGCTGCGGTTACGCACGGCTGAAGAGATTGCGGAAGAAGGTGGATTCCCAAAACGGTCCGGCAGATTTCGAGGGGCGGTACTTTCGGCTGAGGCGCGGAGTTAAATCTCTTGAAGATCCGATGGCAGGGGTATCTGCTTCTTGCTGTGGGGTGAACCTGGCTGTCCAGCATTGGGGTTGGGTTTGGCTTTTGGTTTTTTGCAGCCGCCAGGGCACCGACTTTTCCGCAGGCTGTAACCTCGTGCTCCGATACAAAACAAAAGCGCGCGCTGCGCGCTTTCCCGGGTCTCAAGAGCGAGACCCGGGGCACCCGGATTTGTTCTGGGGTCGAGGACAGGGGTACCCAGAGAAAAACGGAAAGACGGCGCTTCGCGCTTTCCCGGGTCTCAAGTGCGAGACCCGGGGCAGCCGGATTTGTCTCGGGTTGAGAGGCGTTACTTTCGGGCGAGGGAGGCACGGAGTTCGGCGACGATTTCGGCGGCGGCTTTGCGGGCTTCGTCTTCGCGGTCGGGGGGGAAAGAGATGGCTCCGACGCGGGCGTGGCCTCCTCCGCCATAGCGCTCGCAGATGGCGGCGAGGTTGACCATGTCCTCGGGCGGAGTCTTGGTCCAGGGATTGGAGCCGACGGCGACTTTGGTGCGGAAGCTGGACTTCGAGAGGCCGATGGAATAGGTGGCCTCGGGGTGCAGGTAGTAGGGGATGAACTTGTTGTAGCCCTCGAGGGGCTGGTCAGTGATGTCGAAGTAGATGGTGCCCTGCTTCGACTCGGAGCGGGCGCCGATGAGATCGATGGCGCGCTGGTGACGCTCGAGGAGCGGGGGGAGGAGGCTGGCGACCCAGGGCTGGTCGAGAACCTGCTGCAGAGACATGCGGGTGAGGAGCGGGATGAGGCGCGGGATGAAGGCGGGGTCCTCGGACGCTTCGATGATGAGGGTGAGCTTCATGGCCGGCTCGGGCATCTCGACGGCGGACTGCGCGCTCTCATAGAGGGCGCCGTCGACAATGTCAGCCCAGCGGACGAGCTCGGCGACGGGAGTGGGGTCGAAGCCGAAGCGGGTGGAAGCGATGTGGGCGAGGAAGCTGGTGCAGGAGATGTACTCGGGGTCGAAGAAGCGATGGCCTGCATAGCGGCCATCGGCCATGCCGTCGAGGTAATCCTGGTGGTCCTCAGGGGTGAGGAAAGCGCTGAGGTGGTGATCGAACCACCAGGTGATTTTGGGCGAGGGGGAGTATTTGAAGTCGACGATGGCGTTCTCGTCGCCGGTGAAGTCGGCTTCGTTAAAGAGGGCGCCGGCGCGGTGGACGAGGCCGCAAAACTCGTAGGTTGCGCCCGGGTGGATGCATTCCTGATGGAAACGGCTGAATAACGAAGCCGAGCATGCTCCGTCGAAACACTTATCGTGATAGAAGACCCGTACCTTCAAGACGCCGCCGCCCCCGCAAGCCGCCAGCGCGCGAACGCCGGACGGGAATCTCTTAGCTTACCGGGAAGGCGAGCGGTGTCAAGCGAGGGGTGGAATTTGCGAATCGCGGGGAAGCACCGGTATCATCAAATTGGCAGCATGCCCACGAGTATCTCCAGATCGCGTGGCCTTTTCGGGATCGTCTGCATCGCGCTGGTACTGATGAGCGGGATGGTGCAGGCGGCGCACATGCACGCCGGGGGTGCGCCGGACCATGACTGCGCGCTGTGCGCCACGGCGCATAGCGTGGCACGGGTTGCGCCGCCGATCACGCTGCACTTCAGCAGCCTGCAGGTGGCTGCCCTGGCACCGGTACGGAGCCTGCACAGGCCCCGCCGCGCTGTTTATTTCCGGCTTTCCAGCCGACCTCCGCCCTCGAGCTCCGCTCTCATCGCGTAGCCGTTTCGACGTTCTTTTGGGACGTCGTTCCGGGTCGTTCATCCGGGTTCGGGGCTTTCACACAACTTAGAGGAGGTCGTGCATGCGTACGCCGATGCGTCGCGCCGCTTTTTATCCATTTTTGATATTGATTTTGCTGTCCGTGGCTCCCTGTCTGGCGATGGGGCAGGCGGCTGCCAATGGGACGGTTACCGGTACGGTGACCGATCCGACGGGCGCAGTGCTGCCTGGGGCGACGGTGAAGATCCAGAACCCGGTGAGCCAGTACGAGCGCACGGTGACGACGGACAATGCGGGGCACTTCCAGATCTCCAATGTGCCGGCGAACTCGTACCACATGACAGTGAGCATGACGGGGTTCAGCACCTTCGTGCATGACGTGGAGGTGCGCTCGTCGATGCCGGTGACGGTGCCGGTGAGCCTGAGCATTGGAGAGACGGCGATCACGGTGGAAGTGTCGGGCGAAGACCTGGTGAACAACGCGGCGACGATGGATACGGACATCGACCGGAAGGCGTTCGCGGAGATTCCGCTGGAGAGCACGACGTCAGGGCTGAGCTCGCTGGTGACGCTGTCGTCGCCGGGGGTGACGGCGGACTCGAACGGGATGTTCCATGGGCTGGGGGATCACGCGGAGAACCAGTTTTCTGTCGACGGGCAGCCGATCACGGACCAGCAGAGCAAGGCGTTTTCGAACCAGCTGCCGGATACCGCGGTGCAGTCGATGCAGGTGATCGAGGGGGCACCGCCGGCGGAGTACGGAGACAAGACGAGCCTGGTGATCCAGGTGACGACGCGGTCCGGACAGGGGGATACGAAGCCGACCGGGCAGATGAATTTCTCGTATGGGTCGTTTGGGTCGACGTCGGGCGGGCTGGATCTGGGATACGGCGGGGATAAGTGGGGGAACTTCATCTCGGCGGATGGGACGAACACGGGGCGGTTTCTGGATGCGCCGGAGTTCGTGGTCCTTCACGACAAAGGGAACGAGGAGAACGTCTTCGATCGCGTGGATTATCAGATCGACACGGCGGATTCTGTGCATCTGAACCTGAACTATTCGCGGTCGTGGTTTCAGACACCGAATGCTTACGACAATCTGAACGCGGGCGGGGTGAATCTGGCGGGAGCGGCGGTGACGGGCGAGACGGATCAGCGGTCGAAGATCGGGACGATCGATATTTCGCCGAGTTACACGCGGGTGATCAGCCAGGAATCGGTGTGGAATATTGGTGCGTATCTAAGGAAGGATAACTACCATTACTATCCCAGCGGGGATCCGCTGGCGGATCTGGGACCGGTGCAGCAACAGAGCATCGGGCAGGATCGCGGCCTGGCGAATGAGGGCGCTCACTCGGATATTTCGTATGTAAAAGGCCCGAACAACTTCAAGCTAGGAGCGATGTATGAGCAGACGCTGCTGGACGAGAGCGACATGCTGGGGATCGTGTCGCCGACGTATCTGGATTCGCTGGGCTGCATGACGGGCAACACGCCAACGGGTGCGCCTTGCACGACGCTGTATCCGTACGATCTGACGCGCGGTGGGCATTACTACGATTTTCTCGGCCACACGGACGTGAAGGAGCTGGCGCTATATCTGGAGGATCAGATTACAGCGGGCAACTGGCTGTTCAACCTGGGGATTCGCGGCGACATTTACAACGGACTGGCGGAAGCGACCCAGGCGGAACCGAGGCTGGGGGGATCGTACAGCATCAAGAAGACGAACACGGTGCTGCGGGGATCGTATGCGCGGACGCTAGAGACGCCGTTTAATGAGAATCTGGTGCTGGCGAGCCGCGGGTGCCTGAATGCGGTGGTGAATCCGCTGCTGCTGTGCCAGGCGGGTGATTCGGGCGCGCTGTCGCCGGGGTACCGCAACGAATATCATGCGGGAGTGCAGCAGGTGTTCGATCGGCACTTTGTGGTGAGCGGGGAGTACATCTGGAAGTACACGAATAATGCTTACGACTTCAGCGTGCTGGGGAATACACCGATTACGTTCCCGATTGAGTGGCACAACTCGAAGATTCCAGGATTCGCGCTGCGCGCGAATGTAACGCCGGTGCACGGATTCAGCGCGTATGTGGTGATGTCGTCGGTGGCGGCGCGGTTCTTCCCGCCGCAGGTAGGTGGGGCGGGCGCGACGGTGGGACAGACGGGGCTGCCGTTCCGGATCGACCACGATGAGAAGTACAACGAGACGACACATTTTCAGTATCAGATTCCGGGCAAGCACAGCCCGTGGTACAGCCTGAACTGGCGGTTCGACTCGGGCGAGGTGGCAGGATCGGCGCCATGCTACAACCCACTCTCGAACGATCCGAACAGCGCGTGCGCGACGACGTCAACGACGCTGGGTGGGCAGCCGGCGGTGAATCTGAGCAACCTGGATGCGGATGAGGAGTTCGAAGCGGGGCTGGAGTGCAACGGGGTGCGAGCTACGCCGGGCAATCCGCTGCCGGCGGCATGCCTGGCAACGCAGTTTACGTCGAGCCTGGTCAGTATTCCTGCGCCGGGAACGGGGGACAACGACCACAATCCGCCGCGCGTCGATCCGCGGAGCCTGATCGACATGTCGTTAGGGGAAGATAACTTATTCCACGGCGATCGATATAAGTGGGGCGCGCAGGTGACGGCTATCAACGTGACGGATAAGTACGCGCTGTATAACTTCCTGTCGACCTTCAGCGGGACGCATTATGTGACGCCGCGGTCGATCACGGGACAGATCAGCCTGCATTTCTAGAGCATTGGGTTATCCAGCTTAGAGTGTGGGGGCTGGAGGCTTAAGGTCGCCTCCCGATGCTTTCGGCGATGGTGCAGGGGGCGCGGGGGCGAGGTTGCGATAGTTCATCAGGGTATTGAAGATCATGCGGTACTCGCCCAGATTCTGCCAGCGCCAGACGGGGTTGGTCGCAAACATAACGATTTCGCCTTTGCCAGCCGGCGTGACGACGACTGCGGCTCTGCCCTTGATGTCGTCGGAACCGTTGAACAACCCGCTGAGCACAGACTTTTCACCGCCGGGAAAGCGCATCAGCACATCCTGCTTATCCATCTCCTCGGACATGCGGAGGAGCGGGCCGTTGGCATAGCGGACTGGGACCGTCTTCGCCGAGTAGCCGTAGAAGATGGGATTTTCGGGATGCAGGATGTCGGCTTCGACAATCGGACCCGGAGCGTAGAAGCGCGCGCTGGTATTGCTGGTATCGATGGTGGGCGTCAAGGCGAAGTCAGGGGGAAAAGCGCTGGACGTGCCCAGGGTGACGAGCAGACCGCCGGCATCGACGAACTTCTGG
>JBEKIN010000211.1:0-8073 GCA_050011735.1 Acidobacteriaceae bacterium | reverse complement strand
CCCTGCTGGCGAGGGTCAGAAGAATTCTCTGTAACCGGGCGCGAGAGGGTGAAGCATCGGAACTTTCCGTGCGCCGAAGACCTGGAAAAATATTGGGAGAGGCAATATGCGCAACTTCTGTTACAAAATCCTGCTCAGCGCGGGATTGGCTGCAGTCCTGACTTCGGTTCTGATCCTGGCGGCCGGCCCGGCCGCGGCGCAATCGACAACGGAAGGCGCGATTGCGGGAACGGTGTTCGACGCCTCCGGCGCGGTGATCAGCAGCGCGGCGGTGACAATCCGCAACGTCGGCACGGACGAAACGATCAGACTGACAGCAGACAGCAGCGGTTTCTTCAAGGCGCCACTGGTTCCGGCAGGCACGTATACGGTGACCATCAAGTCTCCTGGGTTCGGAACCTATACCGCGAATTCTGTAGCCGTGACCGTCGGCTCCCTTACGGAATTACAGCCCGTGATGAAGACCGGATCCACTTCGGAAATTGTGACGGTGACCGGCGATGCTCCGGTGTTAAAGACTGAGTCGGCGGAGATTTCGGAAACGCTGACGACGAAAGAGATTCTGAACCTGCCGCTGAATGGCGGCCGGTGGTCGGACCTGGCGCTGCTGACACCGGGCGCGGTGTCCGACGGCAATGGTTTCGGGCTGATCGTGTTCCGCGGGATCAGTCCCTTGCTGAATAACGTGGAGATCGACGGCGGGGATGACAACCAGGCCTTCTTCTCGGAAGAGCGCGGGCGGACGCGCGAAGGGTATTCGACCTCGCAGATCGGGATCGCCGAGTTTCTGGTGAACACCGGCATCTATTCGGCCGAGTACGGACGAGCAGCGGGCGGGGTAATCAACTCGATCACCAAGAGTGGAACAAACAGCCTGCACGGGCAGGCGTACTTCTTCGATCGCGACAACGACTGGGGCGCGATCAATCCGTTTACGACGCTGACCAGTGTCACGGAGCCCACGGGGGGTGGAGCGCCGAACATCGTCACGGGCGTGCCATTCCGGCCGAAGGACTGGCGGAAGCGCTGGGGATTTGGCGCGGGGGGACCGCTGATCAAGGACAAGCTGTTCTGGTTCTATGCGTACGACCAGTATCGGCGCGATTTTCCGGGAGTCGCGAAGCCAGCTACGCCGAGTGCGTTCTTTAACCAGTATGCGGACTTGGCGCTGCCGAGCGGGGCCACCTGCACGGCGAGTGCGACTAAGGCGACGTTCACGGGCACCGGATCGGCGGGCGACACCAATGCATGCGCGCTGGCGTACCGTGTTTTCGGCGGAAACTACGCGACGGCCGCGGCCAATTACGATCAACTGCTGTTTGGCAAGGCGGTTTCGTCCATTACCGGGCTCAGCGGCCCTGGCCTGCTGGACGACCTGGGCACCACCCCGCGCACCGGCGATGAAGTGTTGAACACGCCGAAGCTCGACTGGCAGGTCAACGACAAGCAGCACGTCAGCTTTTTGTTCCACCGGCTGCGCTGGGACTCGCCGGGCGGCGTGCAAACGCAGACCTCGAACAACTATGCGATCGACACGTTCGGCACCGATTTTGTGAAGCTGGATTACGGCATGGCGAAACTGGACAGCCTGTTTTCGAGTGCCTTCTCGAATGAGCTGCGCTTCCAGTACGGGCGAGAACTGGACGATGAAGGCGAGCAGCCCTTCAGCAGCTTCACCAGCGCGTACCTGAACAACACGACGGCGACGCCGGTACAGCTGATGATTTACGGCGGCGGCAGCAATAACGGATTCACGGCGGGCATGCCGTACTATTCATTCCGGCAGGCGTATCCGGCAGAGTGGAAAGACCAGGTGGGCGACACAGCGACGTGGATCCACAACAACCACGACCTGAAGTTCGGATTTGACATCCTGCGCAACAGCGACGAGGTCAACAATCTGTACGAGAGCAACGGGGTGTACACGTTCACGTACTTCTCGGATTTCTTTGCGGACATCCTGAAGCCGAGCGGCACCTGCGACAGCAGCGAATCGCAGACGGGGCTGGGGACGTATCCCTGCTACTTCGGGTTTACGCAGGGTTTTGGCACGCCGAAGTTTTCCCTCTCGACAATCGACTACGGGTTCTTCGCGCAGGACGACTGGAAGATGAGGCCGCGGCTGACACTGAATCTGGGGCTGCGCTACGACTATGAGCATGTGCCGCCGCCGTTCCCGGCGCTGCTGGCCAGTTCGGTGCTCAACACGGGCGTGACGGTGAACGGGACGACCGTCGGACCGTTCCCGGATTCAGTGGCGCAAATCAGCAACCGGCCCAGCGACACAAACGAATATGGCCCGAGGATCGGGTTCTCCTGGGATCCGTTTGGCAAGGGCCAGACGGTGGTGCACGGAGGCTACGGTCTTTACTTCGGGCGCAATTTCAATGCGGACATCCTGAACGCGTATGAAGCGGCAGGGAGCCCGCATGGACAGTACACGATTCCGACTCTCTTTGGGGAGGCGGCGGGCAGTGGAGTTCCGGTGTTCCCGCAGATTATCCCTGGCGGCAGCTTCCCGACGCCGGGAGTGGACTTCTTTGCCAGCAACTTCAAGAACCCGGAGGTCAATGAATTCGACCTCACGGTGCAGCAGCAGCTGGGCAAAGGCACGTTCGTGTCGGTGGACTATATGGGGGCGCTGGCGCGTGAGCTGCCGAACTTCCTGAACCTGAATCTGAACCCCGCGAATATGAAGTCGACGACGCTGATGATTACGGATTCAGCGAAGGACACGAGCGGGAGTACCTGCGGAAAACTGGCTTGCGGGACGATGATTCCCACAACCTATTACGCGAAACCGTACGTCAACAGCCACTATGGCAACGTTACCGAGGTGATCAGCAACATCAACTCGAGTTACAACGGGCTGGTGGTCGACGTACAGAACCGCGGCAACCAGTATGCGCAGTTCGATGTGAACTATACCTGGTCGCACGCGCTGGACTACAACCAGAACCAGAGCACGGCGCCGAGCACGAACAACTGGTGGGATCCGTGGGCGAATCCGAAGGCCAACTACGGCAACTCAAACTACGACGTGCCTAATCGGTTTGTGGCATGGGGGCTGCTGACGTGGCCGGGTACAGCGACGGGATGGCAGAAGTTCCTCGAGAATGGCTGGCATCTGAATCCCGTTCTTCAGATTCAGAATGGTCTGCCCTACTCGGCGGCGGTGAGCGGGACGATCTCCGGCGCGGCGGCCTCGGGGCTGGTCGGTTCCGGATCGTCAGGGTACCTGCTGCAGATCGGGCGGGACACTTACAAAATGCCGACCACGGCGGATCTGGACGCGCGGCTGCAGAAGGACATCCCGATCACAGAGCGCTTCAACCTGGAGCTGCTGGGTGAGGCGTTTAACCTGTTCAATCACATGAACGTGACCAGTGTGAACAGCACCGCCTACTCAATCGGCTCGACGGGAACTTTGACCTATCAGGCGTTCAACGCGGGAGGGGGCAAGAGCGCTCAATCCGGGTTCGGCGCGATTACGAATGCAGATTCGACGTTTGTATACAGCCAACGCCAGATTCAGCTGGGACTCAAGCTGGACTTCTGAGGCTGGCTAAGAAGCGGGTACGCGGCGGCTTCGGTCGCCGCGTTTTCTTTGGGGCGACGGGTTGCGCCGGTAAAATGGCTCTGAGTCCCCAGCTTTGGCTTTTACCGAACAATACGACGTGGTGGTGGTGGGCGCCGGACATGCCGGATGCGAGGCGGCGATGGCCGCGGCACGCATGGGTCTGCGCACCGCTCTGTTCACACTGAACCTCGACCTGATCGCGCAAATGAGCTGCAATCCGGCGATTGGCGGCATCGCCAAGGGGCACCTGGTGCGCGAGGTGGACGCGCTGGGCGGCATCATGGGCGAAGTCGCGGATGCGGTCGGGATCCAGTTTCGCCTGCTGAATACATCGCGGGGCCCGGCGGTGTGGTCGCCGAGAGCGCAATGTGACAAGCAGCAGTACCGGGTGAAGATGCGCGAGGTGCTGGAGTCGCAGGCGAATTTGTTCATCAAACAGGCGGAAGTGGTGGATGTCGTGCAGAGCACGACGTCCAGCGTTCAGGAACAGAGCACAGGGCACAGAGCTCAGAGCTCAGAAAGGCGCGACCGGCGATCCGCGATCGACGATAAGAAGGACGTTGGAGGCGAGCAAGAGCATCTGCGGATTATCGGCGTTCGGCTTCGCGATGGGCGGGTGATCTACGCGGGCGCAACGATCATCACCACAGGCACATTTCTGAATGGGCTGATCCACTGCGGTGAGGAGCATTATCCGGCGGGGCGCAGCGGCGAGCCGGCTTCCGTGCTGTTGGGTGAGGCGCTGAAGGGACTGGGGCTGCGCGGATGCCGACTGAAGACAGGGACGCCTCCGCGGCTGGATGGGCGGACGATTGACTGGGGCCGGTTCGCGGAGCAGCCGGGAGACGTCGATCCGACTCCGTTTAGTTTTCGCACGCGCGAGATCCGGCAAAGGCAGGTGTCGTGCCACATCGCGTACACCACGCCCGAGACGCTGCGGATTATCCGCGAGAACGTGCACCGATCGCCCATGTATTCAGGGCAGATTCAGGGCATCGGGCCGCGGTATTGTCCGTCGATTGAAGACAAGGTGGTGAAGTTTCCGGATAAGGAACAGCACCAGTTCTTTCTGGAGCCGGAGGGGCTGAACACGCACGAGGTGTACGTGAACGGCATGTCGACGTCGCTGCCGATGGAAGTGCAGTGGCAGATTGTGCGGTCGATTCCGGGGCTCGATAACGCGGAGATGCTGCGGCCTGGGTATGCCATCGAGTACGACGCGATCGATCCAACGGAGCTGGATCGGGCGCTGCGGGTAAAGAAGTTTCACGGGCTCTATCTGGCGGGGCAGATAAACGGAACCTCGGGGTACGAAGAGGCGGCGTGCCAGGGAATCATGGCTGGGATCAATGCCGCGCTCAGCGTGAAGGGCGAGCGGCCGTTCACACTGGATCGCACGGAGGCGTACACGGCGATCCTGATCGACGATCTGATTTCGAAGGGAACCAACGAGCCGTATCGGATGTTCACGTCGCGGGCGGAGTTCCGGCTGCATCTGCGCATCGATAACGCGGACCGGCGGCTGACGCCGTACGGGCGGAGGCTGGGACTGATCGGCGATTCGGCGTGGGCGGAGTACGAGGCGAAGCAGGCGCGGGCGGTGGCGCTGGAGAAGGTGCTGTCTACCGGAAAAGCACAGGGTGGAAATTGGCCCGCTGGGCAAACGTGGGCGCAGGTGTTGCGGCGGCCGGAGGTGTCGATCGATGCACTTTGGCCTTTGCTGCGGGAGCAGTTGCAGGATCCGGTGTTTGCGGGGTGGCTCGGGGCCGGATCAGAGGGGCATTTGACGGCGCAGACCCGCAACGAGCAGAAGTCGGTGGAGACGGAGATTAAGTACGCGGGGTATCTGGATCAGCAGAAGAAGGCGATTGAGAAGCTGAAGAAGGCCGAGGAGCGCGGGATTCCAGAGTGGTTCGATTACGGCCAGGTCAGCGGACTGTCGCGCGAGATGCAGGAGAAGCTTACACGTGTGCGTCCGTTGACGCTGGGACAGGCCAGCCGAATCCCCGGAGTGACGCCGGCGGCGCTGACGCTGGTGAATATTTACATCGAGATTCAGGGTAAGAGGATGGTGCGTACCGCGTAAGTTCTCCCCGAACCTGGCCTAGTTATCCTCACCGTACCCGGCATCGGCAAAGAGGGTATAGTCGGCCACCCAACCCAGTTCTATCGATCCGGTAGGGCCATTGCGCTGCTTGGCGATGATGATCTCGGCCTTGTGCTCCAGATCGGGGTCCTCGCGGTTGTAGTAGCTTTCGCGATGGATAAAGGCGACCACGTCGGCGTCCTGTTCGATGGAGCCGGATTCGCGGAGGTCGGAGAGGATCGGCTTTTTGTCGCCGCCGCGCTGCTCGGAGGCGCGGGAGAGCTGGGAGAGAGCGACGACGGGAATGTTCAGCTCCTTGGCGAGCGCTTTAAGGCCGCGGGAGATGGAAGAGACCTCCTGGGTGCGGTTCTCGTAGTGGCGGGCAGCGGGACCCATGGTTCCGGCGGACATGAGCTGCAGATAGTCGATGACCACCAGATCGAGCCCGCCCGCGAACTGGCGCAGGCGGCGGGCCTTGGCGCGCATTTCAGTGAGCGAGATGCCGGGGGTGTCATCGATGAAGATGCGAGCTTCGACCAGGCGCTCCAGCGCATTGATGAGGCTGTCACGATCTTCGCGCGGCAGGAATCCTGTCTGGATTTTTTTCGCGCCCACATGCGCTTCGGAAGCGAGCAACCGGCGGAGCAACGACTCCTTCGACATTTCGAGTGAGAAGATGGCGACGGTCTTACCGCCTCGGATCGCGGCGTTCTGGGCGATGTTGATGGCGAGCGCGCTTTTGCCCATGGACGGA
Source organism: Acidobacteriaceae bacterium (assembly GCA_050011735.1). Classification (GTDB taxonomy): domain Bacteria; phylum Acidobacteriota; class Terriglobia; order Terriglobales; family Acidobacteriaceae; genus Palsa-343. The sequence continues at coordinate 1,653 of JBEKIN010000211.1, read as the reverse complement.
CGCGCGGCGATGATCGTGAGCTCAGAATTCTGCAGGCCGCTGGTCATTTCGTCGAACCGGGTGAGGTACGTGCGGAGACCCGTCACCTGGTGCTGGCCCTGCTGGTAGAGATTGTCGATGGTTTTGAAAGAGCCGGCGACGATCTCGTGCACGCTGGAGAAGCCGCGGGTGATGCCCTTCTCGGTGACTTCGAGGAGCGAGGTTTCGGCGGCGTTGAGGACTTCGAGTGCTTCTTCGCTCTGGTCGGCGGCACGGGTGATGGCGCTGGAGCAGATGTTGATGAGCTGGCGGAGAAGCGACTTGTCCTTAACGATGCGGACGTATTCTTCGATGGAGAGGCGGCGGGGCAGGCCTTCCGTGAGGGATGCAAGCCACGCGACGCCACCGACGGATTCGATTTCCTTGCGGCGGGTAAGTTCTTCGCTGAGGGTGATGATGTCGACGACATGATTGCGGTCGATGAGCTCGCCCATCCGGGCGAAGACGCGCTGATGGGCGGTGAGCGCGAAGTCGTCAGCGCGCAGGTTGGAGGCAGCTTCGCTCCAGGCGTGGTTGTCGAGCAGGACGGCGCCGAGGATTGTTCGCTCGGCGTCAAGCGAGGCGGGAAGCCCGCGTTCGAATTCAATGTCGGGGGTGGCGGCCATGATCTTCAACGAGTGTAGGACGGATTGGGGCGCCATGAACCGGGTGTGAATATCTCTAACAACGAGGCCTGCAGTGTTGAAAACGGGTATGAAAACCCGATGCAGATGGCCTTCGGGGCGGCCCAGCGTCTATCATGGAGGGAACGTCTCCGGAATTGGACTTGTTTTTATGCGTTTTAAGCAGGTTTTGGTAGCAGTTTTTATGAGTGCGCTGTGCGGCGCGGGGTTTGCGCGCGCACAGCAGGCAGAATCGGCGACACCCAGTCAGACGCAGCCCCCCGAAGTGAAGGAGTTTCAGGGCTACGAAGACCAGTGGAGCAACGCGGTCGTGAAGAACGACCAGTACACGATGGAGTTTCTGCTGTCGCCGCTGTATGTCGACATTTCGTCTACGGGCGACGTGACCACGCGGAACCAGCAGATCGCGCAGCTGTTTCAGAAGGGCGACGGCCCGGTGAGCCTGCAGCAGCGCGTGGTGAGCGTGCGGCTGTTTGGCGATACGGCGGTGGTGAGCGGGACTTATATCGTGAAATTGCGCACGAACGGCAGCACACGCGAGGAGCGCGGCATCTTTACGCATGTCTACAACCGGGCGCGGAATCACTGGGCGTGCGTCAATGCGCAGCGGACAGCGGTGGTAGACCTGATGCCGGGCAAGCAGAAGGCTTCGCAGAAGAAGAGCGACGCGTCGGAGCCATTCCATATTCCGTTGCTGTATCAGGGAGCACAACCTTCGCAGTCCGCCTCGGGACAGAGCTCGAGCACGCAGCCCCCGAACTAATTGGGCGGGAGATCATGGGGCTTCACGGCCCTGGGCATCATGGCCGGTTATGGCGTCAGCTCGGAGAAAATGACAAGCACACGACCGACCTGGGCTGAGATTTCACGCAGCAGACTCGTTCACAATCATGATGTTCTGCGCCGTCTTGCCGGACCCGAGACGGAGCTGCTGGTCGTGGTGAAGGCGAACGCCTACGGACATGGGCTCGCAGAGTGCGCGCGGGTGCTG
>JBEKIN010000210.1:0-8080 GCA_050011735.1 Acidobacteriaceae bacterium | reverse complement strand
CACCATTACGCACGCACGCATTGTCCCTACGCTGCTGATTCATGTTCCTCCAAAAGACGCGGTGGAGCGCGCTGCTTATGTGTCGGAGGTGTGTCAGACATTGATTCCCGAAGTGGCGTCGCAAAAGCTGGCCGCGGCGGTCGATGTGTTCGTCGAAAAGGAAGCATGGAGCGCAGCGGAGGCGGAGAGGATGTTGGCCAGCGCGCAGCAGCACGGCCTCGCCATCAAACTGCACACCGAGCAGTTCAACCGGGTTGGCGGACTCGAACTCGGCTTGCGCCTGGGTGCGCTCAGCGTCGATCATCTGGAGGCGTGCACCGTGGAGCAGGTTGCAACCATGGCTGACAGCCCGACCATCGCCACGATTCTCCCCGGCGTATCGCTGCATCTGGGCCTGCCGCCGGCGCCGGGCCGCCGTTTGATTGATGCGGGAGCAGCGGTCGCCGTGGGAACCGATCTCAATCCTGGGTCGAGTCCGCTGTTCTCGGCTGCAATGGCGCTGGCCCTCTCCGTCCGCCTGAATGGACTCACAGCGCAGGAAGCGCTGGTCGCGGGAACCGTGAATGCCGCCCGTGCGCTCGGCTTGAACGACGCGGGACGCATCGAACCAGGACTCCCGGCAGACTTTCTCCTGCTGCAGGGGTACGACTGGCGCGAGCTGGTCTATACGCTCGGCAGCAATCCGGTGCGTGAAGTCTGGATCCGAGGCGAAAGGGTCGCATCATGAGCATCGAGTCCGTATCCCGAAGGACAGGGCGATGACGACGCTCTACCGTCCTGAGCTCCTGTTCGTCAACGGCGCCTTCCTGCGCAACGCTGGTCTGCTGGTCGGCGACAACGGACAGGTGCTCGCCATCACCGCAGGAGACACGCCGTCGGACACAGTCGTCGATCTGCCCGGCAGAGCGCTTCTGCCCGGCTTCGTGAACGTCCATTCGCATGCGTTTCAGCGGCTCATCCGCGGCAAATCGGAATCGAGAGCTGTGAGCGGGAAAGATTTCTGGTCGTGGCGCGGAACCATGTATCACGCAGCCGCGCAGCTCGACCCGCAGCAGGTGTACGACGTCGCGCGCATGGCCTTCCTGGAAATGGTTCTCTCCGGCACGACGACGGTCGGCGAATTTCACTATCTGCACACGGCCCCGAATGGCCGGCCCTATGATGATCCGAATCTGCTCGGCAGGCAGGTGATCGCGGCTGCACAATCTGTGGGCATCCGCATCGTGCTGCTGCGCAGTGCCTATCTGCGCTCCGGCTTCCAGCTGCCGCGCGATCCGGGGCAGACGCGATTCTTCGAAACGACGCCGGAGTTCCTCGCCAATATGGACGCGCTGACCCGGGAATATCCTGCTGGGTCGGCCGACGTGCGACTCGGGGTTGCGCCTCACAGCATCCGTGCTGTGCCGTTCGACGATGTGCGCGAGATCGCCGCGTGGGCCCGCGACAGAAAGATGCCGCTGCATATGCACATGGCGGAGCAGATGGCGGAAAGCGAGGCCTGCCTGCGCGAATACGGCGTTACTCCGGTTGCCTTGCTGGGCAAAGCCGGGTTGCTGGCGTCCGACTGGACCGCGGTGCACGCCATCCACATCACCGCGGACGAAACGGCGATGCTCGCGGATGCGGGCGCCACGATTTGCTCCTGTCCGACGACGGAGCGCAACCTGGGCGATGGGATCCTCGCCGCGGATCATGTGATGAAGGCCGGGGTTCGCGTGGCACTCGGGTCTGACAGCCAGGCACAAATCGATCCGCTGGAGGATGCGCGCGAATTGGACTACCATTTGCGGCTGACGTATCAGCAGCGCGCCATCCTCGATCAGATCGGCGAGCAAGGGTTGGCGGCGCGGCTGTTCGATTGCGCGACGGTGAACGGCGCCCGCGCACTGGCTGTGCCCTCGGGAACTCTGGCCCCAGATTCCTTCGCCGACTTTTTCACCATCGATCTTCGCGATGTGTCGGTCGCAGGAAGCTCCGCTGATGATCTGCTGCCGCTAATCGTCTTTGGCATGAACCGCACCGCCATTCGCGACGTGGCAGTGAATGGCAAGCTCGTGGTCCGCGATGGCAGACACGCGGCGCAGGAGGAAATCGCCTCCCGTTACGAAGAGGTTCACGCGAAGGTGTGGCGCGACGCCGCCGGTGCAGCGCGATGAAGTCCGTCGTCGAACTTTTGTCGGACCTGATTCGCATCCCTTCCAATTCAGCGGTGTCCAATCGACCGGTCGTGGAGGTTGCGACTCGCGTCCTGCACGGCGCGGGCTGGTCTGTCCGTGAGTTGCCCTATAAGGATGCGGCAGGGGTGGAGAAAGTGAACCTGATCGCTGCGCCGCCCGGGCAAGACGCCGCGAACCGCGACGTCGACCTCGTCTTCATGTGTCACACCGACACGGTCCCTTATGCGGCGGAATGGACGGCTGCACTCGATCCGCTCCTGAAGGACGGAAACCTGCACGGGTGCGGAGCCTGCGATGTAAAGGGATTTCTGGCGTGCCTGCTCGCGGCGATTTTCCAAAGCGATTCGACGAAGCTGCCAGGCGGTCTGCGGCTGGTGCTGACGGCGGAAGAAGAGATTGGCTGCATCGGCGCCTCACGGCTCGTGGCAGACAACGCACTGCGGCCGCGCAGAATGATCATCGGCGAGCCGACTTCGCTGCGCCCTGCCCGTGCCGGCAAGGGTTATTGCCTGGCCGAGGTCACGGTTTGGGGCAAAGAGGCGCACAGCGCCCACCCGCAGCAGGGAGTCTCCGCGATTTACCACGCTGCTCGGTTGATCACAGCCATTGAGGAACTTGCAGGGCCGCTCGCGACGGAGACACACAGTTTCTTCGAACCCGCGTTCACAACCGTGAACATCGGCACGATTGAAGGAGGCACAGCGAAGAACGTTGTTCCAGGGTTGTGCCGATTTCAACTGGAGTGGAGGCCGATTCCCGGCCAGTCGCCGAACGTCGTTTTCCTGGCTACTGAGAGAATCATCGAGCGACTGCGACGGTCGAATCCCGCGTTCCGAGCCGAAATCAAGCTGCTGCGCCAGCAGCCCGGCTTCGAGACCAGCGCAGATGCGCCACTGGTCCGGACTGCGGAAGCGCTCACCGGCCGTTCTGCGATCTCCATTCCGTTCGGTTCCGAAGCCAGCATCTTCTCGCCCTTCGCTGAAGAAGTCATCGTCTTCGGCCCGGGCGATATGCGCACCGCGCACAGCAGCCGCGAATGCGTGCGCGTTGCAGAGCTCGATCAGGCTCTGAACTGCCTCACCGCGCTGATGAAAGCCGGATAAGCCCCGCAGCCGAACCCCAACCGAAGGCGGCGAGGGTCTCCTCGTGCGGATCTAGTTTTCGGTGCCGACGGTGGAACCCTGGATAGATTCAACGCGCGCCCTCCGGCCCGGCTGTGCGCGCGCCTCGAAGCTCGCGCAGTTACGCCCGGAGTTCTTGGCGACATAGAGCGCGGTATCGGCGCGGCTCAGGACTTCACGGATCGAGGGAGAATCCACCTCGGGACGGAAGGTAGCAACGCCAATGCTGCAGGTGAGGCGAATCCTGTTTTCTCCGATCTCGAATGGCCGGGACCGGATCGATTCGAGCAAATCATCCACGCGGCCGGTCACAGGAGCTGGATCCCAGCCGGGAAACAGGATGAGAAATTCCTCTCCGCCGTAGCGGCCGACGATGTCATACCCGCGCATGGTCGAACGGAAACGGTCGGCGGATTCGCGGATCACGTCGTCGCCGCAAAGGTGGCCATAGTTATCATTGAGGCTCTTGAAGTGATCGAGGTCCGCGATCAGCACGCCCAGCGGGGTCCGATCGCGGGTGGCGCGGGCGATTTCACGCTGCAAGTGCTCCAGCATCGCCGCGCGGTTGAAGATCCCGGTCAGTGAATCGTGAGTCGCCTGGATATGCAGCTCCCGCCGCGTAGCTTCGAGAGCCGCCTTTTCCGCTTCGAGTTGCGCCGTGCGTTCGGCAACTATACGGGTCAGCTCCTGCTGGCGGCGCGTCAGGCTGCGCGTGCGGAACGCGATGACACTCCACGCCAGCAGCAGAGCGAGCATTGCATAGAATGCGTAGGCCAGGGGAGTGCGGCTCAGAGGCGGCCGCAGCGAGAAGCTGAAGGACGCTCCGGTCGGGCTCCAGATGCCGTCGTTGTTTTCCGCCTGCACCGTGAAGGTGTAGTAACCGGGGGGCAGGTTGGTGTACCACGCATTGCGGCGTCCGCCGGAATAGTTCCAGTCCGGATCGAAGCCGATGAGCCGGTAGCGAAAGTGTTCGCGCTGCGGCGCCACAAAACTGGGGGCACTGAAGGACACCTCCACGTTGCCGGAGCCGCGGCCGAGGCGTATGTGATCATCCAGGGGGATGTTGTGGGAGTCGAAATTGACGCGCTCGATCCACACCGGAGGCACCACGGTGTTGACCGGGATGTGAGCAGGATCGATGACCGCGACTCCCTCGATGGTCCCAAACCAGAGGCGGCCGTCGCGGCTCTTCCAGACGCACGGCATGCTGCCGTACAGCGTCTCGCGTGTGCGCAGACCGTCGGCGGTTCCGTACAGCACAGGATGCAGCACAGCATCGGCGTGCCCCTCCGATTGCTTCAGCTCGGTCTTCGCGATGCGGAAGATGCCGGTATCGCCGCCAAACCAGAGGTTGCCGTCGTCATCTCCGATAATGGAGCCGATCGACGTATCGGGTATGCCCTGATCCGGTGTCCAGGTGACCACGTGACCATCGCGAATATGACTGAGGCCGCCGCTTTGCATGCCCACCCACATGCTGCCGTCGCGATCCGCATACAGGCTCATCACGTGATCGCTGTGCAGGCCGTTGGCGGTCGTGAAGGTCGTAGTCTCGCCACGGGAGACGCGCTGGGCGCCGTCGCCATCCAGACCAATCCAGAGCGCGCCGTCGGTGGACTCAGCGAGGGAGGCAACGCGCCCCGAATCGGTCAGGTGGCGAATCGTGCCGTGATCGAAGCGGGCGAGCCCCTTACCTTCGAATCCAATCCACAGAATGCCGTCACGGTCCTCAAGAAGGGAGTTCACCGAAGAATCGCCGGCCTGCGGGTCGTGATAGATCGAGATATTTCCTTTGTGGATGCGGGCAATGGTGCCGCGCCGGTATCCAACCCACAGATCGCCGTCGCGTGTCTGCAACATCGAATAAACAGCCTGGTTGGGCAGACCCTTTTGCGGGCCCCAAACTTCTACCCGCCCGTCGGGAAGCAGGTGATCCAGGCCGTTGTCATCGGCGCCGATCCACATGGTGCCGTCCTGCGCCTGCAGCACGTTGCCGGTGTAATTGCCGGAGAGTCCTTCCCGCGTGCCGAAAACTGTGAACTTCCCGTCGCGAAGCTGCGCCACTCCGGTGTCGAGGAAACCCACCCAGAGGCTGCCTTCACGGTCCTCGAAAAGAGCATGGTCGCACCGGTTGCTGGGCAATCCGCGCGAGGCGTCGTAGAAATCCAGCTTGCCGCGATAGAGCCGAGCGATCCCGTGCCGGTCGAAGGCGATCCAGAGCGCGCCATCATGATCGGCGAGCAGGGCGGCGATTTCGTTCCACGGCAGACGCTGCGGAAAAACCGAGATGCGGCCGTTGCGAATCTGCGCCAGCCCGTTCGCCTGCGTCCCAATCCACAGGGATCCATCCTGAGCCGGCGCGAGGGCTACGATGTCATCGCCTGGCAATCCGTCGCGGGTGGTAAAAGTCTTGAGGCGGCCGTGTTCAAAGCGAGACAGACCCTTCGCGGTTCCCACCCAGAGTGTCCCGCCGGCGTCGAGCGTCATCGTGCGGATGGCGCGATCGGCCAGGCCGTCGCTGGTTGTCCAGTTCTGCACATGCCCATTGACGACCCGGTTGAGCCCTAAGCCGGTGCCGACCCACAGACCGCCTTCGCGATCTTCGCAGAGGGCCGCGATGTTGTTGCCGGACAGGCCATCCCTGGTGGTGAGTGTCGTAAATACGCCCTCAGGTCCCCCGGCAGTCGTCGGCTGATAGTGGCTGAGGCCGCTGTCGGTTCCGATCCACAGGCTGCCGTCCCGGCCAGCTGCCAGCGCCTGAATAAAGCTCGACGCGAGACCGTGGGCATTGTGCCGCGTGTAGGTGGTGAAGTGAGCACCGTCGAAGCGCGTCAGACCTTCCTGGGTTCCAAACCACAGATAGCCATCCGCCGTTTGCGCCACGGCCTGGACGGAGTTTTGCGGCAACCCCGACTCGCTGGTCCAGGAAGTCTGCATGTACTGGGTGATGGCCTTGGCTGGATCCAGCGCAAAGGCCGTCTGAGTGGCCAGAATCGCCGCCGCGGCGATTGACGCGGCCCATAGATTGCCGCGGTTGATCCGAAACCGGCGTATGCGTCTCATGAGGCGCCGGCAGCAAGCGCTCAGTGATGCGCACCTTTCACGTCGAGTTGGAGTGACCAGGACCATAGCGTTCAGGGTCCTACGAAACCGCCTCTACTTCGCGCTCGCGAGTCGTCGAGACGCCCGCTCCCCACGCGAGTTGTTCCATTGGGTTGGGAGTCGGCCTCCCCAGCAGATAGCCCTGCGCCTCGTTCGTGCCCAGCGCCTTCATCAGCTCCAGCTGCTCCCGGGTTTCGATGCCCTCCACGATCACCCTCATGTGCAGGTTGTGGGCCATCGACAGAATCGACTGAACGAAAGCTCGGGTCTCCTGGCGCATCGCCAGCTCGGTCACGAAGGAGCGATCCAGCTTCAGCGCATCGAGGAACAGCTTCGGCAGGTAGCTCAGGCAGGAATAACCGGTCCCGAAATCGTCCATGGCTACTCCGATGCCCCGGCCTGTCAGCCTGCGGATCAAATCGGCGGCCCGCTCCACTCCCGTCAGGGTTGCTGATTCGGTAAGTTCGAGCTGCAGCAGGGTCGGCCTGAGCCCGGTGCGGTGCAGGACCTCCTCCACGTCTTCCAGAAACGAGTCGCGCGCGAACTGCACGCTGGAAACGTTGACTGCGACCTGGATGGGCCTGCCGGCCTTGCGCTGCCATGTCACCGCGTCCGCGCAGGCCCGCTCCATCACGTACGCGCCCAGCGGAACGATGAGTCCGCTCTCCTCGGCGACCGGGATGAAGCTCAGAGGGGGAATCGGTCCCAGCGTTGGATGGGTCCAGCGCGCAAGCGCCTCGAAACGAACGATGGTATTCGTGGCCAGGTCGAATTCAGGCTGGTAGTGAACCTTGATTTCGCCCTCTTCGATGGCGCGCCGCAGTTCGCCCTCCAGCATCAGGCGCTCCCGCGCCGCGCTGCCCAGCCCGTCGCCGAACGCCACAATGCGGTTCTTCCCGTTCCGTTTGGCGGCGACCATCGCGCAGTCGGCCTGGCGCAGCATCTGCCCACTCTCTTTTCCGTGGTCCGGAAAGATGCTGATCCCGATGCTGGCCGTCATCCGGATCGAATGGCCCTCGATCTCGAACGGATCCTTCAGGACTTCAAGAGCGCTCTCGGCGGCCCGTTCGGCATCCGCTCGGTTTTGCACATTGTCCAGGATCAGCGTGAACTCATCGCTGCCGATGCGCGCCAGCGTGTCCGATTGCCGGAAGCGGTTTTTCATCCGCTGCGCCACCTGGCCGAGGAGCACGTCGCCCACGCCATGACCCAGGCTGTCATTGACCAGCTTGAATCCATCCAGATCGATATACAGCAGCGCTACCTTCCGGTCCTCGCGCCGCGCCTTGGCCACGCTGTGCGACAGCCGGTCCGTCAGCAGCCGGCGATTGGGCAAACCGGTCAGATCGTCGATCAGCGCCATATGTTGCAGCCTCGCTTCGGCGTCTCTCTTCGCGCGGTCCCGCCGCTGCAGCTCGGAGAGCATCGCGTTGAACCCATCCACCAGCTCGCTGACCTCCTGCGTCCCTCCCACCGGCATCTGCGGATCGAATGGCCGCTGGGCCGCTACCTGCAGCATCGATCGGGACAGATCGCTGATGGCCTGCGTCGTCTCCGACGCCTTCCGCAGAGCCTCCGCCTGTTCGCTCACCCGCCGCCGCAGCTTGTTCACGCGCGCGAGCACCAACAGGATCGCCACAACCAAAAACGCCAGGATGATCGTCATAACCACGGTTGTGG
>JBEKIN010000209.1:0-8082 GCA_050011735.1 Acidobacteriaceae bacterium | reverse complement strand
CGACAGCGATGCCCGCTGTCATCAAAAGAATGGCGACTCCAATACCCCCAGCGATGCGCTGGCCCAATGCGGGAGAGGGCTCTTGATTGGAGAGCCGAGGAAACCAGCCTGTCTTCGTCATAGGAAGCCTCACTTATGAATGCGTCGACCGAATCGAAATCCTGAAACCTGTTACCGGATCCGGGCCGTGCCTGCCTTGTTGCCAACAAGCACAGCCCAGGTCCATGAGCCCTACCTCAGGAACGCCTGGTTGATGTTTGACCCGTGAATATAGGTATGGCAGCTGGTGCAAGGCGCTATCTCCGCCGATGCGTTCGCCATTCCGTGAACCGTGCCGGCCGAGACCGGGCTGTGGCACTGGTTGCACAGCGTGTTGATACTTGGCATGTTCAGCATCCGGGCGTTCTGCGAACCGTGCGGAGTGTGGCACCCCGTGCATCCCTCCGCCTTGACCGCGGCGTGCTCGAATACGAAGGGCCCCCGCGTCTCCGCGTGGCACTTGGTGCAGATCATGTTCTGATCGGCGGTGGACCTCAGGTTGTTGTTCCGGAAGGTGCCATGCACGTCGTGGCAGTCGCTGCAGCTGACCGCGCCTTCGTTCACCGGATGGTGGAACGGCATATCGAAGGCCGCCTTCTGGTCGGAATGGCACTGGAAGCAAAGCTTGGGCTGTTCAGCCTTCAGCAGATGCTCCGGCGTCTCAGAGGCGTGGACGTTGTGGCAGTCGAGGCAGCCGACGTTGGCCTTCGCGTGCGGGGAGCGGTCGAAGTTGGGGTGCGCGCCGGCATGGCATCCGAGACAAGTCGAACTGGCATCTTTGGCGCTCAGTTTGTCGAAGCGGCGAATCTTGGTGACATCGCCACCGCCCTCCACGTGGGCCTTACCGGGTCCGTGGCAGCTTTCGCACGTCACGCCCTTGCCGGCATGTTCCAGAGCGAGACGGGAATGGGGATTGTCTCCGAATTTCTTCGCGACGTCCGCGTGACAAGTGGCGCAGGTATCCTGACCGACGAAATCCGTCGAGTCGGCTGCCGCCTTCGGTTGGGAAGTTGACGCTTGCTGCTGGCCCCCGCCGGCAGCCCACGCCAGCCTGGTTCCTGCGAACCCGGTCAGTAGCAGAAAGCACGCCATGCTGCTTAGAAATCGACGCATGCGTATTCACCTCGCGCAGCAAGCGGAGCACTCGTGTTCTTCGTTACCCTTCGCTCGCTGAAATTGCAGCTCATGTTCTCGTGGAGCATATCGGTGTCCCGCAACGACACACAGTGATGCAAATCACAGGGGCACATATCTTTGAGCGCTGTGATTTGAATCACTTAGCTTGCGTGTAGGAGAGACCTGCCGGGATGCGCCGGAATCGCGGTGCCGCGCGCTTCGGGCGTCTGCAAGTGCCGTGGAATCAATGAGGAGTCCCGGTCCCAAGGCACGATGGAGAAATGTAGAGGCTACCGTTACCTTTGTTCGAGGAAGTTCTCTGCGAGGGCGATGCCGCGAAGCCAGGCGTCGCGGAAGCACCAAATTAAGCAAGAGTCCGTTTCGGTGTTGCTCACTGCTGTGTAGAAACCGCGCCCTGCTGTTTCGTGCGGCGCTCGGCGAGCCACGCGCGCCATTGGTCCATGCCCTTGCCGGTTGAGCACGAGACTTCGAGGATCTCGATATCGGGATTGATCTGGCGCGCATTGGCCTTGGCCGCCTCGATGTCGAAGGGCACATAGGGAAGCAGATCGATCTTGGTGAGGATGAGCAGCGCCGCCTTGTGAAAGATGGAGGGGTATTTGAGCGGCTTGTCTTCGCCTTCAGTCACGCTGAGCAGGACGATCTTCGCCTCTTCGCCGAGGTCGTAGCTGGAGGGGCAAACCAGATTGCCGACATTCTCGATGAACAGGACGTCGATGTTTTCGAGAGGCCACGGCTGGAGGGCGCGGTCGATCATCTTGCCGTCGAGATGGCAGACGCCGCCGGTGACGATCTGCTGCACGGGAAAGCCATAGCGCATCAGCCGCCGCGCGTCGTTTTCGGTCTGGAGGTCGCCGGTGAGCACGGCGATCTTCTCACCCGGAGGGATGGCGGCCAGCGTACTTTCGAGCAGCGTGGTCTTGCCCGAGCCGGGCCCGCTGATGAAGTTCAGGCACAGGACGTTGTGTTCCTCGAAGCGGCGGCGCAACTCGAGCGCGATGCGCTGGTTTTCGTTCAGGACTTTCTCTTCGACACGAACGACGGTCATGGTTCCTCCACTTCGACGAAGGCGATGTCCAGCTGGTCTCCGCTGACGAAGCTGGTGTGACGGCTTTGGCAGCCCGGGCAGGGCGCATCGGTAAACGGTGAAAGCTCCGGCGATGCATATTCGCGGCCGCAATCCTCGCAGCGATTCATGCGCGGACAACTCTCAGCGGTCAGCACAACTTTGTCGTCCTCGGTTCCGGCAACGATACATTCGAACGCAAAACGCAGCGCGTCGACGTCGACCCCGGAAAGGACGCCCACGCGCACGCCGATCCCCATGAGCTTCGCTCCAGGGCGGCGCGCGGTCTCGGTGCGGCCTGCCTCGATAATCGAATTGGCGATGCCGACTTCGTGCATCTGCGCAGTCCTTCATGCAGGCAGCTGCCTGGGTGAAAGTGTTTCATGGATTCCCCGTGGGTGTTGCTTCGGGACTGGGGTGGTGCTTCAGGCGTGTCCTGGGGCTGTACTAGTCTGCCGCGGCTGGCGCCAGCTCCCGCTCGCCTGCCGGGACCAGCACATCGATTTGAGCCTGCTCAATCTCCTGCGTCCAGCGGCTGACCTGGGCGATGGCGCGCTCGATCAGCGCTGCCAGCGCCGCTTCCACCGTGGCGGTGAGCTGGGTGCTCCAGCCGATGATCTCCGGTTGAACCCCCAGCACAACGATTTCTGAAGGCGCGCTGCCGGTCAGGCGCGCGGCGCCGATCAAATCCGAGAATCCCAGCAAATGCACGCTCTTCGAGATCGGCAAATCGGCGATCTCGTCGCCCGCGAAGCGCAGTAGCGTGCCCGGTGTCGCGCCCGCATCGATAGCATCGAGCGCCAGCAGATGGGTGACACCATCCAGCGGGTGAAGCAGGTCGAGGCCCAGGGTGCCGCCTTCGATCAGCGAAACGCACCGCGGGAAGCGCGAATCTGCGCGAAGCTGCTGGATGGCCAGCATGCCGACGGCATCGTCGGTGCGCATGAGGTTGCCGAGGCCAAGGACGGCGATGCGGGGAGGGTTCATCGATCCCATTCCCGGTTGCGATGGATTTTGCGCTTGCTGAAGAGTTCCCGTGGCTCCAGGCTGGCGATCTTCATTTCCTCGTCGATGGTCTGATCATCCACAAATTTGTAACCGCTGAAGACACTTTCCATCTCCCCGTTGCGCTCCGTCATGGCCACCAGCACCGCGCTGTAAACGTGGTGGATGAAGAAGGCCATGAGGAAGAACATAAAGAGGAAGTGGATCATCCGGAGCCACTGGATATCGATGACACGCGGAATCCAGCCCACGAAAAATTTGAGCGTGGGCGAGCCTTCCACCGTGGCGAACAGCACCAGACCGGTGATGCACTCGCACGCGATGAGGAAATACACCACGATGTAGGTGAGGCCGGCAAGGGTATTGTGGCCGATCTGCTCAAAGGGCTTGCGCTGCTGGAAGCTGTAGTAGCGCACCATGGCCTTGAGGCTGTTCCACTGGCGCCGAGTGAGCGGCAGGAACTGACGCCAGCGCGCCCAGTGATTGCCGGCAAAGAACCAGTAGGCTCGCACCAGCAGCGCGCCAATCAGCTCAAACCCGGCCAGCTCGTGAATGAAGCGCACCGTCCCCATGGTCCAGGAACGCGGGCCAGGGAAGATAAGGAACGGATGATTCATGTAGAGGCCGGTCCAGGTGAGGACGGTGACCGCGGCCACGATGCCCCAGTGGCTCAGGCGGACGGGCAGCTCCCAGACGTAGACGGGAACGAGGTGTTCTTCGCCGGCTGCTACATGTTTCTTTTGAGGGGCGGGGCGGACGAGGGTGGCCATCACAGTCCTCCCTGCACCACCGCCTTGTACAGAGCCGCGGGAACGGGAGGAAGCGACTTGGATCCCTCCGGTTCCGGCACCGCCACCACATCGCGGCCGTAGCTGCGGCCCTTGCCGTCGACCACGTGCACGGCGCAGGCCAGGCAGGGGTCGAAGGAATGAACGGTGCGGAGCACTTCCAGCGGACGCTCGGGATCGGCGATGGGCGTGTTGAGCAGCGCGGCCTCGTAGGCGCCCCGCTGGCCATGCGCATCGCGCGGCCCGGCGTTCCAGGTGGAAGGAACAATGCACTGGTAGTTGACGATCTTCTTGTTTTCGATTTCGACCCAGTGTCCGAGCGAGCCGCGCGGCGCTTCTTCCAGTCCAAAGCCGGCGCAGGATTTCGGCCAGCTCTCCGGATCCCATTTGTCGCCGTTGTGGATACGAACGTCGCCGTGCGCCATGTTGTCGTCGAGCTGCGCGATCCACTCCGGCAACTTTTGAACCATGATGTCCGCCTCAATAGCGCGGGCGGCGATGCGGCCGAGGGTGGAGAACAGCGCGGTGGCAGGAGCGTTGAACTTCGCCAGGACACTGTCGACGATCTTCTTCACCTGCGCGTCGCCGGAAGCATAAGCCATCAGCGTGCGCGCCAGCGGACCCACTTCCATCGGCTTGTCGTCATAACGCGGCGACTTCAGCCAGGAGTATTTCGAGTCGGTGTCGAGCACAAGGTAGGGCGGTTTCGGGCCGGAGTACTTCGGATTGGTTTCGCCCTCCGCAGGGCGACGGCTGGCCTGATCACCGACAGAGTATTCGTACCAGGAATGCGTGACGTATTCGGCGATCTTTTCAGGATCGACCGGATGCACCGTGGCCAGATCGCGGCCCAGGATCACGCCGCGCGGGAAGAAGAATCCCGCCGGATCGTTGTTGCTGCCCGAGGGGAAGTCGCCGTAGGCCATGAAGTTGCCGAGCCCTTCACCATAGCCGAACCATTCTTTATAGAAGCTGGCGACGGCGAGCACATCGGGAACGTAGACCTGCTGGACAAAGGTTTTGGCACGAGCCGCAAGCTCATTGAAGAGCGTGATGCGCTCCGGATTGATAACCGCTTCCGGCTCGTTGCCATCGATTGCGGTAGACATCCCACCCACCAGGTAAGTCTGCAGGTGTGGATTTTTACCGCCCAGGACCGCGTGGATGCGAATGAAGTCCCGTTGCATATCAAGCGCTTCGATGTAATGCGCGACAGCAAGCAGGTTCGCTTCCGGCGGCAGTTGGTAAGCAGGGTGTCCCCAGTCACCACTGCTAAAGAGGCTCAACTGCCGGCTGGCGACCAACGCCTTGACGCGGTCCTGGACTCCCTTAAAATACGTAGCGCTTGACTTAGGCCACTCCGAGATCGACTGCGCAAGCTGCGAAGTCTTTGCCGGATCGGCCTTCAAGGCGAGGGTCACATCGACCCAGTCGAGCGCGTGAAGATGGTAGAAGTGAACAACGTGATCCTGGACGTTCTGCGCGCCCGCGATGATGTTGCGGACCAGCCGAGCGTTGTCAGGAATATCGATGCCGAGAGCGTTCTCGACCGCGCGCACCGAGGCGAGCGCGTGAACCGTGGTGCAGACTCCGCAGATGCGCTGTGCCCAGATCCAGGCTTCGCGCGGATCGCGGCCGCGCAGGATCAGCTCAATGCCGCGGAACATGGTGCCGGAGCTCCACGCGTCGGTGACGCGGCCTCCGTTGATCTCCGTCTCGATGCGGAGATGGCCTTCGATGCGGGTTACGGGATCAATGACGACGCGTGCCATCTCAGTGCACCTCCGTCGTAGGTTTTTCGGCCTTGGCTTCTTCGGGAGGAGGACTGTCTCCGTCGCCAGGGTGGAAATGATCGCGAACAACGTGTCCAACCGCGTGAGCCGCTGTGGCGACGGCGACTCCGGCGACCACGGTCCAGCCGATTTCGCCGGCGGTGACATCCACGCCAAAACCGGCCGGATGCGGCAGCCGCTCGTAGAAGGGCGATTTCGTATCCCAGAAGCGCGAGGACGCGCAGGCGATGCAGCCGTGACCGGCTTTTACCGGCCAGCTGGTGGCGCCGTTCCAGCGCACCGTCGGGCAGTTGTAGTTGGCCTCCGGACCCTTGCAGCCCATTTTGAAGAGGCACCAGCCCTTGCGATGGCCTTCGTCGCCCCACGCCTGCACATAGCGGCCGGCGTCGTAATGGGCGCGGCGTTCGCACTGATCGTGAATAAGCTGGCCGTAGGCGAAGAGCGGCCGGTTTTCCGGATCGAGCGCCGGCAACACACCAAATGTGAGGTAATGCACCAGCACGGCTGCGGTATTCACGGAGTTATGCGGGCAGCCAGGGAGATTCACGATCGCGATGCCGGGGACGGCTTCATGCAGGCCGACCGCGCCGGTGGGATTGGGGTTGGACCGCACCAGTCCGCCATCCCACGCACATGCGCCAACGGAGATGGTCGCGGCAGCACTCCCGCAAACTTCGCGCGCGATATCCAGAGCCGTGCGTCCGCCGATGGTGCAGTAGACGCCGTCGTCCGCCATGGGAATCGCGCCTTCCACCACAACCAGGTATTTCCCTTTTTCCTCATCGACCACGCGCTTCAGGGCTGCCTCGGCATGCTTGCCGTAGCCGGCCATGATGGTTTCGTGGTACTCCCACGAAAGCGTTTCGAGGACAATTTCCTCGACCGTCGGATGGGTGCTGCGCAACATAGATTCGGTGTTGCCCGCGCAATCCTGAAATTCCAGCCACACCAGCACAGGCTTGCGCTTCTGACCCAGCGCGTTGGCGATGGTCTGCGTATAGGCTTTCGGCAGCGCCAGAGTCGCGGCCATGGTGCCGCAGAACTCCATGAAGCGTCTGCGCGAGATGCCGCGCCGTCTACATGTCTCCAGAACCGATTCTTCTATGGCCATTCCGGCCCTCCTGCCTGCACTTCGGGACCCTGGGGTTTCGCAGACAGACCGTAACTTTGAAGAAAAACGCTTGTATGTGACTGCCATCACAGGAGCGGTCTTTTAACTCCCGGTCCGGCCTCAGACATTAAGCAACAGGGGGCGCTGATTCGCTGGTGATCGCCATCACAGGCGGTTGTGCCCACAGTCACAGCCACACTAATAGAGTGGCGGGAGACTCTCCGGCAGGAGGTTTTTCAATATGAAAACCCTCGAAGAGATTGTTCCCGTCAGCCGCAACTTTGTGGTCCCGGAGAAGATCCTGGTAGCAACGGATCTTGCGGACACCGAGTATCTGATTCCGCATGCGGTAGCGCAGGCGCGCGCCTGTGGCAGCGCTTTGACCCTGGCGCATGTGATTCCTCCAGGGCAGGCCATCCCCCTGGATGCCAGCGCGATTCCGTACCTCGACGTTACGGAAATGAAGCAGGAAGCAGAGCAGGCCCTGGCGCGCGTTGCCGCCCAGGCGCACGCCAGCGGCATTCCCTGCGACGTCATCGTGACGGAAGGCAATCCCCGGGAACAGATCACGGCCCTGGCCCGAGAAGTGAACGCGGGGCGCGTGATTGCCGGGACCCACGGCCGCCGGCATCTGAAGAAATTCCTCCTCGGATCGGTGGCGCACGAGGTTCTTCGCTGCGCCGAGATACCGGTCTGCACCATCGGCCCGCACGCGCACGAGGCTTCGTCGTTTGGGGCGCCGCGCAGGATCCTGCATCCGGTGTCACTGTGCGCGGGCTACGAGGACAGCGCCCGCATGGCCATCGAGATGGCGCAGTTCTACCGCGCGGACATCACCCTGCTGCACGTCCTTTCGCAGGGCACACAGAACCAGCCCGATGTCGATCGCGTCGTTGACTGGGCCAGGTCGCAGATGCGGCGCATCATCCCCGAGGAAGCCCCGCTGTGGACCAACATGACCGTGCAGGTGGAGATCGGCGATGTGGTTGAAGAGGTGCTGAACGTCGCGGCGGAGATGAGCGCCGACCTCATCGTGCTGGGCGTGAACAGCGATGTCTCCTTCTGGCCGATCCATGGCGATGACACCGTCTACAGCATCATTGCGCAGGCGAAATCGCCGGTCCTCAGCATCCGGCACAGGAC
>JBEKIN010000208.1:0-8096 GCA_050011735.1 Acidobacteriaceae bacterium | reverse complement strand
GCTATGGAAAAGACGTGGGCTCCGCCCACGTGGAAAACGCCTCTGGCGTTTCCCACTTTTCCACAACTCCGGCGGCGGGTTAGATTTACAGAATTACCTGTGCGGAGTTTGGGGGCAGGTCAGGTGCGCGGCATGGGCTCTCTCCTCTTCGCAACACAAAAAGGCCGCCTTCGGGCGGCCTTTTTGTGAGATTGATTGGGGGGATTTTTCTTCTTTGCCCCCTATTATCAGAATACCAAGTCCAGCTTAAAAACCGGCCAAATATCATTGAGCGCATTGTGGCGGAAGTGGCGTGGAATGAGGGGCCATTACTTTGGTGAAGAGGTGCGGGGGTTGACAAAAAAAGCTCATGGGGCGCGGAGCGCGAATTTCGGCCATGCGGCGGGGCTTCGCTCGGTTAATCCCGGTGCTTGTGCCGACTCCCACAGAGACGCTATCCCCGGGTCTCGGAATCGAGACCCGGGGCAGCCAGCGGTACGATGCGAAGGAGGCAGCCGCTGTATCCCACATCTGCCAAAGGCGGGCAGATGTGGGGCACCCGGCGGGGGCTAAAGTTTAGTGGGAGACGACGACGGAGAAGATGGTACCGTCGTCCTTGGCGAGGACGAAATTGCCGTCGACCTGGCGCCACTCGTAGCCGGCGGGCGGTTTTCTGAGTTTGTGGGCGTGCCAGTCGACTTGCTGGCCGCGGCCCCAATCGTCATTGTTGATTTTGGCGCCCTTCTTCCACTCGGTGTGCTTCACATACTGCTGATGGTCCTGGGCCTGTGGGTCGGGGTGGTCCTGGGCGAGGGCGACTCCGCCGGTGAGGGTAAGAGCAAGGGTGGAGACAGCGAGAGCTCGGTAAAACTTGTTCATGTTGACTCCTTTTGGGTGGGATTCACAGGAGGGGAGTGGCGTTGTTTGGCTGCGGATGAATGGTGTAAGAAATTCGCCGGTGGGCGGGGTGCGCTTCTGCGTGGAGCGACCAGCGCATGCTGATACCGCATCGGCAAATTACACTGATTCGCGAGCGATCGACTTCATCTTTTCGTTGCCTGAGGTTTCATCGATGGCGTTCCGGGTTTTCGTACCTGCCCTGCTTTGCGTTCTTACCGCTTCATGCGCTGCGCAGTCCGCGCCCGCTGCCGCCGAAAAGCCTGAGGCCAAAGTCGACGCGCTCTTTCAGAAAATGGGCACGACCCTCTCACCTGGCTGCGCGCTGTCTGTGATCCGCGACCACAAGATCATTTACGAACGCGGCTACGGCATGGCCGACCTCGACCACAATATCCCTATCACGCCGACGACGGTGTTTCACGTCGCATCCATGTCGAAGCAGTTCACCGCCGCATCGATCCTGCTGCTGGTGCAGGAAGGCAAACTCTCGCTCGACGATCCGGTGCGGAAAACCATCCCCGAGTTGCCCGACTTCGGGACGCCAGTGACGATCCGCGAGTTGCTGCACCACACCAGCGGCTTGCGCGATCAGTGGGACCTGCTGCAACTCTCGGGATGGCGCTATGCACAGGATCTGATCACCGACGGCGACGTTCTGTACGTCGTCTCGCACCAGAGGGATCTGAACTTTCCGCCCAATACTAAGTTCCTCTACAGCAACACCGGCTACACGCTGCTGGCACAGATCGTGGCCCGCGTGAGCGGGGAGTCGTTGCGCAGCTTCACTACTGCGCGCATCTTCGCTCCGCTCGGCATGAAGAGCACGCATTTTCGCGACGACTTCGACGAGATCGTGAAAAACCTAGCTTACGGTTACCTGCCCTTCGGCGATACGTATCACCTGAGCGTTACTAATTTCGACACGGTTGGCGCGACCAGCTTATTGACCACCGTGGAAGACCTGGCTCAATGGGACGAAAACTTCTATACATCGCGCGTCGGCGGACCGGTAGTTATCCAGCAGTTGCAGGAGCGTGGAAGGCTCGACGACGGAGAGCAGCTCGACTACGCGGCCGGCCTCGTCGTCAGCAAATATCGCGGCCTGAACGTGGTCGACCACGGCGGCGCCGATGCCGGCTATCGCGCGGACATGATCCGCTTCCCCGATCAGCATTTCAGCGTGGCCTGCCTGTGCAATCTCGGCTCTGTTAATCCAGCCGACCTGGCGCAGAAAGTTGCCGAGGTCTATCTGGGCTCCGCGATGCAGCCTGCCGATTCCGCCAAGGCGGACGACTCCAAACCGATCGCTCTCACCACTGCGCAGATGCAAGCCAAAGCCGGCGTCTACCTCAACGTGAAAGACCCCGACGATCTGGTGCGCTTTGTCATCAAAGACGGGAAGCTCGAGGTGGGCAACGTGGGCGAAGACGACACCTACGAGGTGAAGCCGTTCAGCGAAAACCAGTTCCGCGTGGCGATCGCCCCCGACGAGATGACGTTTTCACCCGGCAAGCCGGGCGCGCCGCTGCAATTGGCGATAAAGCATGGGGACGGCAAGATCGAGACTTTCTCGGCCGCTCCAGCCTTCGCGCCGACCGACGCGCAGCTTGCCGAGTACGCCGGCGTCTACAGCAGCGCGGAGATCGATCCGGTGTATGAGATGAAAATCGAATCCGGCGCCGATGGGAAAAAGAGCCTTGTTCTGCACCGTCTCAAAAATGGACCTGACACGCTGCACCCTGTCACGCGCGACTTCTTCCTTGCCGATGTGGGCAAAATCCGCTTTACACGCGACAGCAAGGGCGTCATCAACGGCTTTCTGCTGAGCACCGGACGTGTGATCGATCTGCGGTTTGTGCGCGGGCGTCCTGCCATCCCCGCTCGGTAGTTCGCGCGACGGCCAAGCGGAGCGAAAGAAAAAGCCCGACGGCTGGGCTTTTCTGTTGGTTGCTGGAGATTGCATATTCCCACCCTATCCGCCAACAACAGGCGGATAGGATGGGGCACCCCGAGTTCGGTTGCCGGTGAAGTGAAAACAAACGCGAGGTCCTTCGCTTCGCTCAGGAAGACAACCCAAAACAAGAACCAAAACAAAAACAAAAGCGCCCGGCGCAAGTCGGGCGTTTTGATCGCTGGTGTTGTGGAGCGAAACGCAGATCCTTCGCCACGTCGCGCTGACGCGCAGACGAGGCTCAGGATGACAGCGGTGGTGGTTATTCGGAGGCGGCCATTTCTTCGGCTTCGCCTTCCTGGCGCATCATTTCCAGTTCGCGTTCGGCTTCTTCCCAGGCGGTCTGGACTTCCTGCTGGATCTTCGCTGCCGCTTCTTCCGGGTCCGGAGCCGACTTCCTCGATCTTCACCCAGCGGCGAGATTACGGGTTTTCGTTACCAATGGATTGGCTCCATGGTGACTGCCCCTTGTGATACATATCGTGCATCAACAGCCGAATCAACTCGCTCCCAGGCGAGCCGGACATGCTATGAAGTTCTATCGCCGCTACTTTGCGGATGCCCGATGTGTTGTTGTCTGCACGCGCTGCCTCGCAACGCTCGGAACCGCCGCTACGTTCGCGGTTGCGGAGGAGATGGAGAGGCAGCACGTTTGCGGGCCGCGCGTTCGACCGGAGTTCAGCGACGCGGCGCTGCGCTGTTACGCGGAGCACGGCGAGGCGGAGGCACGCAGGAGCGGCGGTTTCGCGGAGGTTCTGCACGGGCCAGACCGGTGGTCCGCGCCGCTGCTGTTTCTGGCTATCGTGCTGATCGTCTATGGCCTCCCGAATCTGATTGAGTTTGCCAGCGCGGGCCATGTGAGCCCCTGGTTGCTGAATGTTCTGTTCGGCGATTTGACGGGGTGCGTGTGTCTGGCGGTGGTGCTGCGGATGCCCAGGACGAGCGGGGTTTTGTATGTGGCTCTGGCGGTGCTGGACGGTTGGCTGTATGCGACGGGCAGAGTTTCTCAGGGTACGCTGGCGTGGATCACCGACGCGGTGCCGACCGTGGTGGTGATGGGAAGGGTGGCGCAGTTACGGGCGGGTATGAGACTGGCTCGGGAATGATGGCTGGATCGCTGGCCTTGACGGACCCACTTAGGTAACTGAGGAGCTCCAGCTTCTGCTGGTCAACCCATCCGCGATGCAGTTAGGATTTCGCCAGTTCAGCAGGGATCCTTGCATCGTTGGTTCCAGCGTCGTCAGCAAGGGTTTGCCCTGCGCGCAGCACGTTGGAGCCAGGCATGAAAGTCCGTTGGGTGCTCGAGGCGGTTGGAGCCACCCTGCTGCTGCTGTTTCCGGTGCTGGCACCCCTGGTTACGCCAGGATACCGGTTTGTCTATCATCACCACCTGCCGCTTACGACGCTGATGGGCGGCCTGATGTTGGACGCGGTTGCCGTTGCTGTCGCCGGCGTGGTCGTCCTCGCCGTGATGCAGCGCCTCCCTTCTACGACCCGCAGAGTTATCGGCGGTTGCCTTGCGGGTCTGTTCCTGTGGAGCCTGGCGTACTGCGGGTACGTTCTGCTGAACGGCTGGCGCGCAACGAATCTTCCCGGGGCTCCGCAGCCTGCGCTTTTGACGGAGGTGGAAGTATGGTGGCACCGATGGGCGTTCCGTCTGGTGGTGGCCTTGCCGCTGCTGTTGGGCGCGTTCGCCTGGCTGAGGCCGAAGGTCGCGCGCCCGATCGTCGGCGCAACTCGGGTCGCTCTGGCCACGGTTGCGTTCTGCGCGCTGTGGATCGTTCCTGAGCTGGTGCACCTGGATTTGCAGGCACACGAAACTCTCCCGGTTGTCGCCGCTCATGCCGTGGCGCAGCCGGCGAGGAATACGAGGATTGTCTGGATCCTTTTCGACGAGCTCTCGTACAAGCTGGCGCTGAGCGATCCGCCGCAAGAGCAGCGGTTCCCCAATCTGCAGCGGCTGCATGCCGAGAGCATTTCCTTCGGGAATCTGCAGCCAGTCGGGAACTATACCGACCTGATTATTCCGTCGCTGCTGGCGAGGCGGCAGATCAAAGAAATACGCAGCACGGCGCAGGGCAAGCTGCTGTATCGAGAGCAGGCGCGACAGGAGTGGGTTGCATACGATGCGGGCCAAAGCCTGTTTGCAACCGCTCAGAGCTATGGCTGGAACCCAGGCGTTGTCGGCTGGGGCATTCCGTATTGCCGGATCTTTGCCGGGCTTCTGACCCGGTGCTTCTGGCAGCCAGGCGTTGGCGCTGGATTGTCGTTCGAGCCCTGGGTAGCGAAGGACGACTCCGTCCTTTCTTATGCCTGGGCTCTGCCTCGTGCTTTTTTGGCGGAGGCACATTCGAGCAGGCAAGCCGACACCAGGCGTCTCGACCTGGCGATCGAGGACGATCGAAGCCTGATGGAACAAATGGAGGCGACGCTCCGGGATGAGCGCGTCCATTTTGTCTACCTGCATCTGCCGGTGCCTCATGCGCCTGGCGTCTACAATCGCCGGACGCATGCGTGGTGCGCGTGCGGGAACTATCTGGATAATCTAACGCTGGCCGACGACCTGCTGGGCACGCTGCTCGAGGAGATCGATGCGACGTCTGGTGCGGATGCGACGACGGTGATTGTCTCTTCGGATCATTCGTGGCGCGTTCCGCTGTGGCAGAACACGCTCTACTGGTCAGCCGAAGAGGAACGAGTCTCGCAGGGCCGCTTCGATCCGCGGCCGGTCTTCATGATTCACTTTGCCGGCCAGCGATCGGGCAACGAGGTTCTGGCGCCGCTGCCGGAGCTGGTGGAGTACGACATTCTGTCGGGCATGCTGCAGGGAAAAATTGCTGGCGTCGACGACGTGGCGACGCTGGTGGGGCAGCCGGCGCCGGTTGCGGGTGCCGGGTTGGGGCGGTAGCGATGGCTTGCCGGGGCAGTGAGGGGGCCCCCCCACCCCCCCAGGGCTGTGGCAAGTGGTTGCATCCGTGGGGGTTCGCGGAGGGCTCTTTTGGACTGTGGCAAGCTATTGCAACTAAAGCCCTTTGCAGGGGCGTTTTGGCAGGGGGGTCCCGGGGGGTGACCGGGGTGGCTGGTGGAGCGCGATGGAAGAGCCGCTGCATGGACTGGCTTCCGGGCATGGAAAAAGGCCGCCCACGGCGGCCTTCTTTTGAGATCGATCGGGGGATTTTTCTTCTTTGCCCCCTATTATCAGGATACCAAGTCCAGCACTAAAATCGGCCAAATATGATGGGGTGTGTTGTGGTGGAAGTGGCGTGGAATGAGGGGGCGTTACTTTGGTGAAGAGGTGCGGGGGTTGACAAAAAAAGCTGATGGGGCTCGGCGCGTGGATTTTGGCGTGCGCCGGGGCTGAAGCCTTAGGGTTTTTGGGGTCGCCGAGTTGGACCCCGGCGCCTCTGCCGACGCGCTCAGAGACTGTTGCCGACCGCGTTGAATTCGTTGCTGATCTTGTTAGAGAGGCCTTTCATGGCCACGATGGCGGCCAGCGCGATCAGAGCAGCGATGAGCGCATACTCGATCAGGTCCTGCCCGGATTCGTCGGTCCAGAGGCTCTTCAGCCGTTGCGACAGACTGCTCAAAGTCGATACTCCCGCCAAGCCATTTTTTCGCGTATAGACCCTTCTCTCAATGCCCTTTCGGTGGTAGTGGCTTTGTTGCCAGGGGCGCCGGGGCGGAAGCCCCTGTTTTTGGGGCGGGGGTTCGCCGAGAAAGTGTGAGCTTTAACCTAAGCCGCTTGGGTTATAATCAGACGTGGGTTCGCTTGACGTTCGGCAGTGTTCGGTTTGTCGCGTACGCGAACGACCATCCGCCTCGCCATGTTCATGGTTTTTTGGGCGAAACGGAGGCGATCATCGACCTGCGCTCCGATGGCAACGTTGCGCTGGCGGAACGCTCGGACGCGGTTCGGCTGGGGAATGCGAAGAGGTCGGATGTGAGGAAGATTCTGGAGACCGCGGCGGCCCATTTTGCGGAACTAGTCGGGCTGTGGGAGGAAATTCATGGACAAGCATAAGGTGGTGACGACGGATGCCGAGATCGACCGGGCTCTTTTGCGGGCCGGCGCTCTGGAGGGCGAGCCTCGCGTGGTTTCGGTGGAGTACAGGCCGGGTGCGGGTCTGGATCTGCTGATTCTGAAGCTGAGCGATGGGCGCAGGGAGATCATTCCGCGCGAAGATTTGCAGGGTCTGGAGAACGCGACGCGAGAGCAGGTGGCGCAGGTCGAAATCCTGGGCAAGGGTACGGGGCTGCACTGGCCGGAGCTGAATGTCGATCACTACGTTCCAGGACTGCTGAAGCACATTTATGGAACGAAGCGGTGGATGGCGGAGATTGGGCGGAGCGGGGGATCGGCGAGGAGCGCGGCGAAGCGGAAGGCTTCGCGGGCGAATGGGCTGAAGGGTGGGCGGCCGAGGCGGAAGGCGTTGGCTTC
The DNA here is from genome assembly GCA_050011735.1 of Acidobacteriaceae bacterium. Classification (GTDB taxonomy): domain Bacteria; phylum Acidobacteriota; class Terriglobia; order Terriglobales; family Acidobacteriaceae; genus Palsa-343. Next base: position 828 of record JBEKIN010000208.1, on the reverse strand, counting down.
CGCTGGGTGAGGTGCGGGAGGGACCGGGGCTTGATTTGTTAGTGGGCCGCGGTCAGGAGCGAGACGCGGGCGACGCGGATTTCGTTCTCGCGTTTGCGGGTTTGGGCGATGTCGTACGAGGCCTGCATACGCATGAGCGTGTCCATCTTCACGCCGAAGGCTTTCTCGAAGCGGAGGGCCATGTCGCCGGAGAGGTCGGCCTTGCCGTTGAGCAGGCTGGAAAGCGTGGGCCGGGACACGCGCAACGCGGCGGCCGCGGCGGTGACGGTGAGGCCGGCCGGCGAAAGGATCTCGGTGCGGATGAAATCGCCGGGGTGGGGCGGGTTCTTCATGGGCATGATGGGTTCTCCTTCTGTCCTAGTGGTAGTCCTCTAAATTGACGTCGCAAATTTCGCGTTCGGTTGTGTCGATACGGAAGGTGAGGCGCCAATTGGCGGTCACGCTTAGGCTCCAGGTGCCTTTACGGTCCCCGCTCAGGGTGTGGACCTTCCATGAGGGAAGCGCCCGCAGTTCCTCGGGGTCTTCCATGTCGTCCAGGAACGCGAACATCTTGCGAAGCTTGTCCACGGTGTCGGGCGGAACGCCTCTGGGATTGTCGTCGGCGTAGAGCTTCTTCAATCCCTTGTGGAGGAGGTTCCTAATCTTCATCTGGTTCGACTGTAGCCTGTAGCCTTACACTTGTCAACCGGGCAGTCGGCTCCAGGCGCTGCGGCGCTTCCGCCGACGATCTCCACCCCAGCGAGCAAAGGCGGCTCGCCGGGGACCCCGGCGCCTGCGGCAGCAAGGAAGCGCCTACGGCGCGGCTGTTCTTTCGGCACGGCTGAAGCC